>CAYZYE010000089.1:0-14372 GCA_964481205.1 uncultured Anaerolineae bacterium | reverse complement strand
GGGGACACGACGCCAAGGGCAATCCCGCCGATTTGTGGACGCCGCTTTCGGTCACGGTGCAGGCGCAAGGCGAATGGGTGACATTGTACACGCGCGGGCAGTGCAAGTACCCAACCAAGTACAACTCTTCTTTTTGGGACGATGCCAGTTTGACGGTGGCCGAACCGCCCACGCCAACTCGTCCGCCGCCGACGTCGACGCCGGCACACACGCCCACCCACACGCCGTCGCCAACCAAAATGCCAACCGAAACGCCAACCGAGATGCCGGCCGCGACGCCGACGTTGCCGGAACCAACTTGGACGCCGGCGCCGACCGAGACGGCTACGGCCACATTGACCCCGGCGCCGACGGCCACATCGACGCCAGATTGGACGCCGACGTCCACGCCAATCACCGAGTTGAACAGACCTACCGCTACTCCGACATTGATCGTTTATCCTACATCTACATCGACGCCGGCGCCGGCGGGTGGCGTTCCTGCGCAGTGGGTGGGGCTGGGCGTGGTTGCGGTGATCATTTTTGTGGCGATGGGGATTGGGTTGGGGATAGGGCGTTTGTTGGGCAAAAAATAACAAATTGGAGGAAAGGCAATGAAAATTGTGCTGGATGCAATGGGCGGCGATCACGCGCCCGGCGTCGTTGTCCAGGGGGCGGTGCAGGCGGTCCAAGAGTATGGCGTCGAGGTGATCCTGGTTGGGCGTGAAAGTGACATTCAACGCGAGTTGGCAAAATACGATACCGAGGGGTTGGCTTTATCGGTTGTCCACGCCGAGCAAGTGATCGAGATGGATGAGCATGTCGATGCCCTCAAGCGCAAAAAGGACGCATCGATCCGCGTGGGGATGCGCCTGGTACACGACGGCAAGGCCGATGCTTTTGTCTCGGCCGGCAATTCGGGCGCGGTGATGGCCTCGGCGATATTTGACGTGCGGCGGATCAGGGGCATCAAGCGGCCGGCGCTGGCGGTGTATTATCCGGCCTCGCCGATCCCGACGCTATTGATCGACAATGGAGCCAATACGGACCCCAAGCCCGAAAACCTGGTTCAATTTGCCCGGATGGGCGCGGCGTATGTCGAAAAGGTGTGGGGGGTGTCCAATCCACGTGTGGCGATTGTGTCCAACGGCGAGGAGGCCGACAAGGGCAATCAATTGGTGCGCGAGACCTTTCCGCTGTTGGAGCAAAGCGGCCTCAACTTTGTGGGCAATGCCGAAGGCAAAGATGTGACCAAGGGCATCGCCAACGTGATCGTCACCGATGGGTTTACCGGCAATGTGATGATCAAACTCAGCGAGGGGCTGGTCTCTTTTTTGGCGCGGTTTTTCAAAAACCAGCTGCTCGGCGGTTGGTTGAACAAGGTGGCGCTGGCGCTGATGCTGCCGGGGCTGCTGCTGGCCTTGCCCGGTTTTTTGCTCTTGTTTCCAACGCTGTTGCGCGTTTTTAAATTGATGGATTACCGCGAGTATGGCGGCGCGCCGTTGTTGGGCGTCGATGGCGTGGTGATCATTTCGCATGGACGCTCTGATGCCAGGGCGATGAAAAACGCCGTCCGCCTGGCGCGCGACATGGTCGAGGCCGATCTGGTGCGTCTGCTTGAAGAAGGTGTGGCCGCGAGCAAGAAAGGTGTCTAGTGCAACCGTTTATCAACGAAAACAAGGTCAAAATCAACGCCCAGATAGGCCGGTGGACGTCGATTGCCGGCCTGGGCGTGCTCATTGTGGGTATGGTCGTCTCGATCACCAAGCCCGAGTTGGTGATGGTCAGCCTGGGCTGCCTGGTGTTGGGCTTTCTCGGCAGCACCATTGGCGCTTATTACGCCAACCATTGGACCAAAAGCCCTCGAGCTGACGAGGCGTTGACCGGCGCGCTCAAGGGATTGAGCAATCAATATCATCTTTATCACTATCTTTTGCCCGTTCCTCACGTGCTGGTTGGGCCAACCGGCTTTTTCATCTTGAGAGCGTATTTGCACGATGGGCAGATCACCTATGACGGAAAAAAGTGGAAGCAAAAGTTCAGTTGGCTGCGCGCTTTGGGTTTTAGCGGGCAGGACGCGCTGGCCAATCCGCTTCAGGACGCCGGTTATGACGTGCAGCGTCTCTATACGTGGCTCAAAAAGCGCGTACCCCAAGATGCGATCCCGCCGATCACCCCGCTCATCGTTTTCGTCCGCGACGGGGTTGAACTGGATGTCGCCGAGACGGAGGTGCCCGTGTTGAATCACAAGCAGCTCAAGCGATGGATGAGGAACGCGATCAAGCGTTTACCCCAGCTGTTGGGGCCAGACGAGTTGTACGATCTGGAGCGGGCGATGTTTGGCGACAAGATTGACGAACTGTAGCCAGAAATGTCGATATTTCGCTCTCTGGTCGATCCGGATCTAAAGAGTGCCAGAACTTGAATTATCCCAGTTTGCCATGGCTGTTCAATTCTACAATCCAGCGGTTGAAACCGCGCCTGGCGAGCCGTTGGCTGGTCGTCCCCCTACGGCGACGAGGCCCCGCCGACGGTGACTTTAGTTACACATTAGAATTGAACAGCCCTCCCAGTTTGCTCGGCCTGGATTGCCAAATTCGGCGAGAGCAACGTGGAATGGTTATTTTTCTGGAAATGCCCTAGAGGAGTGCCGATGGCCAAGCAAGAACCGATTATCAATCTGGAGTGGATGGACGAAGAAGTGCGCCGTTATCGCAACGAGTTGATCGCGGCGCAGCAGCGCATCAATGGGCAGCAAGAAGAGCTTCAGCAGCAAGCGCGTCACATCGAAGACCTGGAAGGGCGGTTGGCAGGGATGTCGATGCAGCTCAACCGGATCACCGTGCTCGAACGCTCGTTGGATCAATACAAGGAAGAAATCCGGCTGTTGATCGAGCAGCAGGAGGAATCGTACCAGCAAGATCGGCGCGAGGCGGCGCGGATCAAATTGATCGAGCAGGACAATGTGAATCGCACCGTCGCCGAGGTGCGCAAGGGGTTGACGCCCATACCGCGGTTGCAGGAAGAAATAGATTTGCAGAGCGCCGAGGATCGTCGTTTGAACGAAGCGCATCTGTCATTGCGTCAAAAAGTGCTCGATTTGGAAAAAGAATTGGACACCGCCGTGCGCCCGGTGGCCTATTTGCAAGAACAACGTTCGCGCGACGCCAAAAACATCGCCCAGCTGCAAGAGCAGGCCTCGACATTGCTCAAAGGGATGGACCGGCTCAACAATCGCTTGCCCGTCGTCGAAGAGCTGGCGCAGCGCAATACGGTGCGCATTGACGAATTGGTCACGATTCGCGCCGAGTTGCAACAACAGCAGCGGCGCTTCCTGGAAGAGATGCAGCTGAACGATCAGCAGCGCCAGCGTTTGTTCAACGAGTGGGCCGCGCTGGAGGAATCGCGCGAGCTGACCATGCGCGAGTTTTCCGAGCAGATGCGTCTTTTTGGCGAGCAGGCGCAAAAGATCAAGGGATCGATGGCGAATTTAGAGTCTTTGGGCGAGCGCCTTCAACGCGAGCAGCACGAAACCTCGGAACTGGAACGTTTGTCCGAAGAGCGCCAGCGAAACCGCATGGAAGAGTGGGAGGCGCAGGCCGAAAAGCGGTGGCAGCGTGAAAAACTGCTCTGGGATCAACAGTGGCACGATCACGGCCGGCGCGAAGCCGAGCAGATCGAGCGGCTTCAGGTGGTCGAGGAGCGCAGCATCGACAACCAGGACCAGGTGGGTTATTTGTGGGAAACATTGGCCGATGACGTTCGGTTGCGCAATGAAATGGCGCAAAACCACTTGATCAAAGTGTCGGAGCAGATGGAGGCGCGCAGGGGAAGAAAAAAGATTCGCCGGCAGCGGAGCTAGTGGGGTACTGGAGGCGAGATGCACGTTATCGGCACGGCCGGCCATGTCGATCATGGCAAGTCGACGCTGGTCAAGGCGTTGACCGGCATCGATCCGGATCGTTTGCAGGCCGAAAAAGAACGCGAAATGAGCATCGTGCTCGGTTTTGCCTGGCTGACTTTGCCCGGCGGCGAGCAGGTGGGGATCGTCGATGTGCCCGGACACCGGGACTTTATCAAGAATATGCTGGCCGGCGTCGGCGGCATCGACGCGGCGCTGCTGGTCATCGCCGCCGATGAGGGTATGATGCCCCAGACGCGCGAGCATTTGGCGATTTTGGACCTGCTCCAGATCAACGGCGGGGTGATCGCGCTGACCAAGGTCGATCTGGTCGATGACCCGGAATGGATCGAGTTGGTGACAGCCGACGTGATCGAGCAGCTCGAAGGCACCTGTTTGCAAGAGGCGCCGATCGTGCCCGTTTCGGCTGTCACCCGCGCCGGGCTGGACGCGCTGCTTGTCGAGTTGGAGACGTGCCTGCAAAGCACGCCGGCGCAGGTCGATCACGACCGGCCGCGCCTGTCCGTCGATCGCGTGTTTACCGTGGCCGGATTCGGCACGGTGGTCACGGGGACGTTGATTGGGGGCGCGTTGCGTATTGGCGACGAGATCGAACTTTTGCCCTCTGGCCGCCGGGCGCGGATTCGCGGCTTGCAGACGCACAAGACGAGGATCGAACAAGCCTTGCCGGGCAGCCGCGTGGCGGTCAACCTGGGCGGGGTGTCCAAGGACGAGGTCGCGGTTGGCGAGGTGGTCACGCGGCCCGGTTTGCTCTCGAACACCCAGTTGATCGATGTGCAGCTGCGCTATCTGGCCGAGGCGCCGCAGCCGCTCAAGCATAATACCGAGGTTGACTTTTTCTGCGGCGCGGCCGAGATCGCTGCCCATGTGCGTTTGTTGGGCGCCGACCAACTGCGCCCCGGCGAAACGGGGTGGGCGCAGCTGCGGCTCGCTCGTCCGGCGGCGCTTGTGCATGGTGATCGTTTTATTTTGCGCTGGCTTTCGCCCAGTGTGACCATTGGCGGCGGGGTGGTGGTCGATCCACTGCCCAAACGTCGCCACCGGCGCTTCAAGCCCGGGGTGATCGAGCGGTTGGAGACGCTGGCTTTTGGATCGCCGCAAGAGATTGTCTTGCAAACGTTGGAACGTTTGCAGCCTTGCAGCGCGCGCGAGTTGTTTCGGGCCATCCCCTGGGACCGGGGCGCGGTTGACGAGGCGTTGGAGGCATTGTTGGGCGAGAATCAGGCGCTGGTACTCGGCGGTCTGCCAGATGCCGGACCGATGGTTGTGTCCGGCGGTTCTTTTTTGCTCTCGGCCGATGGTTGGCATGCGTTGACGGCGCGGATCGAGGCGATCCTCGGCGCTTACCACGCTTCCTGGCCGTTGCGCAAGGGGATGCCGCGCGAGGAACTGCGCAGCCGTCTCCAAGAGCGCGGGCGGGAGGTTGGGGGCAAATTGTTCAATCAAATCGTCGAGCGCGCCGCGCACGAGGGCATTGTCGTCGCGGACGCATCGAGTGTGTGGCTGGCCGGCCATCGGGTGCGTTTTAGCGCCGCGCAGCAGCGCGATGTCGACGCGCTGTTGGCGACGTTTCGGCGCGCGCCTTTGGCCACGCCGTCGGTTGGTGATTGCGAGGCCCGGTTGGACAGCGAGGTGTTGAACGCCCTCGTTGAAAATGGCACTTTGGTGCGCGCCAACGCCGATGTCATCTTGCTCGGTGAGACGTTGACCCGCGCTCAGGCGCAGATCGTCGAGCGCATTCGGGAACAAGGTGACATTACGCTGGCCCAGGTGCGCGATATGTTCCATACAAGTCGTAAATATGCCGTAGCCATCCTGGAATATCTCGATGAGCAGCGTGTGACCCGGCGGCAAGGCGACGTTCGTGTGTTGCAAAGGTAAAAGATATGTCGATTACAAAATATGAAGCGCGGCAGTTGATGAACCGGGGTTACGAAATGGGGGCCAAGGTACTGAGCGGCTTGTTGCAATGCACAGACGACGGCGTGTGGGTCATCGACGGCAAGCCGCTGCAAGATTGGCTCGAGTTGGCGCAAGGACGGCCGGTGGTGGTGATCGCCTCTGAAATCTCGGCCGAGAGGGGAACAAAGCACATCTGCGCAGTGTGCGGCACCGAGTACGAGGGGCACGAGTGTCCGCGCTGCCAGCGGGCGCGGCGACGTTTGCGGGGTTAGGCTTCGCGCCGCCGGATACGCTTCTCCTCAGAACGCGCTGGCCTGAAGAGCCAGCGCTGGATGAAATCCGTCCACACCCGCGCGCCCTGAACGTGCCCGGAGAGCCAGCACTGGCAAGTCCGTCTTGTCCGGCGGTGTTTGTTTACGGCGGCGCGGCGGCAAATCAGACGAAACACACCCGACGCAAATCGGGGCGCAGCATTGCTGCGCCCCGATTTTTTGTTTACAACACACACGTCATTGTGTGCGCATCAAGCTCACTCAAGCGGGCCAACGGTGCCGTCGAGGATCCAGATGACCACGAACGAGTCCGCATAGGGGCTGTTCTTGAACATTGGGTCGTCGTCCGGCGGCCAGCCGGTGGTGTGCAGCCCGTCCTGGATGGGGTTATTGCCGTAGCGTTCCCACAGCGGGACAATGGGCAGCTCGTCATTAAAGATCTTGGCCAGTTCATAAACGCGGCCTTTTTGCGCTTCCATATCCAGGCCTTCGGGGCAGTCGACGATCATCTGCTCGATGTCGACTTTGGTACCGTCGGCAAGCGTGCGCTCCAGCGGATAGTACATGCCGGGCTTGGTCTCATCGCCGCCGTCCTTGAGAACGGCCAGGTTGTGGGTGCGAAAGTCGCGGCGGAGGGCAAAGTAAGGATGCGGGTTGCCCGAACCCCAGCCACGGATGGCTAACTCAAAGTTGCCGTCATCCACTTCGGGGCCGTGCTGGCGAAAGTTGACGCCGCGCATAACGACCTTGATCCCAAAGTCGCTGAGCTGCTCGGCGACGTTCTCGGCCGCGCCGCTCCAGTCGGCGTACTCGGCGGGCACGGTCAATTCGTACTCGCACTTTTTGCCCTGATCGTCGACCCAGATGCCGTCATCGCCTTTCTTAAAGCCGATGCTCTTGAGCATCTCGGCCGCTTTGGCCTCATCGTACTCGTACTTGTTCATGCCGTCGAGCTGGTCTTGGGTCAGCCAGTTGGTGATAAAGTTGTCGCTGACGCCGGTCATATAGATTTGGTTCTTGGCCGACTCGCCCAATGAGACAAAGGCGTTCTCGTCCATATCGATCGCGTGGGCGATGGCCTTGCGGAACTCGGGCATCTCAAAGGGGTGCATCTTCATGTTAAAGAGGATGGCCGGGCCGGAGAATATGGGCGGGCGCAAGATGCGGATGCCCAATTCCTGGAAGGCCTTTTCGGTGGCCGGGGCGAACCCGTGCGTGGCATAGTCGACTTGACCGGCCATAACCAGCGGGGTGACGACCGGCGTCTCGCCCTGGTAGCTGTAGATTTGATCAAACTTGACCTTGTCGGCCCACCATGAGGTGGGGTTTTTGTTCATGGTCAGGCGGGCTTCGCCCACATCGTCCAGACTGCTGATCGTGTACGGCCCGGTGACGACGCGCTCGGTGGGACGGAATTCGCCCAACTCGTTGCGCAGGTCTTTCCATTCTTGATCTTCGGCAACTTTGCCGTCGTCGAACAAAGCCTGTGCTTTTTCAGCCCATTCGCCGTATACCGAGGCGGGGGTGATGTGTTCTTGGCGCAGCACCATGCGGATCACCGGCAGGGCCGGTTTTTCCATAGTGAATTCGACGGTATAGTCGTCGGTGGCGGTAACCTCGCCCAAATAGTTCCACACGCTGCCCCCTTGCAGGCGGCGCAGCGTAAAGTGCGAGACGACGTCTTTGGCGGTAAAGTCCGTGCCGTCGCTCCACTTGACGCCTTTGCGCAGTTTGACGATCAGCTTGTTGGGCGGGACGATTTCATAGTCGGTGCCCAACATGGGGATGTACTCGTCGCTGGCCCACTTGTAGTAGAACAAGGGTACTTCCATCAGACCGCGATAGATGCCAACGCTGAGAAAGCCGGAGGCAAAGGCGTTAAAGTGACCCGCTGGGGGAACCGAGTAAGGGTACGCGGCGTAAAAGATGGCCGGTTTTTTCTTGGACGGGTCGGGCGTGGCGGTGACGACGACTTCTTTTTCCACGACTTTGGTGACTTCTTTGGTGACCTCGACTTCTTTACCTTCGACGACGACGGTCTCTTTGACGATTTCTTTGACCACCTGGGTGACAACTTTGGTGACTTCGACCTTTTTTTCAATGATCTGGGCCGTTGGTGTGGCACAGGCAGTGATGGTTGCCACGATTGCGATCAAACTGATCGCGGTTAAGAGCAGACGCTTTTTCATTTGATCCTCCTAAGTTAGAATCTAATAGAACATTTGCTGTAAAAATGGGTCTTTGGTTCCAGGCGCCTCCTTTCTATTGGATTTGGGTGTGTTTCAAATGGTTTGGGCGTCCGTAGCATCGCCCCTTGCGGGCGGCGCATAGACGGATAGCTACAAAGTAAATGAAACACACCCCCAAGTTCAGATATACTGTGCTATACATTTATCTATGATATTTTAGAATTCGTTCCTAGTCGATCACGCGAACCAGGATAAAGACAATGCCCATAAAGACGATGCCCAGCACCAGCGTGATCACCGAGATGATGTATTCGGCGCTGCCCGGCGTGAGCACAAAGAGCATCACCAAAGCAACAGAAACCATCATAAAAGCGATGCGGAATGCGGCGCGTCCGACTTGCGGGCCGAGCATCAGGCCAGTCCTCTCTCCCGCGCCACAACGTGGCAGGCCACCTGGCGGCCGTCTCCGGTGTCGAACAACGTTGGGCGCTCGGCGTCGCACAACCCCTCCACAAAACGTGGGCAGCGCGGGTGAAAATGGCACCCTGTCGGAAGGTTCAGCAGGCTGGGAATGTCCTGGCTGCGCAAGGGAACACGTTTTTTGTTGCGCGTCAGTTCCGGGTCGGCTTCGGGCACGGCAGAGAGCAAAGCTTGTGTATAAGGATGAAGCGGATCGTTCACCAGGCGCGGTGTATCGGCCACTTCGACCATGTTGCCGACATACATGACCGCGATCCGTCCTTCCCAGGCGAAATATTTGGCCAGCGCCAGGTCGTGGGTGATGAACAAAAAGGTTACACCAAATTCGTCGCGCAGCCGCCCGAGCATGGTCAACAAACTGACCCGGATCGAGACATCGACCATAGACACGGCTTCGTCGGCGACGATAAAGCTGGGGTTTACGGTCAAGGCGCGGGCGACCGATACGCGCTGGCGCTGACCGCCGCTCAACTCGTGGGGGTGCTTTTTGAGCAAATCCTCGGGTGGGGTGAGACCCACAATGTTGAACAGTTCAATGCAGCGCTGCCAGGCGTGAGCGCGGCTGGAGACCAGGTTGTGCCGGAACAGCGGCGCGGTGATGATGTCGTAAATGGTCTGCATAGGATTCAATGACGCATAAGGGT
Source organism: uncultured Anaerolineae bacterium (assembly GCA_964481205.1). Classification (GTDB taxonomy): domain Bacteria; phylum Chloroflexota; class Anaerolineae; order JAFGEY01; family JAFGEY01; genus CAYRXM01. Next base: position 4,984 of record CAYZYE010000089.1, on the reverse strand, counting down.
CCTGGTGAATGAGCTGTACGGCGGTGCGATAGTGCTTGAACTCGCTCTTGTCCAGTTCCCAGATGTTGCGTCCCTGAAAACGTATCTCGCCGGCCGACGGTTTGAGCAGTCCGGCGATGACTTTGCCGGTGGTGGTTTTGCCGCAGCCGCTTTCGCCGACCAGACAGAGGATGTCACCGGTGGGCACCTGGAACGAGACGTCGTCTACCGCCCAGATTTTGTTTCGCCGCGAGCCAAAGGAGCGTCCCAGGTTCCGAGCCTCGATTAACGGGGTTGACGCTAGTGTGTCCACGCTCATGCTTCTACTCCTTGGATTTCGTCCCATGTCTTGTCGGCTTGTTTTTCGACTTCTTGCCAGTAGAAACAGGCCGCAGCGTGTTCGGGGCCAATGTGGACCAAGTCCGGTTCTTCTTGATGGCAACGTTGGGTGGCGAACGGGCAACGGATGTGAAATTTGCACCCCGATGGCAGATCAATCAGGTCGGGTGGTGTGCCGGCGATCGAACTCAGGTCTTCGAAACCGCCGGTGACGGTGGGCACGGCCTTGATCAAGCCCAGTGTGTAGGGATGGCGAGGTTCATAGAAAATCTGGTTGACCGTGCCGTATTCGACGATGCGCCCGGCGTACATTGTCGCCACATGATTGGCCAACTCGGCGGCCAGCGACAGGTCGTGCGAGATGAACATCATTGCAAATTTCAAGTCATTTTGTAGTGCTCTAAGCAAGTCGATGATCGTGCGCTGGGTCAAAATGTCGAGCGCCGTGGTCGGTTCGTCGAGGATGATCAGTGGCGGGTTCAGCAGCAGCGACATAGCGATCAGCACGCGCTGTCGCATTCCGCCGCTCAGCTCGTGCGGAAAAGAGCGGAGCACGCGCGCGGGGTCGAGCTGCACTCGTTCCAACAGTTCACTGGCGATACGGTTGACTTGGGCGCGGGTGGTAGAACGGTGCGCCTTGACCGTTTCATACATCTGGTCGCGGATACGCAACACGGGGTTGAAGGCGCTTTGCGCGGCCTGGAAGACCATCGCGCAGCCTTGCCAGCGAAATTGGCGCAGTTCCTCCGGTTCCAGAGTCAAAATATTTTGCGTTACGCCGTTGTGCCGGTATATGACCTGGCCCTGGGTGATGTCGGCCGTCTTGACCAGCAAGCGGATCAAGCCCAGTCCCAGTGTGGTCTTGCCGCAGCCGCTTTCGCCAATCAGCGAAAGGCTTTCGCCGGGCAAGATGTCAAAGTCCACGCCCCGCGTGGCTTTGACCTGTCCGCGTTCGGCCCAGTATTCAATGTGTACGTTGCGCACAGAGAGCAGGGCGTCGGCGACGTTGCCTTTGCTCCAGGGGAGCTGTTTGATCGTAGTGTTTTCCATAGCCATCTTTTATGACCGTCCTCTCAGGCGGGGATTGAACACTTCTTCCAACGAGCGGGTCATCCACACCATCGCCAACTGAAAGATGGCGATGGTAAAGACCGGGGCCAAAATGTACACGGCCGCGTCTTTGTAAAAGATCGCTCCTCTGGTCCAGGCGATGCTGATCATCACCCCCCAGTTTTGGCTGGAAAAAGGAACCAGTCCCAAGAGCACCAGGCCAACTTGTTGGTAAATAGCGCTGGTGATCGCAAAAGCAAAGCTGATCGCAATATAGCTCATCATGTTGGGCAAGATTTCTTTGAACACAATGTGCCAGGTGCCCAGGTCAAGCGTTACTGCGGCCTCGATATAGTCGCGTTCGCGCAGTGAGAGCACCTGCGCCCGGATGGCGCGGAACAGGCCCGGCCATCCGAGCATCGCCAGAATCAGCGCCAGCAGCACCATGCTGCTGACCTGGATAAAGCCGGCCAACACGACCAGAAGAGGAAAGCGGGGCACGGCCATAAAAATGTCGGCCAACATGACCAAAAAGCCGTCCACGCCTCCACCCACAATGGCCGACAGCGCGCCCAGCGTAATGCCGATCACCGTCGTGAGCGCTGCGGTCAGCAAAGAGGTGAGTAGAACGTCTCGCCCACCGTTCACGACCTGGGAGAATACGTCTCGTCCCTGGTGATCCATGCCCAACGGGTGCCGCCAGGATGGTGGTTCAAAGATACGATCCACTTTGGTTTTGTTGTCAGCCGGGATGAACTGAGGCCCCAAAAAAGAGACGACAAAGTACAAAACGACAATCACAAAGCCAGTGAACCCGATTTTGTTATGGGCCATCAATTTAAAAAATTTGCCAAGCCCGTTCACGAGTCCCAGGAATATGTCTTTGGCTGTGCGCTGATAGACGGTTGTGCTGCGTACCGCATCTTCAGTCATTGTTCATTCTCCTCCCGCTATCCGGATGCGCGGGTCGAGCACGCTGTAAAGCAGATCGGCCAGGAGGTTGGCAAAGATGACGACAAAGGTGATCATCAGGAACACGCCTTGCATCACCGGGTAATCTCTCTGCGACACTGCTCCGCCCAAGCGTTTGCCAATGCCAGGATAAACATAATAGGTTTCGATAATCGTCGAACCGCCAATGACAAAGCCGATACTGATCGCCAGTCTGCTGACCAGGGGCAGCAGTGCGTTGCGTCCCACATAGGCAGTAGCAATCCGCCGGTCTGAAAGGCCGCGCGACCGGGCGACGGTGACATAATCTTCGCCCAGAGTGTTGATCGTGTTGCTTTTCATTGCCAGAGTCCAGCCGCCAACCGAAGACAATACATAGGTGGCAATGGGCAAGGCGGCGTGAAAAAGCATGTCCTTGAAAAAGACCCAGGTAAAAGCCGGAACTATGCCCGGCGTATACGCGCCGCGCATCTGGGCGATTGGCACCAGTGCTTTGCCGTTGATTTTGAACTGCACGCCCAAAAAGACAATGATCAGAATGGCCTGCAAATAACCGGGGATGGCGCTCAACAGCGAAGAAAGTCCGGATACAATGGGGTCCAACGCCGTATCACGACGGTAAGCGATGATTGTGCCCAAAAAAACCCCGATCGTAAAACTAATCATCAGTGAAGTGCCTACGCTAAAGAGCGTCCAGGGCAGCACCGCCTTGATGATCTCTGATACCGGGGTGCCGCGCGCCAGCAGGGAGATGCCCATATCGCCTCTGAACAACTTGCCCAGGTAGTCGAAATACTGGGTGTACAGCGGCGCATCCAGATCAATGGCAAAGATGGCTTTTGCTTCGTCCAACGCCTCTTGCCGGCTTTTGCCTTCATTGATGACCATGTCGTTCACATAGTTTTCAATGGGGTTCTGAGGCATCAGCCGCACCAGGAAAAAGATCAAGGTGGTCACAAAAAAGACGGTGAACAATGCCTTGCTTACCTGCCGGACATAGTAGCTGTGATAGATCGTCTTGGCGATACGAGCGATATCCAGTCCGCCGGAGGGGGTTGATCGGTCTCGAGCGATTGCACTCACATTGTTTCTCCTTTCACCGTTCAATTGGGCAAAGAGAGGCTCTTGTATTGGGGAAGAGCAGGATGAGCATTACCGATTCATCGTTGGGCTTGATTTTCCAACTTGTCACCGTTATACTATAGAGCCAATCAATTGTCAAATGGGTCACTAGAGCATGTCAGATTTTACGGCCAGAACCCGTCAGCCGCAGAGAACGCCGTGATTGCAGAGAAAGAAACCATCGAGTATCACCGTAAATACTCACAAAACAAGATGATCTCGGCGTCCTCGGTCTTTTTTTTTCAGCGATTTTCTAGATGCCGAGTTCACGGGATAGGACGAGCGCGGCCGCGCCTAAAATGACAATGTCCTGACCAAGTCCCGATATCGAAATCTCGGTTTCGTTGGCTAGCGCCGCCAATGTGCTTTGGTTGAGCTGCCGCTGCGCCGGCGCGATCAAGTGCCGTCCCAGTTTGGATACGCTGCCGCCGATGACAATATGTCGGATACCCAGCACGCCCACCAGGTTGGCGAGCGCTTTGCCCAGGAAGAACCCGGCGCGGTCGACTACTTTTTTGGCGGCGGCGTCGCCTTGCTCTAACGCCTGCCGGATGTCGTCGATCGTGATCTCGGACAGTGTGGCGCGAGATGTGTTCAAGTGTGACGACGGCACTTTTTGGGCCAGCGCCTGGGCTTGTTTGACGATGGCGTGGTTGCTGACGATCGTTTCGAGGCAGCCATAGTGGCCGCACGGGCAGTGTTCGCCATTTTCGACGACCATCACATGGCCGATTTCGCCGGCGCCATAGCTGCCGTCGCCATAATATAATTGGCGGTTCAGGATAATACCGGCGCCGATGCCGCGACCGATTTTAATAAAGATCAGGCTGGACAAATTTTTGGTGTCGCCAAAGGCAAATTCGCCCAGGGCAGCGATCTGGCAGTCGTTGGCGATATAGACGGACAGGTCATAACGCGCGGTCAGCAGTTTACGCAGCGCCAGATTGTGCCAGGCCATGTTGACCGAGTTGATCACCACGCCGTGGTGGGCGTCCATCAGGCCGGGTGAGCCGATGCCGATGCCGAGAATGGGTTTGTCGGCCATGGCGATCAAGCCATCGATCAAATCGTAGACGCGCTCCAGCGCCGCCGCCCCGTCCAGGGTTTCGGTTGACAGGCGCAGGCGGTGTTTGACCTCGCCTCTCAGGTTAATGATCGCGCCGCGAAGTTTATCGCTGGCCAGATCGATGCCGATGATGTGCCGCGAGTCATCGGTGACGCTCACCAGAATTGGCGGCTTGCCGCCCGCCGATGGCCCTTGCCCGGTTTCGGCGACCAGTCCTTCTTTGAGCAGTTCTGCGACCATGTCAGAGACGGTGGTGCGCGTCAAGTGCGTTAGTCGCGCAATGTCGGCGCGGCTGATCTCTCCGCGATCATAGATCGTTTTGAGGATCAGTTGGGTGTTGTGTTTTTTGGTTTGTTGGCGCGTTGCTTTTTTCACACTCGGACCGATTCGATCTATTTGGCCGGGCAATGGGGAAGTTTATAAGTACACTAGACTTACAAAGTGGATTTTACTATATTTGGTCGCCTTTGTCAAATC
>CAYZYE010000088.1:0-14374 GCA_964481205.1 uncultured Anaerolineae bacterium | reverse complement strand
CGTAGGGGGACGACCAGCCAACGGCTCGCCAGACGCGGTTTCAACCGCCGGATTGGAGAATTGAACAGCCCTGACTGGCGCTCGGCCTGGATTGCCAAATCCAGGCCCAAGATGGCAAACCCGGTCGTATTCGGCTTGTTCAGCCGCCGGATCTGGCGATCCGGCGGGAGCAGCTGCAATGCCATTCCGTGTATAGCCAGGAATGCTGTTATGGCCGATCGGCCAGCCGGACGACCGGCGCGATCCATTGTAAGCGGAATTTGGGCCAATCGGCGCTTTCGGCGCCGACGATGGCGATGCGTGTTTTTTGCAAATAGTCCCCTTTGGGGAGCGTGGTATAGATGGTCCAGTCGTTGCGGTGGTTGGTGACATAGGCGATGGTTTGCTCGTCGGGCGACCAGACCGGCACGGCGTCGGTAGAGATGTTTTGGGTGATTTGCCAGACGTACCCGTCGGTGTTGACGGCATAGAGGTTGGAACTGATCCCGCCTACGTCGGACATGTAGACCAGGGTGCGGCCGGTGGGCGACCAGGTGGGCGCTTTGTCTTGTGAGGATGCCGTGAGCCTGGTAAAGGTGCGCTGATCTGGATCGTAGAGATAGATGCCGCAGCTGTTGTCGCCGTTGCATCCGGTAAAGGCCAGCAGCCCGGTTGGCCCCCAACTGGGCCATTCTCCCTGGTGAATGCGCTGCGGCGCACCAGGATGCGTCATATCGACGATATAGATAAACCAGTTTTCTTTTTCGTCATCATAGGCGGTATAGGCTACCTGCGCGCCATCCGGCGACCAGGTGGGATAGTGGGCCTGGGCGTTGGTGGTGATGGTGATGATTTCGTTCCGGCTGATGAGGAGGCTGGTGGTGATCGCGGCGCTGCCGCTGATCACCAGGCCGTGGGCGGCGGTGTCGATCGCGTACAGGCCGGGGTGTTCGGGAGCGGTGGAGCGGTATGCCAACAGCGCGCCGTTGAGGGTCAGGGCCGGCTGTTCGGTTTGGGTGATCCAGGTGGAAAAGGTATTGTCCACGGCGTTTTGGAAACAGATGCTCGACTGGTCGGTTTGATAGTCATAGCAGGTGGCAAAGAGGGTGCCGGTTGAGACCACGCCCGGAGGCGGCCATTCGCCGGCGGCGCTTGGCGTCTCTTTGGGCAACGTCCCTGCCGTGTCGCACAGATGGCCGATTTTGGTTTCCAATTCGGTCACGCTTTCGATTTGCCGCTCCTGGCGTTCCTGCTCGGTCAGGCTGGCGTCCTGGTTGTGGACTTTGAGTGCTTGTTCGTACAGCTCAGAGGCCGCGCACCAGCGTTGCTGGTCGGCCATGATTTGGGCCTGGGTGATGCAGGCCATATATAGACGGTTTGGTACGTCTTTGTATGTTGGGTTTTGGAGATAGATCGAGGTCAGGTTGGTGATCACGCGCTCCCAATCGACTTCCCAAACGCCCAGCGCCCTGGAATAAAGATCGGCCCAGCGCCGCAGATCCTCGATCTCTTGAACGCGCGGGCGGATATGGAGCGCGGCGTCATAGTGCGCGATGGCGTCTTCGAGGATGCCTTGTTTGTCCAATTCGGTGGCGTACCGGTAGTGGCTTTGGAACAGCATTTCGACCACCTGGTCGGCGTTAAAGGTGCCGTCCAGTTCTCTGATCTGGGTCAATTTGGAAATGGCCTCTTCCCATTCCTGGTTTTTGTAATGCGCCTGGGCTTCTTTGAACAGGATTTCGGTTGCCGGGATGACGATCACCTGGGTTGTGGGTGTGGGGACGAGCGGCGTGCGGGTTGACGCTGCGGTTGTCGTTGCCGCCGGCGTGGGTGTGACCGTCTGTTGAACCTGGGCGGTTTGGATCTGTGCGGCTGCGTCTGGATAGTCGGCGACCAGGCGCAATGTTTCCTGAAATTCAGCTTCGGCCATTTCGGGTTGGCCGACCTGGAGCCAGACCAGTCCCCGATTGTAGTGAATGTCGGCCTGGTGTCGTTTGCGCAGCAGTTGTTCGGCGGTGCCGTCGCGAAAGCCCTTGAGCGCCAGGCCCAGGATGCCAAAGGCGATCACGACGAGCAAGAGCACGATGGGCAGGATCCAGCGCCGGGTGAATGCCCGGCGGCGCGCGCGTTTCTCGCTTTTTTTGTCGATGGGCGAGGCGTCGAGTTGGCAGCCGCAGTGTGGACAGTATGACAGTTTTTGGACCTGTTTTTGGCAGTTTGGACAGGGTTGAAATTTGTCGCTCATAATGGGCGGTATTATATTCGCTTTCGCCGTTCCTGTCCAGTGAATGTTGCGCGTGTTGTGCCGTGTCAGGGCCGGTCGTCCGCAAAGGCCGCGTCGGCGGGCATGCCGGGTTTGAGCGCGCGGTCGGGGTTGGCGAGTGTGATTTCGATGGCATAGAACGTGTTTAGCCGTTCTTCTTTGGTGGCGATGTTGCGTGGCGTAAATTCAGGCTGGTTTCCGATGCTTGATACTTGACCGGCAAAGACCCGGCCGGGGAAACTGTCGACCGTCACCTGTACTTTTTGTCCAATCCACACCTGTCCAACGCGGTTTTCCGGCACATAGACCGAGAGCGTCACCTGGCTCAAATCCGATAGGGTGAGGATGGTCGCGGCGGGGGCGGCCAATTCGCCAACGTGCATGGTTTGATCGAGGACGACGCCGTCGGTGGGGCTGGCGATCGTGAATTTGGCCAGGTGAGCGGTCAGGATACCCAGTTGCGCCTCGGCCAACTCGACGGCGCGCTCGGCGACGGCGATCTCTTGCGGCGTCGCGCCGGCCAACAGATCGTCCAGTTGGGCCTGGGCAACACCCGTGCCTTGTGCGGCGATCTCGTATTGTCCTTTGGCCGCGTTGGCCTGCACGATCAGACCCAGCGGTTTGCGGCGGATCAGTTGCAGCCAGTGGAGCCAAGTCCGGGCCGTCTCTAGATCGGCCTGGGCGGCAGCGAGTGCCTTTTCGGCGGCGAGCAGGTGCAGGTCGGCGATCTCGCGCCGGGTCGAGTTTTTGGGCGTCTGGTTGCGCAACAGTTTTTCGCGTTCGAGTTGCGCCTGGGCCAGGATGGCGTTTTGTTCGGCCAGATCGACTTGGGTTTGCGCCTCGATGATTTGGGCGTCAAGCTCTTGCGGGTTGGAAATGGCTTCCAGGGCGTTTTGCCAGGTTGCTCCGGCGCCGTCGCGCTGCGCTTGCGCCAGCGACAGCATCGCTTGAGCGGCGGCGATTTCTTCGGCGCGCGCTCCGGCGCGGACGACGGCCAGATCGGCTTGCGCGGCGGCGACGGCGGCCTGGGCTTGGGCCAGTTTGTTCAACAGTTGCGTGGCGTCCAGTTCGATCAACACCTGGCCGGCGCGGACGTTTTCGCCTTTTTGCGTCTCGATGCGAACGATCCGCCCGCCCAACTCGGCGGCAATGCGGATCTCGTCGGCCTGGATGACGCCCGACGCCGTCAGCGGGCCGTTTTTGCCGGTCTGGATTTTGCCCAGGGTTTTTTGCACCAGGGCCTCGAGCTGGGGGTTTTTGCCGTTGACGCCCATTGCCTGGCAGCCGGCAAACAGTGTACTCGCCAAAGCGCCGACAAGCGCCAATATGATCACAGGTTTGATATATTTCATCGCTGTTTGCTCCTAATTTCCAAAGATCGCGTCGGCGGGCATGCCGGGTTTGAGCGCGCCGTCCTCGTTGTTCAGGCCGAGTTCGACGGCAAAGACCAGGTTGACTCGTTCTTCCTGGGTCGCCACGTTGCGGGGGGTAAATTCGGCGTGGTCGGCGATGTGGGTGATTGTGGCGGTAAAGGTTCGGTTGGGGAAACTGTCCACGGCGACCCGGACTTGTTGTCCCAGGCTAATGTGCCCGATCTGCGTTTCGGGCAGGTATACGGTCAGTTTGACTTGATCGAGATTGGCGATGGCAACCAGCGTGGCCCCCGGCGCGGCGATTTCTCCCTGGTGCGCCGCGAGGGAGACCACGATGCCGTCGATGGGGGACTGGAGGGTCATCATTGCTTTTTGCGAGATCAGGGTGTCGAGGGCGGCTTGGGCTTGTTCGACTTTGGTTTCCAGGGCGGCGATCTGTTCGGGGGTCGCGCCCGCCTTGAGCGCATCGACCTGCGCCTGCGCGGCGAGCGTTCGGGCCTGGGCTTGAGCCAGCGCCGCGAGGGCCTGATCGACGCGCGCTTGCAGGTCTTGTGGACGGGTCTGGCGCGCGTACAGGTTGGTCAGCGAGGCTTCCAGGCCTGTTTTTTGGGCGACGGCGGCGTTGACGCCGACCCAGGCCTGCCACCATTGGTTGGGAATGAGGTGCATTTCCAGCGGCAGCGAGGGGATGGTGTATTCCAAAACGGTGCCGGGCGGCGCGCCGGGAACGGGGACGCGGTGTGTGCCCGCCCCTCCGGCGTCCTCTATTTTCTTTTGCGCGTCTTGGAACTCGTTTTTGCCAATCTCGGCGGCGTCCTTAAAGGCGACGGCTTTTTCGATGGCGAGTTGCGCGGAATGGATTTGCTGCTGCATGACCGCGATTTGCATCTGTATCTCTTGCGGGTTGCGCACCAACAACATCGTGTCGCTGACGGCCCGCATGGCGGCCACGCGGACGGCCTGCGCTTGCGCCAACTGCGCCTGGGCGATGGCGAGTTGGCCCGGACGCGCGCCGGCTTGTGCCTGGGCCAGCCCGGCTTGGGCCAGGGCGACGGCGGCCTGGGCGGCTTTGATCTGGGCGTCGAGCAATGCGGTGTCGAGTTGGACGAGCAGATCGTTGGCGTTGACGGGGTCGCCTTTTTGGACGGGCAGGGCGGTGATGCGCCCGCCGTATTCGCTGGCGAGCAGCACTTCGTCGGCGCGGATCACGCCCGACGCTTCTAGCGGCTTGCCGGCGGCGTTGTTGGGTTCGCTTTGCGCCTGCGCCGACTGCCAATGGAACAAGGGGGTTGTCGCGCCGGCGACGACGAGCAGGAGGCTGGCGATCGCTGCATAGAGCCAGCGGCGCGCGGCGCGTGGCCGCCATATCTGTCGCTGGCCGGCCGGCGCCGGCTGATCAGCGGGCGAGGTTGGGCCGCCCGGTTCCGGCGTTGGACGTTCGACGTGGTTTTGCCTGGCGGCCCGGGCCGCGTTGATCTGCCGGATGCGCGCCAGACAGTCCTGGCGGCGTTGTTCCTGATCGACGCTGCGGCTCAACCACAGCCACGCAGTGGCGTTGTTGGGATTGAGTTGTACAACCTGGCCGAACAGTTTTTTGGCGCGTTGGCGTTGGCCGGCTTTTAACGCGGCTACGCCTTTTTCGACGGTTTGTGTAAATTCGGGATTGAATTTGTGCATTTCTTTTATCGAGTCGGGATTTTCCAACATTATTCACCTCTTGCTTGAACCGATGAAATGAATACATCTTCGAGTGTCGGCGCGATCCATTCGATGGCTTGCACGTCGATGCCATGTCCGGTCAATAGCGTCCAGATTGGCTCTTTGTATCGCTCGGCGTCGGGGACGACGGCGTGGATTTGCGCGCCATAGAGGGCGATTTCGTCAAAGGGCAGCTTGCCGCCGGTTTGCGCCTGGCGCAAGATGCGCACCGCCTGTTCGCTGTTGCGACAGGCGATCTCGAGGACGTGGCCGCGCATTTGCGTTTGCTTGAGTTTGTCGGGCGTGTCGAGGGCGACCAGTTTGCCCTCGCTCAAAAAGCCGACGCGCTGGCACAGTTCGGCCTCGTCCATATAGTGGGTGGTGACGAGGACGGTGACGCCTTTTTTGGCCATGGCATAGATCAGTCCCCAGAACTCGCGGCGGCTGATCGGATCGACGCCGGCGGTCGGCTCGTCTAAAAAGATGACCTGCGGGCTGTGGACGATGGCGCAGCCCAGGGCCAGGCGTTGTTTCCAGCCGCCGGAGAGGTTGCGGGTCAATTCGCGCTCGCGTCCTTGCAGCCCGGCCATTTCAATGATCTCGTCGTGGCGGCGGCGCAGTTCTTTGCGTTTCAGGCCGTAGGCCTGGCCGTAAAAGCGGATGTTTTCGCTGGCGGTCAGATCGTTATAGAGCGTAAAAAGCTGTGACATATAGCCGACCCGGGCCTGCATGGCTTTGGCTTCTTTGGCCGGGTTGTAGCCCAGCACGCGGGCCTGACCGGCGCTGGGTTTGAGCAGCCCCAGCAGCATGCGGATGGTGGTGGTTTTGCCGGCTCCGTTTGGCCCCAACCAGCCGTACACTTCGCCACGGTTGACGTTAAAGGTGACGCGATCGACGGCGACAAAATGGCCGAATTTTTTGGTCAGGTTGATGACTTGAATTGGATATTCGTAATCGCTCATTTGCTTGGAATTCCCTGGTTTGTCGAACAATTTTGTCAATTGGGTGTGTTTCATTTGCTTTGTAGGGCCGCGCCCACAAGGGGCGATGCCACGGATGTCCATTTCAAATCCTACCACCTACAAGCGTCATGCTTGTTTTCTTTCCTTGCGGATCAGGCTGATAAAGGCCTCTTCCATGCGGATTTCGATCTCGCGCATGCCCTGGCAGGCGATGCCCTGGGCGGCCAATGCCAATTCGATCTCGCGCCGGCGTTTTTCGACGTCGTCGACAAAGACGTGCAGCATCAGGCCATAGGTCTGTACTTCGAGCACGCCTTCCAGGGTAGCGGCGAGTTTTTTGGCGGGCACAAAATTCGACGGCGTAAATTCGAGCAGTTTGCCGGGCAGCATGCCTTTGATCGCTTGCGGCGAGTTGTGGGCGACGAGTTTGCCGTGGTACATCAGTCCCACCCAGTTGCAGCGTTCGGCTTCGTCCATATAGGGCGTGCAGACGAAAATGGTCATGCCCTTTTCGGCGCGCAAGTTGCCCAGCAGGTTCCAGAACTCGCGGCGGCTGACCGGATCGACGCCCAGGGTTGGCTCGTCGAGCATGACCACTTGCGGCTCGTGGACCAGGCTGCACGCCAGGGCCAGTTTCTTTTTCATTCCGCCAGAGAGCCGCCCGGCCAGCCGCCTGGTAAAGCGGGTCAGCCCGGCAAATTCGAGCAGCTCGGGGATGCGCGTTTTCTGGTCGGTGCGGCTGACGCCGTGTACGTTGGCGAAAAAGCGCATGTTTTCGATCACCGTCATGTCTGGGGGGAGGGAGAATTGTTGGGCGATATAGCCGACGCGCTCTCGAATTTTGTACGTGTCGCGCATCGAATCATAGCCCAGGATCGCGCTTTGGCCGCCGCTGCGCCGGAGCAATCCCAAAATGACCCGCGTGGCCGTGGTTTTGCCCGCGCCGTCGGGGCCGATCAGTCCATAGGTTTCGCCGCGCCGCACCTCGAGTGTCACCCCATCGACGGCCTTGATGACGCCGGTTTTGGTCTTGAACTGCTTGGCCAGGTTTTGGCAGCGGATGGTGACCTTGTCCATACTCAATCCAACCGTTTTTTGAACGACATGGCCGAAATGATCACCACCACGCCGCCGTACAGAACCATGATCAGCACGTCGCTCCACATAAATTCGATGCCCACGCCTTTGGTGATGATCCCTCTGGAAATGCGAATAAAATAGGTCGCCGGAATCAGGTTGCCCAGGGCGCGGATCAGCGGGGGCATGGTCGAACGCGGGTAGACCAGACCGGTCAGCAGCATGGTCAACATCATCAGCACCGAGGTCATTTGGTTGGCCTGCCGCTGGCTTTGGGCGACGGTGGAGAGCAACAGTCCCAGTCCCAGGGACGAGGTGATAAAGATCAGGGCGAGCCAGCAAAATAGTTTGATCGACCCTTGAAAGGGCACGTTGAACCAGTATACCCCCAGCAAGATGATGAGGGTCAGGTCGAACGCCGCGATCATGACCGCGGGGAGCAGTTTTCCGATGATCAGCTCGATGGGGCGGAGCGGCGTCACCAGCAGTTGTTCCATTGTGCCCAGATCGCGCTCGCGGATGATCGTCATCACGGTGATGTTGACGCCGAGTAGCTGCAACAGCGAGGCCGCGATGCCGGGGATCAAAAAGATCATCTGGTCGATATTGGGGTTGTACAGGATGCGCGTTGCGGTCTCGATGGGCAGGCGGACCGCGTTTGCGTTGCCCCAATGTTCGGCGCGTTCGATGGTCAGTTCCATCGAGTATGCCTGGGCAATGGCCGAGGCCGCGCTATAGCCGGATTGAACCGTAAACGAGTCAGAGCCGTCGAGGATGATCAATGCTTGCGCCGCGCCGCGCTCGATCTGGGCGCCAAAGTCAGGCGGAATGACCACGCCCGCGCCGATCTGGCCTTTTTCGATGGCGTGAATGATCTCTTGCTCGCCGCTCAGGTACATTTGGACGGCAAAAGACCCCGATGTTTGGAGCGCCTGAATGAAATCGCGGCTGCGCGCGTCTTTGCTCAAGTCGGCGACGGCGGTGGGGATGTTTTGCAAGGTCATATCGCCTACGTAGGCAAAGAGAAACAGTTCGATGATCGGCAGGGTGATGATCATCAACAGGGTGGGCCAATCGCGCAGCGTTTGCACCGTTTCTTTGCGGATCATTGCCAGCAGGCGTTTCACACGACGGCGCATCAGTCCAGTCCTTGCTTGAAAGAACGCGCGGCCAGGAGCATGCTCAGGCTGCTGTAAATGAGCATCGAGAGCGCGTGCCCCCATAGCACGTCGATGCCGACGCCCTTGGAAATGATGCCGCGCGCGATGGGGACGAAATAGCTCAACGGAAAGAGATAGCCCAGCGCGTAAAGCAGCGGCGGCATGGTGTAGCGCGGAAACATGAATCCGCCCAGGATCACGCCCAATAAAATGATCGCCATCACGGCTTGCGTCACCTGGTTGCCGTTTTTGACCAGGGTCGAGATGAGCAGCCCCAGCCCCAGCCCGGAGAAAACATAGATGAACGCCAGCACGATAAACAACCCCAGGCTGCCTTGAAAGGGCACGCCAAAGACAAACACGCCCAGGCCGATGACGCTCAGGGTGTTGATCAGGGCGATGATCAGGTTGGGCGCGATTTTGCCCAGCATCAGTTCGATGGGGCGAATGGGCGTGACCAGTAATTGTTCCATGGTGCCCAGTTCGCGTTCTCGAACCACGGCGATTGCCGTCATGGCGATGCTTTGGGTTTGCAAGATCATGGCGGCCAGACCGGGGATGATGAACCACAACTGCGTCATGTCGGGATTGTACAGAATGCGAATGTGCGTATCAAGAGGCATTTCATTGCTAAACGACGAACCGGAACGGTCTATTTTGGCGAACAGGATGTGGGTGGCGTGTGTTTTGGCGATCACGGTGGCGGCGTTATAGGCCGATTGGGTGGTAAACATGTCCGAGCCGTCCATCAAAAACAGCACCTGGGCTTGACCGCGTTCCACGTTGGCGCTCAAGTTGGGGGGAATGACGATCCCCGCTTTGGCGCGCCCCTCGTCGATGGCGCGCACCACCTGGGTCTGATCGGGCGCGTACTCGACCAGGTCGAAATAGCCAGAGGCCGACATGGCTTCGACATAGGCCCGGCTCGCCGCGTCCAGGCTTTGATCGGCCACGATCGTTGGAATGTGATCGACATCCATGTCGATGGCAAATCCAAACAGGAACAGTTGCAGCATTGGCATCGTCAGCAGCATCGCCAATGTGCTGCGGTCGCGCACGGTCTGGATCAATTCTTTTTGCAGTACGGCCCAGATTCGCCTGATCATTCTGCCCTCTCTGGTGCGCGGGGGGGATTGGGGATGCCGTTCAGCAGCAAGGCGATCATTGTTTCGGCCAGCGCGCGGCGTTCTTGGGGCGCGGGAAAATCCTGCGCGCCTCTGAGTGCAGGCAAGATGGGCGCCGTAAACATGCCGATGACCATACTCGCCGCGCAGGCCGGGTCGACCGGCGCGAGAACGCCGGCGTCGATGCGTCTGGCGATGAACGTTTGAATTTGCGCGGCGATGCGTTGCAAATGCTGGGCGGCATAATTTTGCAAAATGTCATCGTCGACCCACGCTTCGGTCCAAAAGGCGCGGATGAATGGGAGTTTGGTCGCCAGATCGGTGTAGGCTTTTTCGATCAAGGCGATCATTTCTTCACGCTTTTCGATCTGGTCAATGTCTTGTAAAATGACCCGCATCGTCGTCTGCATCTGGCCGGCAATGCTCAACAACAGCTCTCGCTTGCCGCCAAAATAGTTATAGAGTGTACCCTCGGCCATGTCGGCGGCGTCGGCGATCTCTTTGGTCGTGGCATTGGCATAGCCTTTTTCGGCAAAGATGCGCGCAGCGGCGTCAATGATCTCTTGTTTGCGCCGCTCGATACGCCGTTCGCGGCGGCTTTTGGTTTTGGCATCTGGCTTGTGCGTCATTTCTCTCCAAAAATTGAGCCGTCAATCATTTTATGAGCAGGTGCTCATTTTATGAGTAGATTATACAATTTTTTTTCCGGGTTGTCAACACTTGGGTCGATGGTGGGAGGTGAGGGTTAGGGCTGTTCAATTCTAATTCGTGACTAAAGTCACCGCTGGCGGGTCAAGGCCGGGCGTCCCACCTGCGTGGACGCCACCGCTGGTGAGGACTCGTCGCCGTAGGGGGACGACCAGCCAACGGCTCACCCAACGCGGTTTCAACCGCTGGATTGTAGAATTGAACAGCCCTGAAGGTGAGGGTGAATATTCGACAAAAAACGGCATATCGGCTAAAATGGGAAGGGTGTGTGTTTCGTTGGATTGGTTGCCTTGTTCCTCGCGGATTGTTTGGCAACCACCGAGATCGCGCGATCTGGAAAGAAAGAGGAGAATCTGGAAAATGGACGTGAAAAAGCTGATTGCCCAAATGACGGTGGAGGAAAAGGCCTCATTGTGTTCAGGGCTGGATTCCTGGCATGTCGGAGGGATCGACCGCCTGGGTGTCCCCTCGATTATGGTGACAGACGGCCCGCATGGGCTGCGCAAACAGGCCAGCGACGGCGAGCAGCTCGACCTCAATGCGAGCGTTCCGGCCACTTGTTTTCCAACCGCCTCGGCGCTGGCGGCGACCTGGAACCGAGAGTTGGTGTATCAAGTTGGCGAGGCGCTGGGCCAAGAGTGCCGGGAAGAAAAGGTGGGCGTGATTTTGGGCCCCGGCGCCAACATCAAGCGGTCGCCGTTGTGCGGGCGCAATTTTGAATACTTTTCCGAGGACCCGTACCTGAGCGGTGAAATGGCAAAAAGCCACATCAATGGGGTGCAAAGCGAGGGAATTGGCACGTCGCTCAAACACTATGCGGTCAACAATCAAGAATACCGGCGTATGGTGATCGACGCCGTTGTCGATGAGCGCGCGCTGCGCGAGATTTATCTGGCCGGGTACGAAATTGCGGTCAAGGGCGCCCAGCCGTGGACGATCATGTGCGCTTATAACCGGCTCAATGGGACCTATTGCTGCGAAAACGATTTTTTGATGAACGAGATGCTGAAAAAAGAGTGGGGGCACACCGGTTTGGTGATGACCGACTGGGGGGCGATGAATCAGCGCGTCGAGGCACTGATCGCCGGAACCGAGTTAGAGATGCCGGGGGTCAAGAACGGCAATGACGCTCAGATCGTCCAGGCAGTCCGCGAGGGGACGCTCGATGAGGAGGTTTTGGATCGAGCCGTCGAGCGACTTTTGAACCTGGTTTTCCAGGCGCACGAAACGCTGGCCCAAGATTATCGCTATGACCGCCAGGCCCACCACGCGCTGGCCCGTCGCGTCGCCGCCGAGGGCGCCGTTTTGCTCAAGAATGACGATCACGTTTTGCCACTGCAAACCGACGCTCATATCGCCCTGATCGGCGCGTTTGCCAAGACGCCGCGTTATCAGGGGGCGGGCAGCTCGCTGATCAATCCCACCCAACTGGACAACCTTTTTGCCGAGATTGCCAGATTGGTGGGCGACGACCACGTCACCTGGGCGCCGGGCTATTCGACCAATGGGGATCAGATCGACGAGGCGCTGATCGAGGAGGCGATCCGGGCAGCCAAATCGGCGCAGGTGGTGGTGATCTGCGCCGGCCTGACCGATATGCACGAGGTCGAAGGCCTGGACCGCGAGCACTTGAAGCTGCCGCCAGGGCACGATGCTTTGATCCGGGCGCTGGTCGAAATTCATCAAAATGTCGTCGTCGTGTTGAGCAACGGCTCTCCGGTCGAAATGCCATGGGTCGATCGCGTCCAGGCCGTTTTGGAAGGTTATTTGAGCGGGCAGGCCGGGGCCGGGGCGATCGCCGACATTTTGTACGGCAAGGTCAACCCCAGCGGCAAGCTGGCCGAAACGTTTCCCATTTGTCTGCAAGATACGCCCGCGCACCATTATTTCCCCGGCGGGCCAAAAACGGTCGAGTATCGCGAAAGTATTTACGTCGGGTATCGTTATTATGATACAGTACGCCAAGATGTGCTTTATCCTTTTGGTCACGGCCTCAGTTACACCACGTTTGAATACAGCGATTTGCGCCTGGGGCAGAGCGCAATCACCGACCTCGACACCTTGACCGTGACGGTCAAGGTGAAAAATACCGGGCCGGTCAAAGGTCAAGAGATCGTTCAATTGTATGTGCGCGATGTCGAATCGACCGCTTTTAGACCTGATCAAGAGCTAAAGGGCTTTGCCAAGGTCGCGCTTGGGCCGGGGCAGGAAACCACGGTGACGTTTGAGTTGGGGCGACGCGCTTTTGCCTATTACAATACCGACCTCCACGTCTGGCATGTCGAGTCGGGGGTTTTTGAAATTCTGGTGGGGGCTTCGTCGCGCGATATTCGTCTCTCGGCGACGGTTGATCTGGCGTCAACCCAGCCCGACGCGCCGCCGGTCGATGTCGCCAGGCTGGCGGCCTATTATGATTTTCCCCGCGACGCCCCGGTCAGCCGATCGAGTTTTGAGGCTTTGTTGGGGCGGCCTGCGCCCAGCAACGAGATCGTCGAGGGGGAGCCGTATACGATGAATACCCCGATTGACGATATGCGCGGCTCATGGGTGGGGCGGTTGCTGGGGTCGATCATTGACCGGCAGTTGCGCGCGTGGATCAAAGGGCGGGAGGATCAGCCAGTCGCGCTGTTGATGCGGTCGATAGCGCACGAGGCGCCGCTGCGGACGATGTTGATGACCAGCGGCGGTTCTGTCACCCGCGAGATGCTCGAGGCGCTGCTGGCGATGAGCAACGGCAAATTGTTCACCGGTCTGGCGGCTTTGATCAAGGCGAGCAGGCAAAAAAAGCGGGCGCGCTGAAATTTCGGCGTCTCTGGCGGTCCGGTTTGGTTTTTCAGCGGGTTCACAAAAGGAGAGGCAAGATGAAAGTGTTGGTTACGGGAAGCAGTGGCCGGTTGGGGCCGTTTGTCGTCCGTGAGTTGGAGGCGCACGGCCATGAGGTGGTCTTGTTTTCGCGCCGGCCGCCGACGATGTCGTTGCAGCATTTGACCTGGATTCCGGGCGATATTTGCAATTTTGACGATTGCTTGCGCGCCGTCGATAGCGGTTTTGACGCCATTCAACATACTGCCGCGCAGTCGTGGCCTACCGATCACCCGTCGGAGCGGCGGATGGCTAAAGAAAAAGGGTTGTCCTTTGACACGACGATGCGGTCCAATGTGATGGGCGTCTATTACCTGTTGCAGGCCGCGTTGACCAGGGACATTGGTATTTTTGTGATGACCGGCAGCAATTGCGCTCTGGGGCACGGGTACCGGATCAGCGACACGCCCTTTGCGTTCGAGTATTTCCCGGTCGATGAAGCGCATCCGACGGATGTCCAGGATTCTTATTCATATAGCAAGCTGGCCGGCGAGTTGCTGCTGCGCTCTTTTACCAGCGCCTATGGCATGCGTACCTATGCCTTGCGCGCGGCGGGGATTTGCAACGCAGAGCGGCGGGCCAGGATGGCGCAAAACGCCGGGCCGGCCCGGGGGTGGAGCCCGTGGGTGTGGGCCTGGGTGGGCAGCGAGGATGTCGCTTCGGCGCACCGGTTGTTGATGGAAAAAGCGCACGAGATCGAGCCACACGGGGCCTTTTTCTGCAACGCCGATGATACCACCGCGCTGGAACCGTCGCGCGAGCTGGTTGAACGGTTCAAGCCCGAGCTGCTGCCGTTGGCCGGCGACCTGGACGGGCACGCCTCGTTTTTGTCCAATCGCAAGCTGCGCGAGACGGTCGGCTGGGAGCACAAGACAACGTGGCGATAGGGTTGCTCGCGCCGATAGCCGGCGCCGGCTGTTTATGGCGGCGCGATTATCCCCGCCTGCTCGGCTTGGATTGCCAAATCCAAGCTGTTTGGCCTGAAATGCGCCGGATTTGACAATCCAGGCCGAGCGCCAAGCGAGCGCCGGTACGTTTTTATGCGCTTATTGGCCTTTGAACCGCCGTTTTGGCGCCCAGCCAGTCAAGGTGCGATTGCGCTGATCATGGCAATTTGGTTTGACAAGCGTGGCTCGTTAAGCTATAATCACGCCGTTTGCGCTACCGT
>CAYZYE010000087.1:0-14584 GCA_964481205.1 uncultured Anaerolineae bacterium | reverse complement strand
TTGCCAGAAAAACCCGTTTGTGTAGGTTGCCGAACAAAACTGTAGGGTGGCTAGGCAGCGAGCCAGGAAACAGCCAACCAGCTGCAAGGTTGAACCAGGGCGGCGCAAAAAATCAGACAACCCCCACCCCAGGCTACCAGACAATTCAACGCTTGCTGCCAGGCAAACTGTCAGCCTTTGTGCTAAGATATGAGTGTATTTCAAACGAGTTCAAGTTGAGTAGCGCTGCTCAAGCGCAAGGAGGCATCAAGATGAACGCGCAACATTTTGGCTATTTTCCAGATTCTTCGAGCCGCGCCTGCGAAATGCAGCAGGCCAGGTATCTAGCCAGCCAACCGCCGCGCATTCGCCTTCATCGACACACGCTGGTGATCGAGGACAATGCACATCGCTATCGGCTGACGCGGGACAACGGAACCTGGCAGTGCAGCTGCGCTTACAGCCGCACGCATTCCATCGACACCGACCCATGCCGCCACGTGCGCGCAGTCGAGACCTGGCAAGCGCGCGGTCAAATCGGCGACCTCCGGCAGATGGCGGTGGACAAAATGGCGATGGTCAAGCAAAGCATCGCCCAAATACAAGCCTGGAGCTATGCAGCGATGCCTTGTCTGGCCTTTGTCAAAATGGGGACAATGGGATGGCGCGAGAGCAATCACCTACAAACGACGCTCAACATTGTGACCGCGGGCACCGAGTTTGCCGTCCAGACGTCACTCTCAACCCTGCTGCTCTTTGGCGTCGCCCTGATTGTGGGCCTGGTTCTCGGAATCGTGCTCATCCTCAATTACAAGGGACCCAGGTACGATTGAGACCGGCACCGCGCCAAACCACGGTCGATAATGTGCCAACAAACTGCGGACGGTTGCGAACGTACCTTGCAACCGTCCGCACAGGCCAGGACATCAATCACGGTCCGGGAGAATACCATGAACAAGACCGAGATCTGTTATCTGATCATTATATTGTGCGTTGCATCGAGCCATTACATCATTGGCCGCGCCCAGGCGCGCATTCAATCCGAGGCCAAGAAAGCCGAACGCAGGACGCAGGTTGCCGCGAGAACGGCCCAATACCTCGATTTTATCACCGGGCGCGCCGGCGCTAAAAGCACCCCAACTGGCAGGGCTTTACTTTTAGCCCCAGGGCGTCTGCCGCATTGCCGATCTCGCGCCGCGAGAGGTCAAACTGCGCGGCGATCTTCCACAGCCTGGCGCAAGCAATGCGCCCATCCGTAGCCGCCGTCTGAATCGCCTGCGCCAATGCCGGCGGGAGCGCTTCCATTGGCTGGATGATTTTATAGGCCGGCGTCCCCTTTTTGGCATAGCCAAACAAACCCAACTGGCATTGGGTGATCCTCGCCCCACCGGGACGACTGGCAACCTCGCCAACACGTCTGGGGCTGACCCCAAGCTCGGCAGCGATGTAATGCGCAACTGCACATGGCAATTTGTCATTTTGGGGATAAAGACGAATTTTCTGCAAAATATCCTGGCTCATTTTTCCTCCTTGGTCACGTTTACCGACAAAACCCCGTCAACACCAACACCCCCGGCCAACACGCTGCTCCGGCAGACAATGATCCCCGTGCCGCCGATGCCGAGGTGAACACCCAGCGATGGCCCGATCTCGGAACAAAAAAAGCGCGCCGCCGGG
The DNA here is from genome assembly GCA_964481205.1 of uncultured Anaerolineae bacterium. Lineage (GTDB taxonomy): Bacteria > Chloroflexota > Anaerolineae > JAFGEY01 > JAFGEY01 > CAYRXM01. The sequence goes on along the minus strand of CAYZYE010000087.1, from coordinate 12,928 downwards.
TAACGCGCTTGCAGCTGCGCCGACAATGCCTGCGCCCGCTCCGGCGAGCGAGAGTGCATCACTGCAATCCAGGGGCGCGGATCGTCGCCCAAAAAATCCAGCGTCAGCTCGATCATCCGCGCCTGCGCCCGCCTGGTCGTTCTCACCTGCTGCAACGGCTCGACAAACCCTCGGCTAAACGACAGCAGCGGCTTGACATTCAACAACGCGCCTACCCACGCCTTGGCGGCGCTGATCCGCCCGCCTCGACGCAAATTCTCTAGCGTATCGGGCGTCAACAAAATCTGAATCCCCGACCGCATTCGCGCCAACGCGGCCACAATCTCGTCCCGCGACCGGCCCCGTTGCGCCAACTCGGCGGCGCGCAACACCTGAAACCCCAGCCCCATCGCCGTCGACGCCGAATCGACGACCGAAATCGGCGCGTGGGCAAAAAACTGCTCGTACACGCGCCGAACCATTTTGAACGTGCCGCTGACCCGATCCGACATGACAATGGTGACAATATCGTGCCCCTCGGCGAGCAAGCCGGCCCACAAATTCGAGAGCTGCTCAGGGGATGGCTGAGAGGTGGTGGGAAAAACGTCATCGCCGGCCAACCGTTGGAAAAACCAGTCCAGATCAAGATCGACGCCTTCGTAATAATCTTGATCGCCAAAGGAAAACATGATCGGCAATACGCGAATGTCGTACCGGGCGACAAGCTCTGGCGGCAAGTAATGTGTTGAATCGGTGACGATCTTGATCACAACCTGGCCTTTCTAGGAGCGTGCTAAAAGTCCCAGCGCACCTGTCAACCGCAAAGAACGCCGAGATCGCAAAGCAACAAGGCATCGAGTAGCATCGTAAATATTCGCAGATACAAGATAGTCTCGGCGCCCTTGGTTTTTCAGTGGCCTCCCAGGATAGCCACAGACCTGGCTTGATTTGCAAAAATATCTGCGTTGCCCGGCGGTCGGGAATGGTTTCCAGACTTGGTTGATCTCGTCTGGATTGTAGAATTGAACAGCCCTGTCATTCTACCATACTCGGAGCATGGCGACAAGGAAAACGCCGCGCGCGTTCAGGTCGTTTGCAAATCTGAGCCACTTGTGATACCATAACCTCCGATCTAGGGCCACAATACGGATTTTTCCAGGCCAAACCAGCTTCTCTATTTTGTACAATCCCAAGGGAGCGAGTCTATTTTGTTGACACAATTGGTTCATAACGGCATTATCATCCCCGAGCCGCCGCCATATCGCGGGTTGGTCATCACCGTGCGCGGACAGCCGGTGCAGTTGACGCCCACGCAGGAAGAAATGGCTCTGGCCTGGGCCAAAAAACAAGGCACCGAGTACGTCCAAGACCCGGTATTTATCCAAAACTTTATGGCCGATTTCAGCGCGGCGCTGGGGGTCGACCCGCCGCTGACTCTGGATCAGGTCGATATGACGCCGGTGATTCGCATTGTCGAATTGGAACGCGAGCGCAAAGCCAACATGACCAAGGAGGAGCGCAAAGCACAGGCGGCAGTACGCAAAGCGGTCCGCCAGGAACTCCAGGCCAAATACGGCCAGGCGATGGTCAACGGCCAGGTGGTCGAACTGGGCGGCTATCTGGCCGAGCCGAGCGGCATTTTTATGGGGCGGGGGCAACACCCGCTGCGCGGTCGCTGGAAAGAGGGCGCCAAACAGCAAGACATCGTCCTCAACCTCAGCCCCGACGCGCCACGACCGCAAGGGCGCTGGCAGGCAATCATCTGGCAACCCGAATCGCTGTGGGTGGCGCGTTGGAAAGACAAATTGTCCGGCAAGTTGAAATACGTCTGGCTCAGCGATACGGCGCCGCTCAAGCAGCAGCGCGAAGCGGCCAAGTTTGACAAATCGATCGAACTGCACAAACACCTGGACGAGATACGCGCGCGCATTCAAGCCGGGTTGCGCGACGACAAGCCCCGTCAGCGGATGGTGGCCATGGCCTGTTACCTGATCGATGTGTTGTGCCTGCGCGTGGGCGATGAAAAAGACGCCGATGAAGCCGATACCGTCGGCGCGACCACACTGCGCCCCGAACACATCACCCTGCACCCCGATGGCCGGGCCGAGTTTAACTTTTTGGGCAAAGACTCGGTCGAATGGCACAAAGAGATCAAACTGCCGCCCCAGGTTCGCCGGGTGATGCAAGAGTTGATCCAGAACGCCCGTCCTTCCCGCTCGGCGTCGGAACAAGAATGGCATCCCACACGAGACCTGCCACAGTTGTTCCCCGACATTGGCAGCCGCGCCGTGAACAATTTTTTATCGCGCATTCAAAAAGGCCTGTCGGCCAAAGTGTTCCGCACACACCACGCCACGCAGACGGTGATGCAAAGCCTGGCCTCATCGGGGATCACGGCCAAGGATGCCGAGTATAAAAAGTGGAAAACCGTCGTCGACGCCAATATGGCGGCGGCGGTGCTGTGCAACCACACCAAAAAGGCCACCGGCAATTGGCAAGCGCGTCAACAACGCTATCAAGAGCGGCTGGAAAAGGCCGAGGCGCGGCGCGCCAAATACCTGGCGCAGCTGCAAGATTATGAGGCGCGGTTGGCCGCGCTATTGGTGGAAGCCAAAGCCAAGATCGAAGCGGCGCCAACCGAGGCGCGCCGGGAGCGGACGACCGCGCGCTATGAAAAACGCAAGGCCACGGCGCAGCGTCGTATCGAGGCGGCCCAACAACGCATCCATCGCGCCGAACTGGCAATTGGCAAAATCCAGGTGCAGCACGAGGCCGCCGCCGGCAAGCGAACGTGGAACCTGGGCACCAGTCTCAAGTCATACATCGACCCGCGCGTATACCACCAATGGGGCGTCAAGGTCGAGTACGACGTGCTCGAGAAATATTATCCCAAGACGCTGCGCCGCAAATTTGCGTGGGTCAAGGCGCAAGAGGAAACGAAAAAATAATTGAAATGTCGAAATTCAACGCCGAGCCGCAGAGCAAATAGATATGAAAAACAACATTTCTGCGCCTTTGCGCCTCTGCGTTAAACCAACTTTGCGCGCCGGCTGGCAGATTGACGCAGAGCGTAGGAACAAAGGATGACTTGGGTCGAGCAAAATCAAAATCTCGGCACTCGCTGCGGCCAAGAACTTTTATTCAGCACGCCCAGAGGCACAGTATAAATGCGCATTCTCTTGATCAGCGGCGAGTTTCCCCCGATGCAGGGCGGCGTCGGCGATTACACGCGCGAAATGGCACGCGCTTTGGCCGGGCAGGGACACCGCGTGTGGGCGCTCGTCCCGCAAAGTCTTCAAGAGGCATACCCCGCAACGCACCCGGCGGCCTGGCAGACCTGGCCGCGCATCCACAATTGGAGATGGGGCTGCTGGTCGCAGGTCATCGACGCCATCCGCCAGATCGAGCCACATGTGGTGGACATTCAATACGAAGCCGCCGCCTATGATATGCGCGTTCCGGCGATCAATTTGCTGCCGTGGCGGATACAGCGGCTGGCAAAACGCCCCAAGATCGTCGTCACCTATCACGATTTACTGACCCCGTACCTGTTCCCCAAAGCCGGGCCGCTGCGACCGTGGCTGGTCCAGCTTTTGGCCCGCCACAGCGACGCGGCCATTGTCACCAACGCCGAAGACCTGCATGCAGCCCAAAATTGGCCGTTTACAACCCCAACCAACCTGTTCCAGATTCCAATCGGCTCCAACATTGCCGTCGATCCGCCGGCGGGGTTTGAGCGAGCAGTCTGGCGCGCCCGGCTTGGTTACCAACCCGCCGATTTTGTGTGGGCCTATTTTGGCTTTTTGAACGAAAGCAAGGGCGGCGACACGCTGATGCGCGCATTGGCGCGCGCCGGCGCGCGCGCGCAGCTGCTCATGATCGGCGACCGTGTTGGCAGCAGCGATCCCACCAACCGGGCCTATGCCGATCATGTACAAAATCTGATTCAAGCATTGGGCATCGAAAACCGCGTGCGCTGGACGGGGTACGTAACGCCGGATCAGGTCTCGGCCGCGCTGCTCAGCGCCGACGTGGTTGTGCTGCCGTACCGTGACGGCCTCTCGTTTCGCCGGGGAAGTTTGCACGCCGCGCTGGCGCACGGATGCGCCATTGTCAGCACCACGCCGCGCGTCTCGCTGCCCGAGCTGCGCGATGGAGAAAATGTGCTGCTGGTCGCGCCCGATGACCCGGCAGCGACCGGGCAGGCGGTTTTGCGATTGCAGCAAGACGCGGCACTGCGTCGCCAGATCGGCCAGGGCGCTCGGAAATTGGCGCAACAGTTCACCTGGGCGCATATCGCGCGGCGCACCGTGCAAGAGGTGTTCAGCCGCTAGCGATCACCTGGTCAAGACCACCCGCGCCGGCGCGCCGTCACAGCCTTTTATTTTCAGGGGCAAACAGTGCAGCTGATATTCGCCCGGCCTGACGCCCGACAGATTCAACCCTTCAACGATCACCACCCCCGCCCGGAGCAAAATCTGGTGCGTGGGGCGCGTGTCGCCAAATGGCGCCACCGACAGGTAATCGATCCCCACCAGTTTGACGCCTCGATCCACCAACCATCGCGCGCCATCCTGAACAATCGCCACAAACGATTTGTAAAACGTCTGCTCGCCAAACGCCCACAGTTCCGAGTTGCTCGTCTTGAACAACACTCGTTCTGTGGCCGGGGGGATGGACAGGGCGTCGAGCACACCGGAGGTGATCACATTGGCGACGCCGGTATCGACCACCAACACCGGCCCCAGCAGCGCGTTCAAGTCGAGTTTGTCAACGCCGTCTGCAGCGGCGACAAAATGCCTGGGCGCGTCGACGTGCGTGCCGGTGTGCGCGCTCATCGACAGCTGCGTGACCGTCGAATTGTCGCCTTGTTCGATGCTGGAACGCAACATGAACTGCGGCGGTGGATCGCCCGGCCACATCACCGATGCTGGGGAAACAGGCAATGTTACATCGTAAATTTTCATCACAAATTCTCCTTTTACGACAATATGGCTGTGATCAACCAACCGGTTTTACTTTTGACATTTCCAATCAAATATGCTACTCTGGGTGAAATGCGCCCATCTTACCATACGCGCCCAAGCAGCCCAAGTTTCTGGATCGGCACCTATGAAATACCAATTCACACCCTATGTCTTGCCCCTGATCGCTTCGGTGATCATTTTGGCGACGCTGGCAGAATCTGCCTGGCGACGCCGCGCGCATCCAATGGCGCGGGTGTTCGCGTTGACAATGGGCGCGCTGATCATTTGGGCCGGCGCGACCATTCTCGAGATCATCAGCCTCGACCTCGACCGCCGGCTCTGGTGGGCCAACGTGTCCTTTATCGGCATTGCGCCGCTGCCGGCGTTGTGGTTATGGATGGTAACAGAGCACACCGGATGCACCCGGCAGTTCAAACGAACAATCATTTTCTTTTTAATGCTGGCCCTGATCACCAATGTCGTGCTGTGGAGCAATGACCTCCACCACCTGTGGCGCGGCGACTCTACACTGGACACTGTATCCGGGCCGTTTCCGATCACCGTTTACAACTATGGCCCATGGCTCTATTGGGTACACGTGCCGGCAAGTTATATTGCCTTTTTGATCAGCGTCGTGCTAATGATCCACGCGATATTTCTGTCCAGATCCATTTATCGCCGCCAGCTCATCGCGCTCTTGTTCGCCACACTCGCGCCAATGCTGACCGATCTCCTCTATATTTTCGGTCTTTCGCCCATCCCACACTTTAACCTGACGCCGATTTTATTCAGTATCGCAGGTGTGATCATTGGCTGGGGACTGCTCCGCTATCAATTTTTGGACCTGATCCCCATCGCTCGCGCCGCACTCGTCGACCAAATGAGCGACGCGATGCTCGTCATCGACGTCCATGACCGCATCGTGGACCTCAATACGGCAATGCAGACGTTGTTGAGCATCACAGCCGACCAGGCCATCGGGCAGCCGATCGAACAAGCGCTGGCCAAGTGGCCCGACATGATCGAACGATTCAAAAGCGAGACCGACACCCAGGCCGAAATCTCGCTGCTGCTTGGACAGACGCGCCATTATTACAACCTGCGCGCCACGCCGCTCACCGACCGGCGCAGTCGCTACATCAGACGACTGATTGTCCTGCGCGAAATCACCGCTTACAAACGCGCCGAAGCCAGCCTCCGCGAGAGCGAAGCCAAATACCGGAACGTCGCCGAGCAAGCGAACGACGGAATCCTGCTTGTGCAAAACGGCTTGATCGTATATTACAACCGGCGGCTGGCCGCCATGCTCGGCTATACGCTCGACGAATTATTGAACGCCCCTTTTGAAATGTTTCTCGCCGTAGAGCAAAGAGAGATCATCCGCAAACGATATTTGCGCCGTTTGCGAGGCGACGACATTCCCGCGCGTTACGAAACGGTCATTCTCCACCAAGACGGACACCAGATCGATGTCGAAATCAACGCCAAAGTGATCGAAATGGGGGGACAACCGACCGCTCTGGCCATCATCCGCGATATGACCGAATACAAACGGGCAGAAAGGGCGCTGCGCGAGAGCGAGTCCCGCTATCGCTTGCTGGCCGACAATGCCACAGACGTGATCTGGATGTACAGCCTGGACGATCACTTTGTCTATGTCAGCCCTTCGGTCGAACGGCTGATTGGGTACAGCCAACAAGAAATGATGCAAATGTCCAAAAAAGACATCCTGACGCCCCAGTCATTCCAGGTCATCGACATGGCGTTCCAACGCATCCTCGCCGGCGCGCCGCACAACCCGGACAACCGGATGGAGCTTGAACACATCTGCAAGGACGGCTCAACCTTGTGGGTCGAGATACGCACCAACGTCGTTTATGACGAAAACGGCAAGCCGACTTGCATCACCGGCGTCACACGAGATATCAACGAACGCAAGCGAATCGAAGACGCGCTGCGTGAAAGCGAAGGGCGAATGCGCGCCCTCATCGAAAACATACCCGGTCATTTCTGGGCTATGGACCGCACGCGGCGTTACATCATGCAAAATTCGAGCGCGCGACAATTCTACGGCGATCATGTTGGCGTCTGGCGCAGCGAGGTCAAGGTCTCCAGGCAAGTCAAGGAACAATGGAAAATACAGGATGAAAAAGCCTTTGGGGGGGAAACGACACAATGCGAGTTTTCACTCGACGATCACGGCGAGGAGAAAACATTTCGCAATATCACCACGCCGGTCTGGGTTGGAGACAAAATCATTGCCATCCAGGGCATCGCCCTCGACATCACCGACCGTGTCCAGGTCGAACAGGCGCTGCAACGTCGCATCAACGAACTGTCCGCCCTGAATCGCATCACCCAAATCGTCGTCAACGAAACAGACCTGGACACACTGCTGAACGCCGCCGCGCGCGAGCTGACCCTCTTGTTGCAAAGCAGCGCCGGCGGCATCGCCTTACTCGATGAGACGCGCAGCGAACTCCAAGTCCGCGCTTATTACTCGTCCCACGCCCGTATCCCCAACATGGTTGGCGCCGTCATCCCGCTGCAAGACAACCCGGCCTCATTGCACGTGATCGAAACGCGCCACTCGATCGTCGTGCCACAAGCGCAGACCAACCCTTTGATGAACAAACCAACACAAGAGATCATGCGTCACCAACACACACGCTGCCTGCTGATCGCCCCGCTTTTATCGCGCGGCCAGGTGATCGGCACCATCGGCATCGACACCGATGACCCGGAACGTGTCTTTAGCCAGACCGAAGCCAAATTGGTGGAAACGATCGCCGGACAAATCGCCGGCGCCATCGACAACGCACGGCTCTTTCAAGAAACGCAGCAGGCCAAAGAGTTGGCCGAACAAGCAAACCACAAACTATCGCAGCACATTCAAGAACTACAAGACGCACTGGAACAAATCAAAACGTTGAGCGGGCTGCTGCCGATTTGCGCCAACTGTAAAAAGATCAGAGACGATCACGGATACTGGCACACCGTCGAAACCTATGTCCAGGATCATGCCGACGTGACCTTTAGCCACAGCATTTGCCCCGACTGCCATCGAAAACTGTACCCGCCCGAAAAATTCCCATATCTTTACGAACAAGATGGTTACACCATCAAAACTTGACCTCGAGCAGGCGTCAATGGTCCCGCACAAACGGGATCGTCATCGGCCCTTCGGGCAACACGCACAGGCGCGGGCCGTACTCGGCGAGCAACGCCGGCAGCGCCGCCTCGATGTTTCGACAGGGCGTCATCATTGCCATCCGAATGTCATCGTCGGAGAGACCGCCGGCATAGACATAAACGTCGGCGTGCAGACACAATTTGGCGTGCAAAAACGCCTCCCACTGATCGTGCATCCGAAAACCGGGCGCCAACACGCGATCCAGCAGCGCCTGCGGCGACGTCGCCTCTTGCAAAAACGTTTTATAATTGCCAAACTCGGGCACGCCGTCCCAACACTCGCTGGCGATCAAAATAGCCCCGCCCCGGCGCACCACCTGCGCCGCCGCCGAAATGCCCTTGACCGACTGGTACAGGTTGATGTCGAGCGGATAACCCGAATTGGTCGTCACCACCACGTCGAACGGGTGCTCGACGGGCGCCATCGCCGCGCGCCGGACCTGCTCGATCCCGGCGCGGTGCGCCGCCGCCAACTCGCCGGCAAATACGCCGACAATATCCTTGTCGCGATTGAGCGCCACGTTGAACAACAGATCGGGGTGCGTCATCTGCGCCACCTGGAGCATCTCTTCCCAGATCATATTGCCCTCGGTCACACCCCATGTCGCCGTGTCGGCGGAAAGCATCGGCCCGCTGTGATTGTCGAGAATGATCTCCATCCCGGCCACGCCGGGCAGCACCGCCTTGGGGCCGCCGCTGAACCCGGCAAAAATGTGCGGCTCGATAAAACCGGTCAGGATTTTTACGTCGGCATCGAGGTAGCGGCGGTTGATCCACACCTCGTGCCCGTAACTCGACGTCCCCAAATGGGCCATCGTGCGCTTGTCCGTGGCGTCGTGCTGGATGATGCGATAACCGCCGTCGACCACGGCGTCGCCAAGCATGACGCGCAACTCGGCCGCGCTATTGGGTCGATGCGTGCCCAAGGCATTGATCAGCACAATGTCGCCGCCGGCGACACCGGCCCGCGTTAATTCATCGAGCAGCACGGGCAGCATCCGCTCACGCGGCTGCGGGCGGGTCAGATCGCTAAAGACAACGGCCACCGTATCGCCCGGCGAGACCCGCGCAGACAGCGGCGCACTGTCGATGGGATTGCGCAGCGCGTCGCGCATCGCCGCATCCTCGTCGGGCAAAGCGGGGACAAATTGCGGCTCAACAATGGTAATATCTGCATCTTTAGGTAATAAAACGTTCAGTCCATCCTTGCCATACGCGAGATGTACGTTCATTGACTGCTCCAATCATTTTGTTTGATTTTACACCGCTTCCAGGTAAACGGCAAAAACTTGACCCTATGCCATTATATGCTATACTCGTGCGGACTTTACAAGAGAGGTAAATAAATGAAACAGACTTGGCGTCAATTGACATATCTTTTATGCCTGATCGTGCTGCTGGTGGGCTGCCAGCCGCAAAAGCAAGAACCGCCGCCAGTGATCACTTTGAGCGATGTATTCGGCCAGGCCACTTTTCGGCCCGGCCCGGCCGGCGACTGGAAACCTGCTTACGCCGGAGTGGCTCTGCACAACGGCGGTCAAGCCAGAACGGCTGCGGCCTCGTCGATGATGCTGCGCACCGATGACGGCGGACTCGTGCGCATGGCGCCGTTGACCACATTGGCGGTCAAAACGGACGAACGCAAAAACCCCTTGATCGTCCTCTCGTCGGGACGCATCTTTGTCGAGAGCAAAAACTCGGACATTGCCTATCAGGTCGAACTGCCCTGGGGACAGATCACCGCCTTTGCCGCGCGTTTCAGCATCGCCATTCACAACGACAAAAGCATGCGCCTTTCGGTCAAGGTCGGGTCGGTGACCTTTACGACGCCCAGTGGGCCGGTTTCCGTCGATTACGGCCAGCAAGTCGACGTACTCTTTGGTCACAAACCCGGAGCGCCAGAGCCGATTGCCCCGTCCGAAGAGTTGTTCTGGCAACGTTGGGCCGCCGGGCCAGACCTGGGGATAAACATTTTGACCCCAACCGCCCTGGCGACGGCCACATCGACGATCACGGCCACACCGACGCGCACGGCCACGCCGACCTTTACCCCTACGCCGACCATGACCCCCACGCCCACCAACACGCCAACGGTGACGCCGACGCCGACCGAAACATCGACGCCAACGCCGACGCCGACCGAAACATCGACGCCGCGCCCCACACCGCGCCCGACATCGACGCCGACACGCACGCCAACCCCGCTCCCGGGACCGTTGGATTTTGAATACACATACGAAGATTTTTACTTTACCGCCGACAAGGGTCGCTGGGGCGCAACACTGGTGATCAAAGTCACCGGCGGCGTACCACCGTACAAATACACGGTCGATGAAGTGATCAAACTACCCGGCCCACGCTGGAAATTCGACTGGAACACCGGCGTTGCTATGGCGCGTTCAATCCAAGTCATCGATGCACAAGGTCACAAAGTAAGCAAAATGTGGTACGAGTCTCCAAAAACGCCCAAAGACTAGACGATGAACGATGAACCGCCGGTCAATCCCAACAACTGGTTACACCACGCGCTGGTGGGGCTGCACGCCTGGAGCAAAATACCCAGTTGGGTTTTGGCCGCCGGCATTGCCGTGATCGCCACATTGATTGGCTGGGCATGGCGGCTGGCCCATTCCGGGGGCCTCGCGCAGACGATGGCGATCACCTGGGCGCTGTTTGTGGGCGCAGATTGGGTCTGGCTGTACGCCTTGCCCAGACTCAAGCTGTCGTTCGGGCCGGTCAAACCACCGCTGATCGGCCTCATCGCGGTGCGGTTGTGCATCAGCCTGGGCGCGCTCCTCACGCCGTTGCTGGGCGTCGAGCCGCCGTACAGCGGGATCATTGCCGCATTGCTCCACGCGGCGCTCAGCGTCGCCATCTGGTATGCCACAGGGATCGAGCCTTTTCGCCTGGGCGTCACCCATCTCGAACTGCACTCGCGCAAACTGGAGGCCGGCCGCCGGGTGCGCCTGGTTCACCTCTCCGATCTGCACATCGAACGCCTCACCCGCCGCGAACGCGAGCTGCTAGCTCGCGTCAACGCGCTGCACGCCGACTATATCCTCCTTACCGGCGATTATCTCAACTTTTCATACATCAGTGAAGCGCGCGCCGTCGCCGATGCGCGCCGCGTGCTGGGTCAGCTCCAGGCACGAAAAGGCATTTTCGCCGTCCGCGGCACCCACCAGGTCGATCCGAACGCGCTGCTGCCCGTATTGTTTGCCGGCACATCCATCCGCTGGCTGCGCAGCGAACACGTCACCACCGGACAAAAAGGCCGCCGGATGACTTTTGCCGGCGCCAGTTGCACCCGCGAGCCGGACATCGACGTGCCCGCCGTCGAGCGGGCCCTATCCGGCAAACCGGACGACGTCTTTACCGTGCTGCTGTACCACACCCCCGACCTGGTTGCCCAGGCCGCAGAACAAGGCGTCGATCTGTACCTGGCGGGACACACGCATGGCGGGCAACTCCGCCTGCCGGTCTATGGCGCGCTGATGACGGCCACCGAGGTCGGCAAACAATATGAAATGGGACGTTACGACCTGGACGGCCTGACCTTGTACGTCAGTCGCGGCATCGGGATGGAAGGCATGGCCGCGCCGCGCGCGCGGTTCATGTGTCCCCCAGAGATCGTGTGCATTGATGTTTTGGGCGGCACAGACGAACACCCCATTTGAAACAGACCAAAATGATACAGGTCAGACGATGAATATTTGCTACACACCGCAAGCTCGATACGTGCTCGGCGTCGATGTCGGCGGCACCAAGTTGGCGACCGTGTTGGCGACGCGCGACGGAGAGATTTTACACAAAGTTCGCTTACCCACCCTGGCGCACCGGGGCCCCGAATTTGGCCTCGCGCGCCTTGTTTCCATGCTCAAGCAAAACCTGTCGGAAACCGGCGTCGCGCTGGCCGACATTATCGGCATTGGCGTGGCGTGCGGCAGCCCCATGGACGCCGAGCGCGGGATCATTCTCGGCCCACCCAATCTCCAGACCTGGAACCCGGCGCCGATCAAGGCACGGCTCGAGGCTGAATTTGGGCTGTACACCCAACTGGAAAACGACGCTAACGCCGGCGCGTTGGCCGAATGGCTGTTTGGGGTCGGAAAAGGCAAACGCAACCTGGTGTACATGACCATGGGAACGGGGATCGGCGGTGGGCTGATCCTGGACGGCAGGCTGTACCGGGGCACAAATGGCAACGCCGGCGAAGTGGGGCACATGCGCGTTGTGTTCCAGGGCGGCCCGCTGTGCGGCTGCGGTAAACGCGGCTGCCTGGAGGCATTCTGCTCGGGGCCGGCGATCGCGCGGCGCACGCAAGAGGCCGTGCGCGCCGCGCCGGCCGCCTCGGCGGACGCGCTGTTGACGCTGGCCGGGCAGCCAGAGACGATCACGGCAGAACACTTGTTCGCGGCGGCCCGCCAGGGCGATGCCCTGGCTTTGCGGCTGGTCGACGAGACGGCGCATTACCTGGGCGTCGGTTTGGCAAACATTATCCAGAGCCTCAACCCGCAGGTGATTGTTTTGGGCACCATCGCCACCAACCAGGGCGACTTTTTCCTGGACCGCGTGCGACGGGTGGTACAGCGGGAAACCTGGCCGCAGCTGTCGTCTGTGGTCGAGATACTGGGTTCGCCACTGGCGGCCCAAGTAGGCGATTATGGGGCGATCAGCGTCATTCTCCAAAACCTGCCCTAAAAGCCCTGGAATCCCCATTCCGCCGTTGCGCCGCCGGCGCGTATTTCAATTTGGGGGTCAGGGAGGGGGTGGCGCTCACTTTGCGCTCG
>CAYZYE010000086.1:10904-14650 GCA_964481205.1 uncultured Anaerolineae bacterium | reverse complement strand
ATCCCAAATCCCAGGCCGTGGAATGGGGATTCCACGGCCGCGTTTCGGGCTTGGCCAATCCACAGCCTCAGAATCACTATTCCGAGCGTGATCTGGTGGACGAGACGCCAGAGCTATGATATAATGCTACTCGATTGAATCGCCATTGGCACGGAAAACAACATGCCCCGAATCATCTCGATCGCCAACCAAAAAGGCGGCGTTGGCAAAACGACAACGACATTGACCCTCGGCGCCGCGCTCGTCGCACGTGGACGCAGCGTGCTGCTCGTCGATCTCGACCCGCAAAGCTCACTGACCATCGCCTGCGGCATCGACGCCCAGGGATACAATATGCACCAGGTGTTGGGCGGCACGAGCGATGGTCAGAAAACGCTGCGCGACATTGTCTGCCAGATCGCGCCGCGTCTTTTTTTGGCCCCGTCAGACATCGAACTGTCGCACAGCGAAGCCGGGCTGATGCTGCGGATGGGGCGCGAAAATGTGCTCAAAAAAGCGCTCGCCGGCGTCTACGCCGACTATATCCTGATCGACTGCCTGCCCAGCCTGGGCGTGCTGACCATCAACGCACTCGTGGCCTCCCAACAAATCATCATCCCCACCGTGTGCGAGTACCTGGCCCTGCGCGGCATCGCCCTGTTTTACCAGACCATCCGCCAGGTGCGCGCCATCAACCCACACCTCGAGGTGCTGGGCATCCTACCCACCTTTTTCGACCACCGCCTGGTCCACGCGCGAGAGGTGCTTCAGGCGATGAAAGACCAGGGCTTGCCCGTTTTCGAGATCACCGTTGGCCGATCCGTCCGCTTTGCCGAATCCGCCCTGGCCGGCGAGAGCATCTTGAGCTATGCCGCCGCCAACCCCGGCGCAGAGGCCTACCGCCGTCTGGCCGAAATAGTGGACACGGAGTAACCAAACCATGAGTCCGAAAAAAAGACCCAAACTGGACAGCGCATCGCTAGACAACCTGTTCGCGCCCACAGAGCACACCAAAACGACACCCCCCTATGATCAAAAATACGCACGGCACACCTACCGGATCGCCGACAGACTACACGAACAGATCAAAACGATCGCCCAACAAGAAGGGGTGGGGTTGAACGACCTCGTGAGGTACATCTTGCAAAACTTTGTCCAAGACTATGAGGCCGGCAAGGTCAAACTGCCTGTTGAGGAATACGTGGTCACACGCTCCAGGCTGACCGAATAGAGTGGAAACTAGCCAGTACACCAATAGTGTACTGGCAGGTACGCGCCGAATCTCTTACCGCCAGCGGAGACGGCTATACATAACGTTAAACGTCCCACAACACACCGTTGAGGAGGAATGATGAACGACACCATCAGAGGCGACACCACCTGGAACGACATCGCCAGCGAAGTCATCGACTATTTGGCCCCGTTTGGGCCGGTGATCATGATGGGACTGGAAAACGCCAGCCGGCAGCTGGGGAAACGCATCGAACGCAAAGAATTTGTCAACGCCAAATCGGTATACGCGGTGCTAAAAACCAGCTTTGAACGCAACGACGACGATCACGCCAGGCAGCTCTTGGAAGACTTTGTCAAAACCCCGGCCGCGTACCGGGATCAAATCGTCGCCCTGGTGCTAAACCAGGCCGCCGCCGCGCCTCACGGCCTGGGACGCAAACTGATCGCCATCAGCAACCGCTGGCGGGTGAACAAACGCCCCCTTGCCTGATCGTCGATTTTCAACCGTCAAAACCCGTCCTCGCCCACCGGGCAGGCGGCAATGCCGAGCACGCCGGGGCCAACATGCGAACCGATCACCGGGCCAACCTGGGTCATATCGACGGAAACGCAGTTCAACTCGGCGCTGGCCCTCTCGGCCAACTGCGCGGCGGCCTCTGGGGCGAAAATGTGCGCCACCGCCACGCGCACAGGACGGCCGCCCATCTGCTGCACCACCCGGTCCAAAATCCGGCGCTTGGCCTTTTTGGAGGAACGCGCTTTGTCCAGCGGCTCGATTTTGCCCTCACTGAGGTACAAAATGGGCTTGATGTTCAACAATGTACCCAAAAGACGCGCCGCAGTATTGATCCGCCCCCCCTTGTGCAAATAGGCCAAATTCTCGACCATAAACACCGTCTCTGTCTCGCCGGCCATCCGCTCCAACATTTGCACAATCTCGTCGCGACGCTTGCCGGCGGCCACCGCCTCGCCGGCGGCAATGATCATCACCACCAGGCCAACCGACGTCGTGCGCGAATCGACCACCGTGATCCGCTCTGCCGCCACCTCTTGGGCCGCGATCCGCGCGTTCGGCACCGTACCGCTCAACCCTTCCGAGATGTGAATGGAAATCACCTCGTCGTCATCCTGGACGAGCGGTTCATAAACGGCCAGAAACTCGCCGCTGGAAGGCTGCGAAGTCGTTGGCGCCGTGGCGACACTGTCCAACAACTTGTAAAAAGCCTCCTGGGTAATGCCGCCCTCTTCATCGTAGGTCTGATCGCCGACAATGATCTTGAGCGAAACGATGCGCACATTGTACCTGGCCTTGATCTCGGGCGGCAAATAGGCCGTACTATCTGTTACCAGGTGAATCATATACCCCTCCTTTTGCCGGAGCACATTGTCGCGCCGGCGCAATAGCTTGCCGATTTGATCAATTAAACACACAAATAAGGAAATCGTTACATCAGGAGCAGCATAATGAACCATCAATTGCAGGAAATCCGCATCATCACCGTTGGACTGGGCAACATTGGCCGCCGCTTTTTGTCCACCGTCCACCGCCAGGCCGACCTCTTGCGCGCCCGATACGGCCTTGACCTCACACTCGTCGGCGCCGCCGACAGCCGGGGCGCCGCCATCGACCCCAACGGCCTGGACATCCCGGCCATTGTCCGCCTGAAAGAACGCGGGCAAAGCATCGTCGAATACGGCGCGCCGGCCCGCCCCGGCATGTCGCCACAGCAGCTCGTCGCGCAGGCCGGCGCCGACATACTATGCGAAGCATCGCCGGTCAACCTGCAAACGGGCGAGCCGGGATTGAGCTGCCTGCGCGCGGCGTTGAGCCAGAGCATGCACGTCGTCACCGCCAACAAAGGGCCGCTGGCACTCGCCTACGCAGAATTGACCAACCTGGCCCGCAACCACAGCGTTCAGCTGCGCTTTTGCGGCACGGTATGCGGCGGCCTGCCGGCGATCAACCTGGGACAACGCGACCTGGCCGGCGCGACCATCGATCGACTGGAAACCCTGCCCAACCTGACCACCAGCTTTATCCTCGACCGCATGACCCACGGCCAAACATACGACCAGGCCCTGGCCGCCGCGCAGGCGCAGGGCTGCGCCGAAGCCGACCCATCGCTAGACGTGGAAGGATGGGACGCGGCGATCAAACTCGTCATCCTGGCCAACAGCGTACTTGGACAACCAGCCGCCCTCGACGATGTACAGGTACAGGGCATCACCGGCGTCACCGCAAATGATCTGGAACGTGCCAAAGCAGCAAACAAAGTCATCAAACTGCTGGCCCGCGCCGTGCGCCAGACCGACGGCAGCTACAAACTCGACGTCGCGCCCACGCCGCTGCCCGCCGACCACCCGCTGGCGCAATTGAGCGGCCAGCAGATGGGCATCGTCTACCACACCGACATCTATGGCGTGATCAGCGCCGCCATCCTGGAAACAGAACCGCTCCCCTCGTCCTCGGCCATGCTCCGCGACCTGTTGAGCATCTATGCCCACCCCGGCGCTCCCTGAGGTCGACGAAAGCG
>CAYZYE010000086.1:0-10804 GCA_964481205.1 uncultured Anaerolineae bacterium | reverse complement strand
CAAGCATCCGCAAATGGTTACAAGAACATGGGGTGAAACCATGATCAATATGATGGAAATCAATGGCTATCGAGCAATGATCCGGTACGATCCGGAAATCGAAATGTTTCGAGGCGAATTTATCGATCTCAATGGCGGCGCCGATTTTTATGCCCAAGACATCGACAACCTGCGTCGCGAAGGTGAAATTTCGCTCCAGGTGTTTCTCGAAATGTGCCGGGAGGATGGCATAGAACCACGCAAAGAATATTCTGGCCGATTCAACCTGCGAATCCCGCCCCAATTACACGCCACACTTGCAGATCAGGCTGCGGCGGCAGGCAAAAGCTTGAACCAATGGGTGGCGGACATACTGGACCAATCCATTCAAACGAACGCCCTGAAAAAAAAACAGACACCGAGATAATGACGCATCATTACCCCGGCGGGCATTTCAACTGGATGTGTTTCAAATGGTTTGGACGTCCGTAGCGTAGCATAGCCCCTTGTGGGCGCGGCCGGCGCGGTCTGTTTACGGCGGTGCAAAATCCCATGTAGGGGGTCGCCTACGCCCCTCAACGGGGTTCGGCAAGGGGCTGGCCCCTTGCCAGAAAAACTTGTGTAAGCATCCTCGGAATAGTGATTCCGAGACCTGTCGGCCCGGCCCCCACCATTCATGCAGAGCCGGCCGGCGGCTATTTGCGCCGGCGGTCGAAAGCGTTGACGAGCAACAAATGTCCCAACGCATACTCGTCATCGCCCCGCACCGGAAAAACCCTGATCGCGTCATAACCCCGTTTCCACGCGCGACGCGGCGCATCCATGCGATACACGGCCAGCCCCGGCGGTGAACCGGCGGCCGGAACTGCTTGCGCGGCCAGACGGACGCCGTCGCGCAGATAAACGACCTGGTACCGGTCATTGCTGTCCAGGCTCAACTCGATCTGAGCGGCGTAAACCGGCGCCCCCAGATCGACCTCGACGCCGCTGTCGTAAAAAGCCACATTGCCGGGCTGGTAAGGCGACGTACCGGCAGCCTTGAACTCACTCACGCTATCCAAACCAACATAAACCATATTGGGATAGCGATACGCATCAAAATCGATCAAATGATCGTACCGCCCCAGGTTGAAACGCCAAATCTCGATCAGCCGCTCGCGGTCGAACAGCCGCCCCCGCGTGATCAACGACAAGCGATCGTAACAAGCAGCCAGTCGCTCGTCCGCGATCACATTCTCGCCCGTCCGCAGCGTCTCCAGGTACCCGTCTGGAATCACGCGGTCGAAATGCCCAATCCGCCAGCGCGCGTTCCGCCAGGCCGGCAGCCGCGCCAACAACGGGTCGGCCAACGCCCACTGATCGACAATATGCACCTTGGGCCCGGCGTAAAACCCCACCATCCCAATCGCCTCGTCGACAACCACCGCCGCGCCCGCCTGCCGCAAGCGCAACCCATCGGACTTCCAAAGGTGATCCGGCGCGCCGCGCATGACCTGCACCAGACTGTTGGTCAAATAATACCACATCCGCTCGTCGGCAATGCCATGCTCGTCGATAAACACATCACGCCGAATATCGTCCAAATCCCCGGCATCGAGCCGGAACGTCGGATGCGCGGCCACAGCGCCGAGCGCAACCGCGATCAGAAAAACGGCCAGCGTCCGGCGCCAATCGAACGCCTCCCAATCATACCGCGCGATCAACCCCACAGCGACCAGCATCGGCGCCGCCAAAAACCGCCCGCTGGCAAAATCGCCGCCGATGCGCACCACATAGAGCAAATAAAGCACCAGCCCAACCGCAAGCGGCGCATGCCCGCGCTTGCGCAACGCCAAGGCCGCCCCGCCCGCGCCGGCGATCGCCGCCAGCGTGATCGGATCGACCTTGAGCGAATTCAAGACATAATACCCGCCCTGGACGAGCAATTCGGCCACCGGGACGCCCGCACCCAACTTGGCAAACGCCGTGTTGGGAAACAGAAACCCATAATAAAACAGGCTAAACCCCTCCCACAAAAACAACGGCAGCAACCCAACCAACGTCGCTCCGACGGTTGCCCGCGCGCCATCGCACCGCCACCGTCGCACCAAGACGTACAGCAGCGCCGGCGCATACAACAACAGCGTATCCAGCCGGTTGAGACCGCCCAACGCGGCAATCAGAGTCAAAAGCAACACGCGCCGGCCGCCATTCCCAAAATAAAAGAACATAAACAAGGTCAAAATAAAATAGGTCAGCGCATTTTCCAACCCCGACGTGGCGTAATCGACAAAAGCGTTCGACAACGCCAGAATCGACAGCGCCAACAATGCCGACAGCCGCGTACGGGCCACCCCAAAAACCAGCATCGCTGCGGCAGCCAACGAAATGAACGTCGATACAAACATACTGGAATAAAACACCTCTCGCGTCACCAGATAAACGCCGCTCATCAGCAAAAGCCACAACGGATGCGTGCTGACCTGAACACGCTCGGCGGTATTCCAGGTCAGCCCCTCGCCATTGACAAAATTATCGACCACGCGAAAAGTGATATAAGCATCGTCGCACACCCACGCCCGGCTGATCACGACCACAGCCAGAAACAACAATAGGAAAAAAACGGCGAGGATTTTGATCCTGTCCATCAATGACACTCCCGGAAAAAAAAAGTTGACAATCCACTCAGAATAAGGTAATCTTGGGCCATGAACGACCTGACCCCACTATTCGACGAAAAATTCCTGCACAAAATCGACCGCCTGTCACTGGTGGTAAAAAAACGGCGCTCCGGCCAACTCAAAGGCGAACGCCGCTCCACCAAACGCGGCACATCGGTCGAATTTGCCGACTATCGCAACTATACCAAAGGCGACGACCTGCGCCGCGTCGACTGGAACATCTATGCCCGGCTGGAACGCCCCTTTGTCAAACTATTTGAAGAAGAAGAAGACCTGAGCGTCCACCTGCTCATCGACGCCAGCCGCTCGATGGACTGGCCAGCGAACGTGCTCGCCGGCCAGGTACGCCGCGCCCCAACAAACAAGTGGGTCTATGCCCGGCGCGTCGCAGCGGCATTGAGCTATATCGCCCTGGGCAGCGGCGATCGTTTGAGCATCACCCTGCTGCAAGAACCCCCCGTCGCGCCAACGCCGCCGCGCTTTGGCCCCACCAGAAGCAAAGCACAAACCCTGCCCTTGCTCCGTTTTCTGGCCGCGCAAACCGCCGACGGCGCCACCAACCTCAACCGCGCACTGCGCGAATACGCCCTGCAAGCCAGACGCGCCGGGCTGCTCATCTTGATCAGCGATCTCTTTTCACCGGCCGGTTACGAGGAAGGATTGACCACACTGTTGGCGCGCGGCTATGAAGGACTGCTGCTACACATCCTGGCCCCCACAGAAGCCAACCCCACCCTTGTCGGCGACCTCAAACTCGTCGATGTAGAATCGGGGCAAACGCAGCAAGTCACCATCGACGCCGCCATGCTCAACCTGTACCGCCGCCGGCTCGCCGCCTGGCAAAACGAAATCAATCGCTGGTGCGGCGGGCGGGGCATGACCTATGTCCCGGTGACAACCGACCTGCCCTTTGACCAACTGATCCTGTCCCACCTGCGCCAGCGCGGCATGATCAAATAAAACCGGCCATCTGCACCATCGCCCCTTGCGGACGGCATCTATGGCTGCTCGAACCGAAACCCGTATCCGCGCACGACAAAAATATAACGATGCGTATCATCAATTTTCATCAACCGCTTGCGCAAACGACGCACCAACGAACTGACCGCCTCATCGCTGATCCCGGCCGGGTCTTCATCGGGCCACACAATCGCGATCAATTCGTCATACGTAAAAACATGCCCCGGCGCATTGACAAACGCCTCGAGCAGCATAAACTGGTGATTAGACAGCGGCGGACTCAGTTCGACCCCCTGCACACGGACATCGCGCTTGCCGGCATCGACGGCCACACCGCGCTGCTGCTGAAACAACGGCGCCGTGGCCTCATTATCGACAAACGTCAGTTGATAGCGGGGCGCAATCTGAATACAATCGCCATCTTCGAGCGCGATACTCCCGCTCACGCGCTTGCCATTCACAAACAACCCATTCTTACTGCCCAGGTCCTCGATGGCATAACGCATACCATCACACACAATACGCGCGTGATGACGAGAGACCCAGCGATCGGGCACACACACATCATTATCATCCAAACGGCCAATCGCCGTGATCGCCCGGTCCAAAACCCAATTCTGGCGAAACTCGCCATCCAGCGTCAGCACCAACAACGCACTGTGCAACTCGGCATCAGAACGCGCTTTCTGACCCATAACCCCTCCAGCAAAGGAAAAACGTGTTTTCACAACTCGAAATCGGCGCACTGCTGCGCCAACGATACAAAATCACCGCCTTGATCGGGCGAGGCGGCATGGGCGCCGTCTATCTCACCGAAGACACCCGCCTGCCCGGCCGCCGCTGCGCCGTCAAAGAAATCCAACTGCCGCCCGGCATATCGCCCGCAGCCGAAAAACAAGCGCGCGCGCAATTCCACCACGAAGCCACAACCCTGGCCCAACTCGATCACCCCAACCTGCCCCGGGTCTCTGACTTTTTCTCCGTCCAAGACCGCGACTATCTGGTCATGGATTATATCCCGGGCCACAACTTGCTTCAAATCATTCGCCAGGCGCGACAAAAAAACCGCTTCCTGCCGGCACCCCAGGTGCGCTCCTGGGGCGACCAACTCTGCAACGCCTTGAGCTACCTCCACCGCCAGGAACCGCCCGTGCTGCACCGCGACATCAAACCGGCAAACATCAAACTGACCCCCCAGGGCGACATCAAACTGGTCGATTTCGGACTGAGCAAACCCCTCGACCCCAACGACCTGAGCACACTCACCGGGCTGCGCGGCGCCGGCTCGCTGCCCTACACCCCCCTCGAACAATACGGCGACGCCCAAGACCACACCGACACACGTTCCGACATCTATGCCCTTGGAGCGACATTTTACCACCTGCTCACCGGCGTCACCCCACCCAGCGCCCAAGAAATCTTTTTACGCGCCGACGCACTCGTCCCCCCGCGACAGATCAACCCCGAAATACCGGCCGTAATTGAAAACGCCGTCCTCGCGGCCATGTCGGCGCACCCCGCAGAACGGCCGCCCACGGTCGAACGCTGGCGGCAGCTGCTCTACGCCGCCGGCACACCGCCGCCCACCATGAGCCTGTGGCAAACCATCTGGCGCGAAAACGCCTGGCTCATCGCCGCCATCATCCTACTCGGCGCATTGATCCTCTACCTGACCTTCCACGTTCACTAAACCAGACACCGACCGCCGCCGCCGCTCCAACAAACGCAATGATCGCGCCGCCAACCCACGCCGGCCAGCCCAACCATCGCGCAACGGGCAACCAACCAAAACCAAACGCGCCATACCCCACCAGCCCCCCCAGCCAGGCCATCAACAACAAGCGAACCCGCCCGGCGGCGCCTGCCCGGCGACCCCGCCACACATACCCGATCCCCGCCGCCAGCACGACCCCCGCCAACAGCCCCCACAAATCCACCGGCCGGCCCGCCCATCCCTCCACCGCAACCCGCCAGGGCGCCTTTGGCGTTGGCGTCGCTCGCGGAACACTCGTCGCTGGCGCCGCCCTTGTCGGCGTGGGGGAGGGGGTCGAGGTCACCGTCCTCGTCGCCGTCGGCGTCGCCTGCGGCGTTGGAGTGGTCGTCGGCGTCGCCGTCGGCGGGAGCGGCGTAGACGTAGGCTGGGCCAACGCATCGAAAATGAGCGCCGGCCCCGGCGCAGTATCCCCGCTACTGGCCGAGATCGTCAACCGCCCCGGACGGACGACGGACACAACCACCTGAGCAACACCGCCCACGGTCAGCCCCTCGACCGTGGTCACATCCTGGCCGGAACGTTCGTCGCCGACGACCACCCGCACCAACGTACCATCCGGCACCGCGTTACCATTACGGTCCAAAATGAGGTCGGTGCGCACGTGCAACATCGTGGGCACGCGCGCCGACGCGCGCTCCGGCTGCACCAACGTCACCCCAATCCGCTGCGCCGGGTCGGGCGCAAGCTGAGTGCGCAAATCATAATACGTCCCCTCGATACTCACCGGCGATCTACCGCCGGGGCGCACCTCGCCAAACAAAGTGCGCACGGACACATCAATAAACGGCGATGTTTTGCTATAAAACACATAATACGCCGTTAATTTGGACACCTCGGTCACATCCAGGTAATAAGGCGCGGTAAAAGCCAGCGCCACGACATTGGCATTGTAAATACGCTGCGCGTCCTGCGCCAAAAACAACTGCAACGCCTCCGAGTTGGGATACCACAACGTCGGATCGAGCATCGCAAACACAATCCAATCGGCCTCTTGCAGCAACAGACCCAAACTCTTGGCCCCCGCATCCCCGTCATCCGCAGGAGACTCTTTCGGCCGCTGATCGGGCGGCAGCGTCAAAAAAGCGCGCAATTCGGCAAATGTGCGCGTATGAATACGCTCCGGTACAACCTGCATCGTGCCCTGCGGCCCATACAAGCGCAAAATCGCCTCCTGCGTCGCCGTGACCGGCACCATCGGATACGACTCGCACTCGGGAAAATCATCGTAACACTCGCGAACCATCCGCTCCTCGGCAAAGATCAAAATATTCTGGTCACGCTGCGGCGGGTGAGGCAGCGAGTCCTCCATCGGCTGCAACACCGTCGCCGCCCGACGCGCAATCTCTTCGACCACCGCCGCGCCCTGTCCCAACTCGGAAAGCGGCAGCGGGCGGGCCAACACCTGCTCCGGCGACATGTCGGGATACAACTTGAACTTGAGACGCAAAATACGCTTGACGGCGTCGTCCACGCGGGCGGCAAACGCCGGTTCACGCTGGTAAGTCTCGGCAAAATATTCAAGCACCTCGACGACGTTTGCATAATGTCGCAACAAATCGAAAGACAAGGCAAACTCGGAAAGCATCAGCAAATCGTTGCCGGCCAAAAACGCCTCGCGCGCAATCTGTCGATGGGGAAACGTCTTTAGCTGGGGATCAAAATACTTGCGCACCGCCGGCACACCCAGCGAGTCGCTGACAATGACCCCGTCCTGCCGCCACGCGACAAACTCGTCCAGGTTGAGCAACGCCTGCATACTCTCGGCGTCAAAACTGATCGGGCGCGTAAAACGGCGAATATCGCCATAAAAACCCCGGTAGCGAATGTGCGACGACATCAGCGCGTCCGTCCGGTCGAGACCATCCGGGTCTCGCGGGTTGGTCACGGCGAAAAAAGGAGCCAGCTCGACACGCCGCAACTCTTGCAACGACTTGTCCACCGTCGCCACCTCGTCATCGGGCAAACGATCACTCCCCCCGTGCCCGGGAAAATGCTTGGCCACGGTCAACACCCGCCCATCGCCGCCCACATGGACGCCCCGGATAAAAGCCCGCCCCATCTCGCCAACCCAATACGGGTCGCCGCCAAAAACGCGGCTACCCACGTCGCCCCGCCCGCCAGGATGCGGATTGTCCAACACATCCACCACCGGCCCCAACAGCATATTGATCCCGATCGCAGACAACTCACGCCCCACAATCTCGCCAACCTGCTCGGCATAGCGCGTCTGCCACGTTGCGCCGATGGCCATCGGGTTGGGCAGCGGCGTCAGACCATGCGTCAGCCGCGTATACGGAAACCCATCCCCCTCTTGATCGATGGCGATAAACAAAGGCACACCCGACGCATCCTCGTCCAGCGCCAACGATTGCAGCGCGTGGCACAGATCTGCCACCCTGGCGGGCGTGTCCGCGCTGCGGTTGGAAAAATTACTGTTGCTGGTCAGCAGCACCACGCCGCCGATCTTGTACTCTTGGACCAGCTTGCCAATCCACCGTTCCGGCGAAACCGTCGGCCCCCAAAAAGCGACGATAAACAGCTGCCCCACCTTTTGCTGCGTCGTCATCTCGGCCAACAAGGCCGCCACGGGGTCTCGCTGCGCCCGCACCGGAACCAGCGTCGAAACGACACAGATCAAAACGACAAGCCGCACCCAAAATGTACGCATATCCCCTTTACCCGCCATCCATCCAATTCTACATCGACTCATTATAAACGAGTTGGCGCTTACTGTCTAATCACGCCATTCGCAAATTGGCAACGGAATAGGAATTCCGTCGCCACGTTCCGGGTTTGTCCAAACGAACGCGCTAGACATTAACCGCCCCCCGTGGTACAATCCCGACTGTGGCGCCTGCCGCCGTCACCACGATACGAATCATCAGGGAGGAAACTTTGCGCGAGTTTATGGATGGCAACACGGCGATCGCCCGAGGCGCGATCGCCGCCGGTTGCGACTTTTTTGCCGGCTATCCGATCACGCCGGCGACGCCCATTTTGCTGGCCATGATGCGCGACCTGCCCCGCGTGGGCGGGATCGCCATCCAGGGCGAAGACGAGATCGCCTCGATTGGCTTTTGCATCGGCGCGGCCATGACCGGCCGGCGCGCCTTTACCGCCACCAGCGGCCCCGGCATCAGCCTCTATTCCGAAAACATTGGTCTGGCGATCATGGGCGAAGTGCCCCTGGTCATCGCCAGCGTACAGCGAATGGGTCCCGCCACCGGCGGCGCAACCACGGCCGCCCAGGGCGACGTGCAATTCATTCGCTGGTCTACGTCGGGCGGCTACCCGATCATTGCCCTCTGCCCGGCCACCGTCGCCGACTGCTACAACCTGACCACCCGCGCCTTTGACCTGGCCGAGCGCTTTCGCAGCCCGGTCTTTGTACTCACCGACAAAGAAGTCGCGTCGACAATGGACACCGTCCACGTCGACGACCTCGTCCCCGTGACGGTGCGCGAACGCGAGACGGCAGCGCCAGAATGTCGCTTTGCGCCGTGCGACTATCCGGCACCCGACCAAAACGCCGCCATGAGTCCCTTTGGCGGGCCGCACCTGCTGCGCTTTACCACCTCGACCCACGACCAACAGGGATATTTGACCAAATCGCCGGCCCAGGTCGGCCAACTCAACCAACACCTGATCGCCAAAATCCAGGGGCACCGTCAAGAGATCGAGCTGGCGCGCAGCGACATTCAAGAGGGAAGCGAGGTGTTGCTGATCAGCTATGGCGTCACCGCGCAGGCAATGAACGAAGCGGTGCGCCGAGCGCGCGCAGCGGGCAAACGGGTCTCATCGCTGACCCTGCTTTCGCTATGGCCGCTGCCAGAGCAGGCGATCGTGCAGGCGGCGCGCGCCCTGGCCCCGGTCCAAGTGGTCGTCGCCGAGTTGAACGACGGTCAGGTACGGCGCGAGATCGAACGACTGCTGTGCAACGTCCCGCTGACCGGCGTCAACCGCATCGACGGCGAATTGATCACCCCGCAGCAGATCGCCCAGGCAGGAGGGCTGCAATGACCATCGACACCTACCTGAACCAAGACCTGCTGCCCATGCCCTTTTGCCCCGGCTGCGGGCACCACACCCTCCTCCGCTCACTGGACCAGGCGCTCGTCTCGATGCAGTGGGAGCGGCAGCAAATCGTCATCGTCACCGACATTGGCTGCGTGGGCTTGTCCGACAAGTATTTTACCACCAACGCCTTTCACGGCCTGCACGGGCGCTCGATCACCTATGCCACCGGGATCAAACTGGCCAACCCGGATTTGCACGTCATCGTCCTCATCGGCGACGGCGGCTGCGGCATCGGCGGCAACCACCTGATCAACGCCGCGCGGCGCAACATTGGGATCACGGTGCTGGTTGCCAACAATTTCAACTTTGGCATGACCGGCGGCCAGCACTCGGTGCTCACGCCCAACAACGCCATCACCTCGACAACGCGCAGCGGCAACCTGGAACGCCCGCTCGATCTGTGCGCCACGGTGGGCGTATGCGGCGCCGGGTTTGTGGCCCGCAGCACGGTATTTGACAAACAACTGCCGGAACTGATCGCCCAGGCCCTGGCCCAAGACTGTTTTGCCCTGATCGACATCTGGGAACTGTGTACCGCCTATTTTTCGCCCAACAACCAATTCAAAAAACGCGACATGCTAGAGCTGCTCGAGTATGGCGGGTTCGCAACCGGCGTCCTCGTCGAAAACAACCGTCCCGAATACGCTCAGGCCTATCGTAAAGCGGCCAAAAAAGAGAGGGGACAAGCGGTCGACCGGGGTACACCACTCGAACCCCAGTTTACATCCAACATTGAAAAACGCCTCAAAATAGTGATCGCCGGCGCCGCCGGCGGGCGCGTGCGCTCGACGGGGCATTTGCTGGGGCGGGGGGCGGTGCTCGCCGGGCTGCACGCCACCCAGCGCAACGACTATCCGGTGACGGTGATGACCGGGCACTCGGTTTGTGAGGTGATCTTGGATCCCGCGCCGATCGGCTATACCGGGATCGCCCGCCCAGACGTGTTGATCTGGGTGGCAGCAGAAGGTCGCGCCAAAGCCATGTCCAGGCTGGCGGCCATGACCGCCAGCGATCGCGCCTACATTGCCGCCGATCTGCTGCCCGTCGAGAGCAAAGCGCAAATCATCCCCCTTGATTTTGGTCGTCTCGGCGCAACGGGCAAACGCCAAAACCGCGCCCTGTTGGCACTGGGCGCGGCGCTGCGACGGGAAAAGTGGTACCCGTTCGAGGCCATCGTGAGCGCAACCCAAAAAACGCAGCGCCCCAAGATCGCCGCCGCCAACCTGGCCCTGCTACAAGCCAGCGCGCAGCTTTCGAGTTAAACCACCGCGTCGCCGGTGTGCGGCAGCGCGGAACAATCTAGCAAAGGAGAACCCTATGGCATCAAAAAAAAGCATCTCGATTGAATACTGCA
>CAYZYE010000085.1:0-15275 GCA_964481205.1 uncultured Anaerolineae bacterium | reverse complement strand
CACAGCAACGACGACCGGCACGGCGACGGAAACGGCAACTGTCACAGCAACGACGACCGGCACGGCGACGGAAACGGCAACTGTCACACCAACGGCGACCGGCACAGCGACGGCGACGGAAACGGCAACTGTCACACCGACGGCGACCGGCACGGCGACGGCGGTTTTGCCAACGGTGACGTTGACGCCCCTGGCTACGTTGACCGTCACCGCCACCATTACGCCGGCGCCGGTGTTGCTGCTGTCGCCGTCCTCTGGGCCGGGCGGCACGCAGGTCGCGGTTTTGGGGCGCTATTTCCAGCCGTATGCGCAGTATGTCATATCCTGGGATACGCCGGCCGAGTTTCTTGTCCAGGTGTACGCCGACGATGTCGGGCAGATTACGGATGTGACCTTTCAGACGCCGGATTCGGCTGCGGTTGGCATGCATTATGTTGTTGTTTTGTTTCAAGATACAGAGATCACGAGATCGCCGTTCAATGTGACCGAATAAAGACATGGATTGGAGGAAGGTGTGGAGATTATTCCCTTTCTAAGGTCTCTTTCCGAGGCCAGTGGAGTCTCCGGCTATGAAGATGAGGTGCGGCAGATCGTTCAGAAGACGTTTGCCCCTTTGGCTGACGAGGTGCGTACCGACGCGATGGGCAATTTGATCGCGCTCAAGCGCGGCGTCGGCGGCGACGGGCCTCGTCGCAAGATCATGCTGGCCGGACATTTGGACGAGATCGGTTTGATCGTGACGCGCCTCGACAAGGGTTTCTTGCGTTTTACCCAGGTGGGGGGTTTTGATGTCCGCACCTTGATGGGGCAGCAAGTGACCGTACATGGACGCCGGGATTTGCGCGGCGTAATTGGTTGTCGTCCACCGCATGTTTTGAGCGCGCAAGAGCGCGACAAGCCGGTACCGATGGATCAGCTTTTTATCGACGTGGGGTTGACTCTGGATGGCCTGGAAAAGGCCGTTCGGGTCGGCGATTTGATCACTATTCACCGTTCGTTTATCGAGCTGCAAAACGATCTCGTTTGCGGCAAAGCGTTCGATGACCGCGCGGCCGTGACTTGTATCGCCGAGTGTCTGGATATTTTGCAATCGCTCCGGCACGAGTGGGATCTTTATGCCGTGGCTACCGTGCAGGAAGAGGTGGGGCTGCGCGGCGCGTTCACCAGCACTTATGGCATTGTTCCCGACGTGGGCATCGCCATCGACGTGGGTTTTGGCCGGCAACCCGGCGTCGCCGAGCCGGCGGCGATCGATCTGGGCAAGGGGCCGGCGCTGTGCAGAGGGCCAAACATTCATCCGGCCGTGTTTGCCAGGTTGAAAGAGGTCGGCGAGACGCTCGAGATCCCATTCCAGGTCGAGATCAGCCCGCGCGGTCGCACTGGCACCGACGCCGGCGCGATTCAGGTGACGCGCGAAGGGATTCCCACCGGGTTGTTGAGTATTCCGCTGCGCAGTATGCACACGCCGATCGAGACGCTCTCGGTCAAGGACCTGGCCCGTACCGGGCGGCTGCTCGCCCATTTTATCGCCAGTCTGGACGAAGGTTTTATGGACGGTATGGTGTGGAAGGCGCAGGCCGAAAAAGAGGAGGGTGGATAAATGGGTTGGCAGATTTTGGAAAAACTCTCCAATGCGCCGGGCACGTCGGGTGGCGAGGAAGAGGTGCGGCAGGTGGTTGTCGATGCGATCCGGGATCGGGTCGACGAGTACCGCGTCGATAACCTGGGCAACGTCATCGCTTTGCAAAAAGGGACGGCCAACAGCGGGTTCAAGGTCATGGTTTCGGCGCATATGGATGAGGTCGGGTTGATGATCTCGCACGTCGATGACAGTGGGATGCTGCATTTTGTCAAAGTGGGCGGCATCGACGACCGTGTGCTGCCGGCCAAGGTGGTGCGCATTGGCGAGAAAAAGCTGACCGGCGTCATTTGCATCAAGCCCATTCATTTGACGACGCCCCAGGAACGGGAAAAGGTGATCCCGGCCTCGCAAATGGTGATCGACATTGGCGTGAGCAGCAAGGCGGAAGCCGAAAAGCTGGTCTCGCCGGGCGATTATGTCACTTTTGACACCCAGTTTGAGGATTTGGGGCGGATGGTCAAGGGCAAGGCTTTTGACGACCGCGCCGGCTGCGCGGTGTTGATCGAATTGGTGGCGCAGGGGCCGTATCCATTTGATTTTTACCCCGTTTTTACGACGATGGAAGAGGTGGGGTTGCGCGGAGCCAGGGTGGCCGCGTACAGTGTGATGCCCGACGCCGCATTTGCGCTCGAGGGCACGATCTGTGACGATGGTCCTAAAGAAAAGGACGAAAGTCCGACGACGGCGGTGGGGCAAGGCCCGGCGTTCAGCCCGATGGATCGTTCGGTTGTCGCCGACCCGCGTTTGCTGCGTTTGCTGATCGAGACGGCCGAGGCAGAGGGGATCGCCTACCAGTTCAAGCAGCCGTTGATGGGCGGCACCGACGGCGGCGCGATTCATTTGGCCAAGACGGGTGTGCCAACGGTGCCGGTCAGTTTGGCCTGCCGTTTTATTCACTCGCCGGTGTCGATGTTGAGCAAGGTGGATTTTGAGAACACGGTCAAATTGATGGCGACGGCGCTGCGGCGGCTGACGCCCGATGTTGTGGCCGGGCGCGGATAAGGCAATTCCAGTTCGTTTCAAAGGCAACTTTTGGGACATTTTGAGAACTGGAAAAGCCTAAAGGGTTGAAAGACAAACCAATCTTTGGGGAGAGGTCGAGATGAAAGATACAATCAAAAAGCTAGTTGAAGCATTTGGCCCGTCGGGGCATGAAGACCAGGTGAGGGCGTTGATCAGGGACGAGATCGAGGGTTTGGTCGATGAGATGCGCGTCGATGCGCTGGGCAACCTGATCGCTTTCAAAAAGGGCAGCGGCGGCGGCAAGCGGATCATGCTTTCGGCGCATATGGACGAGATCGGCGTCATTGCCTCGTATGTCGACGAAAAGGGTTTTGTGCGCATTGGCCCGATTGGCGGTGTGCGCACGCTGTACGAGGTGATGGGGCGCGTGCAGTTTGAGAATGGCACGATCGGCGTGATCGGCGTGACCAAAATGGACAATGCCAACGCGGTGCCGTCAATGTCCAAGTTGTTTGTCGATGTGGGCGCCAGCAGCCGCGAGGATTGCCCGGTCAGGGTGGGCGACGCGGCAAATTTTATGCGGCCTATGGTCGAAACCGGCGGCCATCTCACTGCCAAGGCGATGGACGACCGCATTGCCTGCGCGGTGTTGATTCAGACGCTGCGCGAGTTGGCCTCGTCGCCGCATGACTTGTATTTTGTGTTCAGTGTGCAAGAAGAGGTGGGGTTGCGCGGGGCGACCACCAGCGCGTTTGGCATTGCGCCGGACGTGGGTCTGGCCGTCGATGTGACGCTGTGTCCCGATACCCCCGAGCCGGCGATCAAAATGGCTATTGCCCTGGACAAAGGGCCGGCGATCAAGGTCAAAGATGGGGGGATGCTGGCCACGCCGTGGGTCAAGACGTGGATGATCGACACGGCGGAAAAGAAGGGCATTCCGTACCAGCTCGAGGTGCTGATCGGCGGTACGACCGACGCGCGGGCGATCCAGACGACGCAGGCGGGCGTCCCGGCCGGGTGTTTGTCTATCCCTTGCCGTTACGTTCACTCGCCTTCAGAGACGGTGAGTTATGACGATGTGTTGAACGCCGTCAAGTTGTTGGTGGCAATGCTGTCTGAGGCGACGCCTCGGTAAGTGGAATTTGTTTGACAAATTCTTTGATTCCTTGTATAGTGTTGATTAGGGCTTGGCCTGTAAAATGCTTGTTGATCCGGTTTGGACAGGTACAGTCAGAAATTCGAGCGGATGAACGAACTAGATCCTGATTCTAGTTTAATCAAATACATTTTTTTAATCTCAATGACAATACGACAGAGCACAGCAGCCCAGGGGTGATCGATGATCCCGGGTTGCTGTGCTCTGTTGTTTTTTTAGTCGAGCCAGATTTGAAAGGAGAAGGAGAGAGATGGGGGAAATTCGACGTTTGGTGTTGGACACGCTCAAGCCTCATGATCCAACGATCATTAAATTGGCCCAGAGTTTGAGCGAACTGGGCGGCATCGAGGCTGTCAATATCAGCATTTATGAAATGGACCGCAAGGTCGAGAACGCCAAGATCACCATCGAAGGCAATGACATTGACTTTGAAGAGATCAGTCAGGTGATTGCCGATGCGGGGGGGGCGATCCATTCGATCGATGAGGTGGTGGCCGGTAAAATCATCATTGATGATGCCAACACACCTCAAGACCCACGACAGTAATCAAGGGGGGAAATTATGACGCCGCTGCGTATGCAGCTGAAACGGTTGCAAGAGTATTCCGAGATTGCCCAGGTTGGCGAGATTGCGCGACGATATTTTGCCATGAATGCCTTCGATGGTGTGTTGACCATCATTGGTGTGCTGATGGGAAATTTGATGGGGGGCGTTCAAGAGGCGAAAATTATCGTCGTGACCGGGTTGTCCACTTCGCTGGCGATGGGCATTTCCGGTTTGTGGGGATCTTATTTGACCGAGTCGGCGGAGCGGCGACACGAGATCGAGGAACTGGAAAGGTATACGTTGACGGATTTGACCGATACCAAGATCGGCAAAGCGTCGCGCATGGCGGCGGTGATCGTTTCCATCATCGACGGTCTGTCGCCCTTTTTGGCTTCGGTGCTGGTTTTGATCCCGTTCTTTTTTGCCAGTTTGTTTACCGTTGTGACCTGGGCGTACTATACTTCGTTTGGCCTGGCCCTGTTGACGCTCTTTGGGTTGGGCATTTTTCTGGGGCACATTTCCAGGGAAAACCTGGTCTTGTCCGGCTTGCGCACCGTCGTTGCCGGCGTGGTTTGTATGGTGTTGAGTTATTTGCTCGAATGAATCATTATTTGCAGAGGAGAGACTGGATGGCGTCACAGCTAGATCAGGCATGGCACAGCCTACCGGTTGCGGACACGGCGGCTCGTTTGGAGACCGATCTCGATCTGGGTTTGTCGGCCACGCAGGTCGCGCAGCGACAGGCCCGGTTTGGCGCAAACGAATTGGCCGAGCGACCGCGTCCTGGTTTTTTGGCCCGTCTTTGGGCCCAGCTCAATGACTTTTTGATCATGATCCTGATCGTCTCGGCGATCATTTCGGCGATCATTGGCTGGAACGAGTTTAAGGCGACGGGACAGGTGACCGAGTTTATCGACGCGGCGGCAATCATGACGATCGTTATCTTGAACGCGATGATGGGGTTGATCCAGGAGGGGCGAGCCGAACAGGCTTTGGCGGCGTTGAAAAAGATGGCGGCGCCAAATGCAACTGTGATTCGCGGTGGTCGTCAGGAGACGGTTCCGGCATCGACGCTGGTGCCCGGCGATCTGGTGGTGCTGGAAACCGGCAACTATGTCCCGGCCGATGTACGTCTGATCGAAAGCGCCAACTTGCGCATCGAAGAGGCGTCATTGACCGGCGAGTCGGTGCCGGTGGAAAAATATGCCGATCAGTTGGTTGCCCCTGAGGCCGGCCTCGGCGATCGACGCAACTGTGGCTATATGAGCACGACGGTCACTTATGGCCGTGGTCGCGGCCTGGTTGTGGGCACCGGAATGAAGACCGAGATCGGCAGGATTGCCGAAATGATTCAAGAGACCGACGATGACCAGACGCCGTTGCAGATCAAATTGGAGCAGTTGGGCAAGTGGTTGGGCATCGCCTCGTTGATCATTTGCGCCATTGTCGGCATCATTGGCATTGTCCGCGATACCGATTTGTCGCTGATCGTTTCGGCGGGGCCGGGCGCGTATCTGGCCCAGTCGGTCGATGTCATAGTCGAGATGTTTATGATCGCGGTGAGTCTGGCCATTGCCGCCGTGCCGGAGGGTTTGCCGGCGGTGGTCACAATTTGCCTGGCGCTGGGCATGCAAGAGATGATCAAGCGCCACGCGCTGATTCGCCGGTTGCCGG
The DNA here is from genome assembly GCA_964481205.1 of uncultured Anaerolineae bacterium. Taxonomy (GTDB): domain Bacteria; phylum Chloroflexota; class Anaerolineae; order JAFGEY01; family JAFGEY01; genus CAYRXM01. Next base: position 9,293 of record CAYZYE010000085.1, on the reverse strand, counting down.
CGGTGGAAACGCTTGGCTCGGCGACGGCAATTTGCTCCGACAAGACCGGTACGTTGACCCAGAACGAGATGACCGTGACCACGGTTTATGCCGATAGCACATTGATCGAGGTCTCTGGACGGGGATACGCGCCGCTGGGCGAGTTTAGCGAAGAGGGCAATCAGATCGCGGTCGATGCGTATCCCGGTTTGGCCCGGCTCGCACTGGCGTCGGTGTTGTGCAACGACGCCCAGTTGGAGCGAAATAGCGAGGCCGATGCGGAGGCCGAGTGGGACATGATCGGCGACCCGACAGAAGGGGCGTTGGTGGTGCTGGCGGCCAAGGCCGGCCTGTGGCGAGATCGGGTTTCGGAGCGTTATCCGCGCGTGGATGAAGTGCCGTTCGATTCCAAGCGCAAGCGAATGTCAACACTTCACGAGTCCGACGACGGCATTGTGGCTTATATCAAGGGCGCGCCGGACATGTTGATCGAATTGTGTGACCGCATCTATGTCGACGGCCAGGCCTATCCGATGACCGGGGATCGCCGGGCGCGGGTGCTGGAGGTCAACCACGAGTTGGCGTCAAACGCGCTGCGTGTCCTGGGTGTGGCTTATCGCCCGCTGGCGGCCAGACCCGAGCCGGCGACGGCCGAGAATGTCGAACAGGATATGATCTTCATTGGCCTGGTGGGGATGATTGACCCGGCGCGGCCAGAGGTGCGTCCGGCCATTGCCACGGCGCGTCACGCGGGGATCAAGACGGCGATGGTCACGGGCGACTATCAGGATACGGCGGTGGCGATCGCCAAAGAATTGGAGCTGTTGCACAAGGATGACCCGGTCGAGAAAAAGGTGCTTGCCGGGCATGAACTGGACCAGATTTCGGATGACGAATTGACCGAGTTGGTCGATGATGTGGTTGTGTATGCCCGCGTGTCGCCGGAGCACAAGGTGCGCATCGTCGACGCGCACAAACGTCGCGGGCATATTGTGGCTATGACCGGCGATGGGGTCAACGATGCGCCGGCGCTCAAGCGGGCCAGCATCGGCGTGGCTATGGGGATCACCGGCACGGATGTGTCCAAAGAGACCGCCGACATGGTGCTCACCGATGACAACTATGCCTCGATCGTCGCGGCGGTAGAAGAGGGACGAATTATTTTCTCCAATATTCGCAAATTTGTCTATTATTTGCTCTCGTGCAATATGGGCGAGATCATGATCCTCCTGGTGAGCATGATTTTGGATTTGCCTTTGCCGCTGACCGCCTTGCAATTGTTGGTGCTCAACCTGGTGACGGACGGCGCGCCCGCTCTGGCGCTGGGGATGGAAAAGGGTGATCCCGACATTATGGATCTCGAGCCGCGCCGCGTCGACGAGCCGATCATCAATGGCGAGATGGTGCGGGGGACGATTGTGCAGACGGTGGCGATTGCGGGGGCGGTGGTGGCCGCGTTTTTGATTGGCCTGTCCAGCGGCGGTTGGGTCTGGGGGCGGGAGCATATCGCCGGGGCGGTTTTGCTGCGCGCGCAGACGATGGCCTTTGTCACTTTGTGTACATCAGAGTTGCTGCGGGCTTATACGGCCCGCTCTGAGCGATATTCATTGTTTGCCATTGGCTTGTTTGGCAACAAGTGGATGCAGTGGGCGGTTTTGGCGTCGCTGCTGGTCTTGTTGGCGACGGTGTATGTCCCCGGCTTGAATACGACGATTTTTGGCAATGTGCCTTTGGCTTTGAACGACTGGCTGGTGGTTGCGCCATTGATGTTTGTGCCGGCCGTCGTTGCCGAGATCAACAAGGCGATTGTTTTGCGTATGAGCAAACGGCGGCGGATCGAGCGGCAGTCCATTTGACAGAACGGCGTAATCCAGGTATAATGCCTGGTCGCTGGCAGTAATGCTCCCCCATGGGACAAGGATGCGTTGTTTGGAACTGTCTATGTGGGGGATTTTGTTTGCCAGCCCAGAACCCGTGATGTACTAGGAGGAAGGTGTCGTGTACGCAATCATAGAAACAGGCGGAAAGCAATATCAGGTCAATGTGGGGCAGGTGGTAGACGTTGAACTGTTGCCCCAGGCGGTCGGCCAGGAGCTTGAATTTCAGGCGTTGATGGTCGTCGATGGCGAAAACGTGCGGGTGGGCAACCCGGTGGTGCCGGGCGCGGTGGTCAAGGCGACGGTTGCCGATCAAGTTCCCGGTCCCAAAGTTCGCACGTTCAAGTATACAGGAAAAAAATATCGTCGCCGGATCGGCCACCGGCAGCGATATACCCGGCTACGGATCGACGAGATCGCGGCCGCGAGCAAGGAGTAGCGTTATGGCGCATAAAAAGGGAAGTGGTTCTGCTAAAAACGGACGCGATAGCAAGTCAAAGCGTCGGGGCGTTAAAAAGTTTGGCGGCGAGTACGTCATTCCGGGCAACATTATCATCCGGCAGTGCGGCACCAAGATTCACCCCGGCGTCAATGTCGGTATGGGCAGAGATTTCACCATCTTTTCGACCATCAAAGGGTATGTCAAGTTCGAGTACATGTCTCGAGGCCATGGTCGCAAGCAGGTGAGTGTGTATCCAGAGAGGCAGTAGAGCGATGAAAGACAAGATTCATCCTAAATATTACCCGGACGCGGTGGTGCATTGTTCTTGCGGCAATACCTGGACCACGGGTTCGACGGTCAAAGAGATTCATACCGACGTATGCTCGGCATGCCATCCGTTCTTTACCGGCGAGCAGCGCATTGTCGACACGGAAGGCCAGGTCGATCGCTTTTACCGGCGTTTGCAGATGGCCCGCCAGCTGCAAGGCGAACAAGCGCCCGCCAAAGAAGGGTGATGGGCAGCGAATCGTGTGCAAAGGGACAGACCCGCGTCTGTCCCTTGTTCTGTTTAACAAAGGGGCGGACAGGCGGCGTGGCGCTGCTCTTGTCCGCTTTTTGACTTTGTGGGGAGGGATTGTGTATCGCTCAGAACCGGCCGGCCGGATTGAAGTGGTGTGTGGAAGTATGTTCAGCGGCAAGACCGAGGAACTGATTCGTCGTGTGCGGCGCGCCCAGATTGCCAGACAAAAGGTGCAGGTCTTCAAGCCGGTGATCGACGATCGGCACGGGATCGAGAAAATTACGTCGCATAATGGGTTGTATGTCGAGGCGATGCCCATTTCGGATGCGACGACGATCCTGGATTTGGTCGAACCGGATACCGCCGTGGTCGCTGTGGACGAGGTGCAGTTTTTTGATTGGCGGATTGCGCGCGTCTGCAACGAGTTGGCCGCCAGGGGCGTTCGCGTGGTTTTGGCCGGCCTGGATATGGATTTCCGGGGCGAGCCTTTTGGCCCAATGCCCTTGTTGATGGCCGAGGCCGAAGATGTGGAAAAACTGCACGCGATTTGCCTGGTTTGCGGCGCTCCGGCAAGCCGCACGCAGCGGTTGATCGATGGTCGTCCGGCCTCGTATGACGATCCGATCATTCTGGTCGGCGCGAGTGAGGTCTATGAAGCGCGCTGCCGTCTTCATCACGAGGTGCCGAACAAGCCCCGGTCGTGATCGCGGGGCGCGATGTTTTGGTGGAAAGGAGTCGCTTGTGACCTGGCGCGAGTATGCAAGTAAGGTGTTGATCGATCAAGAAACGCTGCAAACGCGCGTTGCCGAGTTGGGCGCGCGGATTTCGGAGGATTATCGGGGCAAAGAATTGCTGCTGGTTTGTGTGCTCAAGGGTGGGGTGATGTTTTTGACCGACCTGATGCGCCGCGTCACGGTCCCGCAGCGCATTGATTTTATGGCGATATCGAGTTATGGCACCGGGGTGCGCGAATCGAGCGGCATCGTGCGGATTTTGATGGACTTGAGCGCGGATATTAAGAACAAACATGTCTTGATTGTTGAGGATATTATCGATACCGGCCATACTCTTGAATACATTTTGCGGCTGCTGAGGGCGCGCAGCCCGGCCTCGTTGCGTGTGTGTTGTTTGCTGGACAAATTTGAGCGTCGCCAGGCCGATATTGAGGTGGATTATGTGGGTTTTTCAATCCCGGACGAGTTTGTGTTTGGGTATGGGCTGGATATTGACGAATTATACCGCGAAGTACCATTGATCGCGGTACTCGATCCAAAATATTACGGGCAGGTCATCGGCGATTGACCTTTTTGCGCTCTCGCCAGCGCATCTGCCAGGCGCAGAGACCGCCGAGTTGAACCTGTGTTCCAGTTACTTTTTCTGTCGTGGCGAGCGCAGCAGAGCAATCTCCAAGTTCAAACAAGGAGGCTTTATGTCACTGTTCAGAAGACAAGAGAAACCACGACCGTCGCCGCCGCCGCCGGAACCCGAACCTGAACCTGAACCGCAGAAAAAAAAGCCGGAACGCGATCCGATGTTTTTGCCGCTTGAACCCGAGCCGGCTGACGCGCCGCCTCAACGCGGCGCAATCTCGGACGATCGCGCCAATTTGCTGCGACTGCAAATTCAGATCGCCGACAATTTGCGGCAAAAGTTGCTTGCGCCCGGCGTCTTGTTGGATTTGCCGTTGGAGCGCACGCCCGAACGCGAGCAGTTGGCGCTCAAAAGTTTAGAGCAGTTGGCGGGCAGCAGCAGTTTTCGGATGCCGTCCAACATCTCTAAAAGCGAGTTTTACAACGGCATTATGGACGAGATATTTGGTTTTGGGCCGATTCAGCCGTTGGTCGATCGGCACGACATTACCGAGATTATGGTCAATGGCCCGTATATCATTTTTGTCGAAAAGAACGGGCGCATTGCCGAGACGGGGTTCAAGTTTCTGGACGACGATCACGTCGAGCGGATCGTCAAGCGAATTGTGCTGCCGTTGGGGCGCGTCGCCGATCCCGATCATCCCTTGATCGACGCCCGTTTGCCCGACGGTTCTCGCGTCAACGCGGTGATTCGACCGTGCGCCATCGACGGCCCCAACCTGACCATCCGCAAGTTTTCCAAGGACAAGCTGACCGTCGATGATCTGATGCGCTTTGGTTCACTGACCGAGAATATGGCGACGTTTTTGGAGGCGGCGGTGGTCTCGCGGCGCAACATCATCGTTTCCGGCGGTACGGGGTCGGGCAAGACCACGCTGATCAACATTTTGTCCGACTATATTCCCGAACACGAGCGGACGGTCACGATCGAGGATGCCGCCGAGCTACAGTTGCGGCAGCGCAACGTGGTGCGTCTGGAGACAAAAAAGCCGACGCCGGACAGTCCAACCGAGGTGACGATCCGCGACTGCGTCGTCAATGCGCTGCGAATGCGCCCAGAGCGCATTGTGGTTGGCGAGTGCCGCAGCGGCGAGGCGCTGGACATGCTTCAGGCCATGAACACCGGGCACGATGGCAGCATGACCACCATCCATTCGAACTCGCCGCGCGACTGCATTTCTCGCCTGGAAACATTGGTGTTGATGGCCGGCGCGGACCTGCCGTTGGTGACGGTGCGCAAGCAGATTGCTTCGGCGATTCACCTGATCGTCCAGGCGGCGCGTTTGCGCGATGGCAGCCGCAAAGTGGTCAGCATCAGCGAAGTGGTGGGCATGGAAGGCGAAACGGTTGTCCAGCAAGAGATTTTCAAGTTTTACGACGAGGGAGATGGGCCGGACGGCAAAGTAAAGGGCTATCATGGGCCAACCGGGGTGCGTCCGGCGTGCGACGCGGCGTTGAGACAATATGGGTTCCATTTGCCGGGGGCTGTGTTTATGAAACTGCTCAAAAGGTAGGGACGGACGGGCGGTTTATCTAGAGTGATTGTGGAGGCGCAAATGTATCCTGTGCTTGGTCGTTGTCCGGTGTGCGGTGAAACATTGACCGTGGCGCGGCTTTACTGCCGCTCGTGCGGGTCGGCGTTGGAAGGGCATTTTACCCTGGCCAAGTTTTACCAGCTGACCCCAGAGCAGCTTGCATTTGCAGAGACGTTTTTGCGCTGCGAAGGCAAGCTGACGCGCGTTCAGCAAGAGTTGGGAATGTCTTATCCGACGGTACGCTCGCGGCTCGACCAGGTGATCCGCGCGTTGGGCTACAAGGTCGAACGTTCCGGGCAGGTTTCGACGGCGGAACGGCAGGCTATTTTGGAGCAGTTGTCTCGCGGCGAGATCAACTCGGAAGAGGCGGTGGCCTTGCTGCGGGGCGAATAGCATCCTGTTCATTGGTCGGTTTGGGACAGCGATCGCAATGCGTCTCGAAACCAGGGGTGTACGACCAGCAGTTGGTCGCGGTGCGCCCAGAGGTAATCGATATAGACCTTGACCGCGGCGTCGAGTGAGCGATTGAGCGCGCGCCGTATGTCGTCCAGGTAGGGGGCGGCGTTGGGTTGATCCCAGGCGATCTTGTCGGCCAGAAAGACGATTTTGTCGAGCGGCAACGCGCTCATTTTGAGTGTGGTGTGGCAGCCAATGGCGCTGAGCACGCCCTCGTCGTCGATGTGGAACAGCGCACGGGCGAGAAACGCGCCCAGTTTTTGGTGCAGCAGCATGGGCGCTTGGCGCTCTTGCGGCAATATGTCCAGACCGAACGCTTGCGCGGCCTTGACGCGCTGCGCGTTGGGGATCGCCGCGCCGATGTCGTGCAGCCAGCCGCCGAGTTCAGCGCGGCCTGGATCGGCATCAAAGGCTTGCGCCAGTTCTCGCGCCTTGGCGCCGACGGCGAGGCAGTGTTCGACCGTTTTCGGACAGCCGTGGCGGCGCAAAAAGGCGCTCATGTCGGCTCGCGCGTCGCCGCTCCAGGCGATCTTGTCGGCCCATGGCGCGATTGGCGGCGCGATTGGCGTGCCTGTCATAATGTATGCTCTAGAAACATTTGCACCAGCGACATGCTTTTGACGGCGTCGGCGATGCTGGTTTCCGGCTCGGCGCCGCTGCGCACGCACTCGATAAAATGGCGATCCTCGTCATAGAAGCCATAGTAGCGATAAAACTCGGTGCTGTTTGCCAATTTCATTCCGTCGATGTGCAAGACGCCTTGTGGCGATGCTCCTTGCGCGGCCAGCGAGTACTGCATCGCGCCATCGTGTGACAAGATTGTTGCCTCGCAAGCCTGTGCGCCGAATCCCAGGTTGATGTAGGCGCTGACCCCGGGGCCGTGTACCTCAAAACGGTGGATGCGTCCGCCGACGCGATAGTTGGCCCGGATCGTACCGGTCACGCCATTGTCAAAACGGCAGACGCCGTTCCAGGCGTTGGTCGTCGGCTCATTGTCATATTGGCCGATCACCGAGGCCGCGCGAACCGGCGTTCCGCCGGCGATCCAGCGCATCAGATCGACGGCGTGGATGGTGTCCGAGGCGAATGCGGACAGCGCGCCCTTGTCGAATGCGCCGCGACCGTATTTCATAAAGCAGCCTTCAACCTGGGTGATTTGCGTGCGCGCGCGTACCAGATCGACGACGTGGCGCACGAGCGGGATGTGTCGCCGGTTAAAGCCTACCTGGAGCATGCGTCCTGCGTCGGCTGCTTTGCGCGCCAGCGATTCGGCCTGATACAGGTCGAGTCCCGGCGGCTTTTCCATAAAGGTGTGCAGCCCGGCGTCGAGGCAGTTCCAGACCACGTGAAAGAGGTTGCCCGGTTCGACCAGAACCATGACGGCGTCGAGCGTTTCTCCGGCAAGCATGTCGTGATAGACGGTATAGACGTTGGCAATGTCGTGTTTTTCCGCCTGGACGGCGGCTCGCTGTTCAACCAGATCGCAGATGGCGACGACTTGGACATCTGGCAGATCGTTCAAACTGGGCAGGTGGACGGAGCGCGCGATCCCGCCCGCGCCAATGATCCCCACTCTGATTTTCTCACTCATTGTGTTCCTCCAATAACCTGGCTCGCGCGTCAATGTCGGGCAGCGCCAGGCGCACGCTGACAATGTACGGCGCTTGATCATTTGTGACAAGATCAATGATCGAGCGTTGACCAACCCGTGTAGAGCCGTTCAATAATGCGTTACAACTCGGGTGCCAACCGGCGCCCAGTTGAACAACCACTGGGCGTCGGCGGTGCGCATATTGACGCAGCCATGGCTCATTGGCACACCAAAATTGCTGTGCCAATATGTGCCGTGAATGCCATAGCCGCGATAAAAGTACATCACATAAGGCACATTGGGCAAATAATAACCAGGCCCGCTCATCAAAGTCGAATTATACTTGACATAAATCTTGTACGTGCCGACAATCGTCGGGTACCAGCGCGTCCCGGTTGATACGCTGGCGCTAAACACCGCGTTCCGCCCCGTATAAGCAGTCAGCGTTTGCGTCGAGAGGTTGATGTCGATCCACTTGTCGGTCGATGCTACAGGCCGTCCGGCGCTGACCGGCGCCGGACGAGTCGCTGGCCTCGTTGGAATTGCCAGGCGCTGCCCCACATAGACCCACGAATTCCAGGCCAAACCATTTTTTGCCGCGAGTTGGCTTGCCGCCAGACCATAGCGACGGGCAATGCCGATCAGCGTGTCGCCGCGCCGGACGACATAAACCGCGCTCGACGCCGGCGCGTTCGACGACGTAACCGTGGTCACGGCCGCCTGACCGGGAATGACCAACCGCTGCCCGACATAGACCCAGGCGTTGACATGCAGCCCATTGACCGCTGCCAGGCGGCTCAAACTAAGGCCATACCGCGCGGCGATGCCGGTCAGCGTGTCGCCGCGCCGGACGATATAGGCGCTGCCCGGCGCAGCGGTTGCGGCCGGTGCAGACGGCGCCGCCCCAGGAACGACCAAACGCTGCCCGACATAGACCCAGGCGTTGACGCGCAGCCCATTGATCGCCGCCAGGCGGCTCAAGCTGAGACCGTACCGCGCAGCAATACCGGTCAGCGTATCGCCCGGACGAACGATATATGCACCGCCGCCTTGGGCCTGAGCCAACTCGATATGAACGCCAAGCAACAAAACAATCAGCAAGATACCTGGTACGACTCTTTTCCGGCACATCCTCACCTCCCCTGATATTCATACGAGTGTGTTTCAAACGAGTGTCAGGAGTTACGCGGTTCGAGTCATGGAGGGCGTTTTGCGCCTGAAATACACCAAAAAGCAGCTCATTCTATCCAAGAACTCGATGTTTGGGCCTTTCCAGTACTAGAGCAAGACTTGCCTGGAACTGTCATTCTGAGTGGGCTATGGCGCTGACGCGTCACGCTTTCAGCAAGAAACAGCACTTTCAAAGAGCTTGTCATTCCGAGCGTAGCGAGGAATCTCTTGGCTCTAATTTGCAAAGTTTGTTTCAGTAGGAGCGGAGCGACAAAGCCTGCCTTGAGCGCAGTCGAAGGGAATCCCTCTTGTATGCTAAATTCAAGCCACAAGATTCTTCACTGCGCCGCCTG
>CAYZYE010000084.1:0-15359 GCA_964481205.1 uncultured Anaerolineae bacterium | reverse complement strand
ACCACCGTGCCGCCGACGGCGACGTCTCTTTCGCCAACGGCGACGCCAACCACCGTGCCGCCGACGCCCACGCCCCTTCCGCCAACGGCGACGCCGACCACTGCGCCGCCGACGCCCACGCCCCTTCCGCCAACGGCGACGCCGACTACTGCGCCGCCGACGCCCACGCCCCTTCCGCCAACGGCGACGCCGACCACTGCGCCGCCAACGCCCACGCCAACGGCGACGTCAACGGCGACGCCGTCCACCGTGACGGACAAGCGGCCTTTGATCACCGCGCCGGCCGACGGCGACGGGATCGCCATGTCTGGGCTGGTGATCGAAGGTGCGGCGCAACCGCATGCCACCGTCGTCGTTTACGACGGCGACAATGTGTTGGGCACGGCGCAGGCCGATCAAGAGGGGCGATGGCGGGTGGAATTGATGCAGCCGCTGGTCGAGGGCGAGCACGTTTTCACGGCGCGCGTCAAAAAAGGCGAGCAGGTCGGCGATCCGTCGGCGGCGGTGCGGGTGACGGTGTTGATCAACCAACTGCCGGTCACGGGCGGCGAATAGCTGCGCGGACGGCTCAATACACCGAATTGGGGAACGTGCAAACCCCGGCCTGGCGGCCGATTCGTTTGTACATCCTCACATTTCCCCATGGTTCGTCCAAAACGCCATCGTGGATCGCCCAACTGCGACCGCGAACGGTTTGGGCAAACGCCGGCCGGCGAAAGGGCGTCGAGGCGTCGAGTCTGGCGAACAGATCGCCGCCCGGTTGAAACCCCGCGTGGATGGCCCGCATTTTGGACTGGCCGATCATGTAGGCAAAGCCGTAACGCTCGAAAATGATCGCGGCATGGTAGGCCAGCGGCTCGATGAAAAACCGATCTTTGGCCAGCCCGGCGGCAAATGTTTCCATCACCGGAATCAACTCGCGGCTCAATCGCAGCCCGGCGCGCACCTGCCCCGGCGCCAATCCGGCATTCATCGCCTCGACCTCGGCCGGAATGTTGCGCGGCAAGGTGTCGAGTTTGGTGTACTCGCCTTTCCAGTGGCGATCGACGTCAAAACGCGGCGCCAGGGGGTCGTTGACGACCAGCAGCAGCACTTCGAGCTGGCCGTTGGCCGTGTCGGCAATTTGCACGTACAAGAGCGGGTCGCGTTCATCGGCGGCATGGCGAATGTCAATCTCGGCAAACCCGCTGTGCGCCGGGCAGCGGATTTGGCTCTTGAATGGGGCGATCTGTTGGGCGGCGGCGCAATGTTTGCTCAAGAGGCGTTTGGGGATCAGGGTGCAATAGAGGGCGCGCCTGGCCTCGTCGGGCAGGCCGTTGATCTGCCGGATCGACGCCAGGTGAATGCCTTGATACGTGAATTGCTCTTTATCGGGCGCATTCATCGTGGATTCTAGTCCGTTCGTTCACGTTCGCGTTCCCTGAGCGCGCGCTGCATGCGCCGTTCATCGTCACGTTTGGCGATGGCGGCGCGTTTGTCGTATTGACGTTTGCCCCGCGCGAGACCCAATTCGACTTTGGCCCGGTTGTGTTTGAGGTAAACGCGCAGTGGAATGAGCGTGTAGCCTTTTTCTTGCAGCCGGTTGGTCAGACGGGCGATCTGCCGTTTGTGCAGCAACAGTTTGCGCGTGCGGCGCGGCTCGTGGCCGTAGCGGCTGGCCGGATCATAGGCGGCGATGTGGACGTTGTGCATCCACACCTCGCCATTTTCGACGATGGCGTACCCGTCGCGCAGGCTGATCCGCCCCGCGCGGATGGACTTGATCTCAGAGCCGATCAGCACGATGCCCGCTTCAAATTTGTCTTCGATGGTGTAATCGTGGTAGGCTTTGCGGTTGCTGGCCGCCACCTTGATCCCCGGTTCGGTATCTTTTTTCCCCACACTAGTTTCCTTTATTCGACAGGTATTCGATCGCCCGTTCGAGCTGCGGGTCGCGTTCGTCGGCCAGGTCTTTTTCGCCGATCTCGACCTCGATGTCGGGCTGCAACCCTTGCCCGTGGATGGCGCGGTCGTTTGGCGTGAACCAGTGAGCGATGGTGACGCGCAGCTGCGATTCGTCGCTGAGGGTGTGAATCAATTGCACCGATCCTTTGCCCAATGTTGTGTCGCCGATGAGGATACCGCGCTCTGTGTCTTGAATCGCTCCGGCGACGATCTCGGACGCGCTGGCCGAACCGCCGTTGACCAGCACAACCAGGGGGATGTCGAGGGCCAGGCCGCCGGGGATGGCGTCGTATGTCTGTTCGCGCCCGTCCTGGAATCGTTCGATCAGGATTGGCCCGTCGCCGATGAACTGGCTGGCGACCTCGACGGCCACAGAGAGATAGCCGCCCGGATTGTCGCGCAGGTCCAGGATCAGCCCGGCGGCTCCTTGGGCCAGCGCCTCGCGCAGCGCCTCTTTTAGTTTGTCCGTTGCCGTCTGTCCAAATTCGGTGAGGCGAATGTAGGCGATGCTGCTCTTGTCGTCTCCGGCGCTGAATGTGTTCGTCTCGATGACCGGCAGCTCGATCCGCGCGCGCTCGATGGCAATGATGAACGGTTCATCCACGCCCTTGCGGGCGATGAGCAAGTTGACGGTTGTGCCCGCCGGGCCGCGAATCAACGAGATCGTCTCGTAAATGGTCATTCCTTTGATGGATTGGCCGTCGACCTCGAGGATGATGTCTTGGGAGCGCACGCCGGCCTTGATCGCCGGGTATCCGGCCAACGGCTGCACGATCTCGAATTTGCCGTCGGGACGGAGGCGCACGGTGGCGCCGATGCCCTCAAAACTGCCGCTCATATCGGTGCGGACAATGTTGGCCTGCACGGGGTCGAGGAACGCCGTGTATGGATCGCCGGTGCTGGCGATCACGCCACGGATGGCGGCATAAGGCAGTTCCGACTCGGGCGGGAGGTCGCCGTAAAACTCGTCTTGCAAGATGTCCCACGTTTCCCAAAAGATGTTGAAATTGGCGCCGTCCCTGTCGATTGACGGAACCATGGTCGGCGTCGGCGCGGCGACGGTGGGTGGTTGGCGCGTGGGCGTGGGTATTGGCGTCGCCTGGTCGGATGGCGGCGTGGGCGGCGGCAGGGTCGGGGTTGGCGTTAGTGTCGGGATTGGCGGCGGCGTGTGCGTCGGCGCCAGCGCCAACTGTGGCGTGCGGGCGATGTACAGCCCGGTGCCCAGACCGGCGGCGTAGAAAAAGACCGCGCCGGCCAGAGCGAGCACGACAATGGCCAGATATTTGATCGTTTTTTCCATCGAGTTTGTCATTCGTTGTTTCCTTGCAGTTCGGCGATGGCCCGTTCCAACTGCGGGTCGCGGTTGTTTTGCCGGTCCTCGTCGCTGATTTCGACCACAATGTCGGGGGTCAGCCCAACGCCATTGATGTCGCGGCGGTTGGGCGTGAGCCAATGTGCGTTGGTCACGTGCAACGACGAGCCGTCGCTGAGGTCAAAGAGCAGCTGCACCGACGCTTTGCCAAAAGTCTGCGCGCCGATCAGTTTGCCTCGTTCTCGATCCTGAATCGCCCCGGCGACGATCTCGGACGCGCTGGCCGTGCCGTCGTTGACCAGGACGACGAGGGGGATGTCGCGCGCGGCGCCTCGCCCCTGAACCGGATAGGATTTTTCCTCGCCGCTGCTTTTGCTGTCGTACAGCACGACGCCGTCGCGCAGAAATTGGCTGGCAATGTCGACCGCCGAACTGAGCAGGCCACCGCCGTTGTTGCGCAGATCGATGATCAGGCTTTTGGCGCCCTGGGCTTTTAGCTCCTTGATCGCCGTTTTCACCTGATCGGCGGTGCGCTCGTTGAACATGCGCAGTTGAATATAGCCGACGGTGGGCGCCTGGTCGACGATCCGCCAGGCGACCGACTCGGTGATGATCTGGGCGCGTTTGACCGGAATGATCAACGGTTCTTGCACGTCCTCGCGCCGGATGGTCAGGGTGACTGTTTGCCCCGGTTCGCCTTTGACCATCGCCACGACCTCGTTCAGCGCCATTTCTGGCGTGATCGTGACGCCGTCGACGGCGATCAGCTCATCGCCGTCGTGTACGCCGGCCTGTTCGGCCGGGCGGCCTTCCATTGGGGTGAGCACGATGCGCCCGTCGGGGGTGCGCTTTACCCACGCGCCGATGCCGCCAAAACTGCCGCGCAGTTCTTCCTCTTCGCGTTTGTGCGCTTGCGGCTCGACGAATCTGGTGTACGGGTCTTGCAGCGCGCTCAGGCTGCCCTGAATGGCGCCATAAGTGCGCGCCGTGTCGTCTGAGGCGTCGCCGTAAAAGTGCTCGTCGATCAGTTTCCAGGTCTCCCAAAAAATTGAAAACGAGGCCGTTTGCGCGGGCACGGGCGCCTGGGCCGCGCGCGTCACATAGCCAAGCGAAAAGGTGATGGCGATCACCAGGATGCTGGTGAGGGTGTACAAGGTCATATTGATTGCTATTTTTGTGCCGGATTTCATAGATTGATTACCTGCCTCCAATCAGCTCGCGTACTTTGCGCGCGATCTTGCGCGGTTGGGCGTAGCGCTTCCAGAGTTTGCGCGCGCTGCGTTTGAACCGGTTGATCGGTTTTCGTTTTTGCGACTCTTGCAGCGCCCACTGGAGAAATTCGTAATCCTGGCCCTTGATCTTGACCTCGGTCGGGTTGCGTCGATACTGGTCGTGGCTGGTGATCAGACTCAGGTTGTGATCCAGGCAATAATCGTACAGATCGCTGCCGGGGTGGGGGGTGTAAAAAGAGGGGCTGTAATAATCCGGGTCGATCTCTTGGATCATCGAGATCGTTTCTCGCACTTCGTCTTGGGTTTCGGTGGGCAGCCCCAGCATATAATTGGCCCAGATGCGAATGCCGTATTTGCGGCAGACGCGCGCGGCTTGCAGGTTGACCTGGCGCGTGGTGCCCTTGCGGATAAACTTGAGCACGCGGTCGCTGCCGCTCTCAAAGCCGATGAAAAAGCCCTTGCAGCCGGCCCCGGCCATCGTCTCGATCAACGCTTCGTGGCGGACGATAATGTCGGCGCGGTTTTGGCAGAAAAAGGGCTGTGTAAAGTTGCGTTCTCGATACAACCGGCAAAACTCGACGACCCAATCCCGGTCGCCGGGCAGGGTGTCGTCGTGGAACATCAGGCTGGCAAAGTGATATTTGTCGCGCAAAATTTCCAGTTCGGCGATAATGTTGGCCGGCGAGCGTCGCCGCACGGCGCGGCCAAAGATCTGTCGTTCGGCGGGTTGGCAGAACGAGCAGTTGTATTTGCACCCGCGCCCGGCAATGATCGTCACAAAGGGCGGTGGCAGCTCGGGCACAAAGGGGTCTTCGGGCGAGTCGCTGGCATAGCCGAATTTGCGCCATTCGTTCATAAAGAGGTCGCGATCTGGAAAAGGCAGATCGTCCAAATTGGGCCGTTCGCCGATCAGCACCCGTTCTTGTGGCGAGCGTCCCTCGGCAATGGCGCCAAGCACCTGGGGAAAAGTGATCTCGCCTTCATGGGTGATAATGTAATCAATGTGGTCGTTTTTGAGGATTTCATTCAGCGCCAGGGTGGGGTGCGGCCCGCCGACGATGGTGACGATGTTGGGATCGACCTCTTTGACGATGTCGATGCACTGCATGCCGGGGTTGAAATCGACGCTCATCATCGTCAAGCCGATCACGTCCGGTTTGCGCGTTTCGATTTCGGCGCGAAAATGCGCCCAGCCGCTCAGGGCGCGCAGGTCGATCAGGTCAATGTCGAACCCCTGTGCTTTGGCCGCCGAGCTGAGATGCGCCAGGCCGTGGCTGATCCAGCCGGCTTCCATGCCTTTGCCGACGCTGTTGAATCCATATCCGGCGATGCCGGGGTAAATCAAAGTTGTCTTCATGGACACTCCAAACGAAACAACCTCTCGGCTTGCCGCGCTGGTGATACCGGTCAGTTCCGAAAGGTTGTGGGTTATTCAAGTGTGGTCTCGACGAGAGTTGGTGCCGCGCCCTTTCCCTGGAGGCCACTGAAAGACTCGCCGCGCACCCGCCAACCGCCAGGGACGCTGAAACCGGGTAGAATTTGAAATTCGACGCAGAGCCGGTAGATATGGACACCAAGGTTAGCGGTATTCTGTGCAGGGTTGTTCAACTCTACAATCCAGCGGTTGAAACCGCGCCTGGCGAGCCGTTGGCTGGTCGTCTCCCTACGGCGACGAGCCAACGCCAGTGGTGACTTGTCACAAATTAGAATTGAACAGCCCTGTCTCTGGTACTGTTTGATATTTTTCTTTTGCGATCTCGGCGTTCTCTGCGGTTGGCAGGTTTTTCAGCACGTTCATCGAGTCAGCGTTGGATATCACCGTCCGCCGTCGTTTTTACTTTTGCCGTCGCTGCCACCGGGTCGCCTTGAGACGTTTGCGGTGCTTGTGTTTGGCCATTTTCTTTTTGCGCCATTTTTTGGAATTGGGCATTTGGTTCACCTCCTTTCAGTTTTTTGGATTGTATTTATTTTCCGTTGCCAATGAGTCCCACCCGGCTGTTGTCGCCGAGGGTCAGTTTGTATGCCCTGGGTTTGAGCGGTGAGCGTGTGATCTCGACATTGCGCCCGATCAGGCTGTCTTCGATGCGTTGTTCGATATCGACGATCGAGCTGTGTTCCAGGACAATGCTGTGTTCGATTTCGGCGTTTTTGAGAATGCAGTGGTGGTCGATGCTGGTGAACGGCCCCACATAGGCGTTGACCAGCTGCGCCTCGCGGCCAATGATCGCCGGGCCTCGGATCACGCTGTTGATGATCTCGGCGCCCTGGTCGATGGTGACTTTGCCGATCAGCCGCGAGTCGCGATCGACATAGCCGTCGACGTGCGGTTCGAGTTCGTCGAGCACCAGGCGGTTGGCTTCGAGCATGTCTTCCATTTTGCCAGTGTCGATCCACCAACCTTCGTGAACATAGGGATGTACGTTGTATCCTTGTGCAACGAGCCACTGGATCGAATCGGTGATTTCCAGTTCGCCGCGCCAGGACGGGGTGATGCTGTTGACGGCCTTGAATATCGACGCGGTAAACATGTAAATGCCCACCAGCGCCAGGTCGCTTTTGGGGTCGCGCGGTTTTTCGACCAGACGGGCGATGCTGCCGTCTTCTTGGAGTTCGGCCACGCCGTACTGGCGCGGGTCGTCGACGTGCTTGAGGACGATCTGGCTGTCATAGCCACGGTGTTCAAAGCTGCTGATCAATTTCGAGATGCCGCCCTGGATGACATTGTCGCCCAAAAACATCACAAAGGCGTCTTGTCCCAAAAAATCCTGGCTGATCTTGACGGCGTGGGCCAGCCCCAGCGGCGCGTCTTGATGAATGTAGACCAGTTTGGCTCCAAATCTGCTCCCGTCTCCGGCGGCTTTTTTGATCTCGGCGGCGGTATCGCCAACGACGATGCCGATTTCGGTGATCCCGGCGTCGACGATCGACTCGATGACGCGAAACAGCACCGGTTTGTTGGCGACCGGAACCAGCTGCTTGGCCCGCGTATAGGTGATCGGGCGCAGCCGCGTTCCCTTGCCTCCGCTCAGAATGAGACCTTTCATCGGGCGCTCCTTATTTGTAATAGCTGGTCAACACGGTGTCGCGGCCGGTGTTGGTGAGTACCGCGCCAACCAGCCGCGCATTGACCTGGTTGAGCAGCGCTTTGGCGCGTTGGGCGTGTTCGCGCTCGGTGCTTCCGGCGCGGATGACCAGCAGCGCGCCATCGACTTTGGCGGCCAATAGCGCGGCGTCGGTCACGGCGATGACGGGCGGCGCGCTGAACAGGACCAGGTCGGCTTGTTGGGTCAGGGCGGCGATGACCTTGTCCATCTGCGGCGATCCGAGCAAGATCGATGGGTTGGGCGGCAGCGCGCCGCTGGGCAGCAGGCTCACGCCTTCGATGCCGCTTTCTTGCAGGGGGATGGCGTTCAGGTCGGCGTTGCCCTGGAGCAGCTCGCTCAGGCCGTTTTCGTTGCCGGTGCCCAGGATCGTGTGCAGGCCGGGTTTTCGCAGATCGCCTTCGACCAAGATGACTTGGCGCCCGCCTTCGGCCATGATCACGGCCAAATTGGCCAGTGTGGTGGTTTTATCGGCGTCGTCGGCCGGCGAGGCGACCAGGAGCGAGTGCAGCGGCTGATCCAGGCTGGAAAATTCCAGGCTGGTGCGCAAGGTGCGGTAGGCTTCGCTGACCGGTGAACGCGGGTCGGTCAGGGTGATCAGGTCAGGTTGTAGCATGCCCACTCCTTTGGCGGTGCGCCGGGTTTGCGCGTCGTCTCGGTTCGACGGGGATCGCGCCCAGCGTCTGGATGCCCAATCGCTCGATGTCTTCCGGCGAGCGCACGGTGCTGGCTTGCAGCCATTCGAGGACAAAGACAATGACCGCGCCGATGAGCGCGCCGGCGACGCCGCCGGCGGCGGTGTTGATTTTGGTTTTGGGCGAGTACAGTCCGGCGTCGCGCGCCCAGTCGCGGATTTCCACGTCGATGCGGTCGCGTTTGTCCTGGTCGTCGTTCCAGGCGTCGCGCTGTTCTTTGAAAATTTGGGCGATCAGGTTGACCAGATCGACGGCCACTTTGTGACTTGGATCCCGGGCAATGATCGTGATCGTATAGTCGGAAGCTTCGTCCTTGACAAACAACTTTTTCGTGTACAACAGGTCCGACGTGGTGGTGTCGAACTGGCCCCGGTCGATCACTTGGGCCAGAAATTTGTGTGTGGTGATGTCGCCGGCCAGACTGCGCAATAGGCCGCTGAGCGCCTGGCCCAAACCCCAGTCGGCGCGCGCCGGGCGGACCGAGATGGTGATGCTGGCCTGGTAGATTTCGGGCATCAAGAATTTGCTGTATCCAAATGCTGCGCCGGCGACCAACGCGGCCATCAACAAGACGATCCAACTCCGGTCGCGTATGATGCGGATATATTCTTCAAGTTCCAAGTAAATCCTCCCTGTGTATAGCCGAATCAACGCGCTATTCTACCACAGGACAAGGCAAGGGGCAAATTTTTGCGGCGTCGGGGTTTGCTCCATATATGGCAAAGCGGTATAATATTCAAGACTGGGTGGATGGAAAATTGGTTGGTAGAAGGGGAGATGTTTTGATGCAGTGTCCAGCTTGCGGCAATCAAAACAAGGCGAATTCACGTTTTTGCGCCTATTGCGGCTATGCGCTTCAGATCGATGAACCGGAGACGTTGCAGGCCGGCCAGCTGATGGACGGTGGCGTGTATCGCATCATTCGCCCGTTGGGCAAGGGCGGGATGGGGGCGGTGTATCTGGCGGCCAATACCAAGGCTTTTGATCGCCAGTGTGTGGTCAAAGAGGTGATCGAATACTATGATCCGTCCAACCCACAGGAGCGGGAAAAAGCCGCGCAGCGGTTCGAGATCGAGGCACGCATCCTGGCGACGTTGAAACATCAGGGCATTCCCGATATTTATGCTTATTTTTCGGAAAACGGGCGCAATTATCTGGTGATGGAATACATCGAGGGGCCGGACCTGGCCGAGACTTTGACGCGGGAGGATGGCGATCAACTCGTCAAAGGGCGATCGCTCAAGGCCAACGATGTGATTCGGTACACCATCCAGATCTGCGAGGTTTTGGATTATCTTGAGCGACACCAACCGCCGGTGATTCACAATGACATCAAACCGGCCAACATTATCCGCGATCGGAACACCGGGCGGGCGGTGCTGGTCGATTTTGGCACGGCCAAGACGCGCTATTCGGCGCAGGCGGCCGGGCTGCCGGGGCGCAAGCAATCGAGTGTGTATGGCACGATGGGTTTCGCTGCGCCAGAGCTGTACGATGGTCAGGCCGAACCCCGCTCGGATGTCTATGCGCTGGCGGTGACGGCGTACAATCTGATCACCGACGACGACCCGAGGCTGCATCCCTTTCAATTTCCCAAGATGGAATTGGTTCCCACGGCGCTGCGCGAGGTGCTGTTGCAAGCGTTGGCGGTCAAGGTCGAGGATCGCCTGACCGCTGCCCAATTTGGCGAGCGCCTCGAGGCGCTGCTGCGTCCCCAGGTTCAGCCTTTGTCGCCGTTGACTTTTCCCGGCGGTGACAAGGCCGTCTCGCGCGAAGAAATGCTCGATTTGTGCGTCAAGCATTGGCATTACGCCGCCGACATTTTGTACGACGGCAGCGTGACCCGCTGGCTGCGCGACGCGATCCACGACCCGGCGGCGGCGCGGACCGCCGAAATGGCGGTACAGCATTACGCCAATGATCCCAATTCAGGTCTCGAGTACCTGGTTCGCTCATTGGCGCCTCAGGCGATGCCGGAGCCGCAGCTCAGGGTGATCACCGGGCGTTTGCGGTACGAGCGCGCGGTCGAGCGGGACAGTTCGCGGCAGATCGAGGTGCAAAATACGGGGGGTGGGTACTTGTACGGCACGGTGAAAAGCTCTGCGGCGTGGGTCGAGGTGTTGGGTAAACTGGCCTGCGCGCCGGGGCAGACACAGACCTTGCCGGTGGTGATTCACGCCGATCAGCTTGTGCCGGGGGGCGTTCATCAAGCCCGGATCAGCATCCAGGCGTCCGGCGCGCAGGCGGCGGTGATCCCGGTTGAGGTCAAGGTGCCGCCGCCGATCATTGACGTGTCGCCCACGCACATTGACTTGTCGTTGATTGCCAGGGATGGGCTGTTTACCGAGCGGGGCGCGTTCGAGGTGCGCAATCGCGGCAAAGTGCGCGCCGAGTGCCGGGTCGAGGGCAACCCCGCGTGGCTGGTTCTCGATCCGGCGCGTTTCACGGTGTCGCCGGGAGAGATCGGGCGCGTGGGGCTGGTCGGGCGGATCGACAAACTGCCCGCCGAACCGCGAGCGCGCATTAGCACGCTTGACATTCGGGTACATGGACTGAGGCCGCGTCAGGTGCAGGTGGTGGTGCGAACCGGCCCCGAAAAGCAGAGCATTTTCGAGTCGCCATGGGCGATTGGCTGCGCGGCGATCTTGATGATGGCGGCGTTGCTCTGGTTTGGGTTGATCGTGCTGCCGCTGCTGTGGCCGTAGATAATTGCGCCGTCGTAAACAGACGGCGCCGGCCGCGCTGGGGTTTTTTCAGCACGTTCTCGGGCAATTCATTCGACGATGACCGTCTGTTTCAGGGTTTGCCCGCCCCGGTCGCCAAACCAGGCATCTCCTTCGCGCAGCATGCTCCATTCCAAAACGTACTTGCCCGCCTGGGTGGGAGACAGTACCTGGGCTTGCAGCCGCACCACGTGTCCCGGCTCGACGCGGTGGGGTAGATCGGTGCGGAGCGACGCGACGTGTACCACCTGGCCGTCTGGGGTTTGCCAGTGGTAGGAGAGCCGCACCGGAAGCTGCCCGCGCGAGTGCCAGCATTGCGACCCCGTGTTGCGAAGGACGATCGACGCCAAATAGAGGTCGTTGGCTTGCATTGCGGCCGGCGTCTTGTTTTCCACAAATTCCACGCGATAAAATTCCCGTCCGTATTTATCTAACGCAGCGTAGACCTGGGCCATATTGTCACGAGCGGCCCCTTGTTCGAGCAAGAGCACGCCACCGCGCTGCGCGACCACTCCCCAGTCCGGCTTGGCCAGCCATTGATCGACCAGCAGGTAAAAGGTGTGAAAATCGACCGGGCTTTTGTCTGACGTGGCGTCCAGATCGACGATGACGTAATCGGTGAACGTCGTTTCGTCGAGTTGGCAGTTGGGAAAGAGCGCGGCGTCGCGGCGTTGTGAGAGGTGCGGATAAATGTCGCTTTGCGCGCATACCGGCGCCTGGTCGGGGAGCAGCGCGATCACCTGGCGCAGATTGCGTTGGTAAATGGACGGTTGGTAAAAATCGGCGAGGTGGAAGGCTTGACCCGGCGGGTACGGGCTGAACAGGTAGCCGGTCAGGGCGGTGTTGAGCAAGATGAACAGCGCCAGCGCGGCGGCGACCGGCCATGTTTGGCCTCGGCGATGTTGGCCCGCCAGCCGGCTGACGCCCTCGCCGGCGGCGATCCAGATAAAGGGAATGAGCGGGGCCATATAGTGCGCGTGTACCGAGTTTTGCCAGGCGGACTGGGCCAGCAGATTGATCCCCAGGATGGGCAGGGCCGGGAGCAGGGCCAGCGGCGAGATCAGGGAGGCAAAGCCGAGCGGCATCAACAGATCGAACAAGGTTTGCAGTGTTTCACGGTCGAATTCGCCGGCGATGGAGGCGGGGTGGGTGAAAACGGTGCGCACGATTTCGGCGGGGGTGTCGCCCCATGCTCCAAAGCGACGTTCGAGCAATGTGCCGGTGTCGGCGCCGTATTCGTTGCGGGCGGCGGGGAGAACGAGGCCAAAATTGACCCACAGCCAGATCGCGGCGATGAGCGCGGTCGTCAGGGCATGCCGCCAGCGCCGTTTTTTTGACCAGAGCAGGATGACCGGCCCCAACGCCAGAGCGACGATCGCCGCTTCGATGCGGCAGCACAGGCTCAATACCAGCCAGAAATAGTACCAGCGCCAGGTGTTGTTTCGCTGCGCGCGCCAGGCGGCGATGAGAAAAGGCGTCATTAATGCGGAGGGGTGAAATCCGGCCATATCGACATAGTGCAGAGGCAGGTACAAGAGATAGGCGCAGGCGACGGCGGCTGCCAGCCGTGTGTCGTGCGACTGTTCGACGAGCAGCAGGTACAGTGGAACCGCGCCGGCGGCCAACAAGAGCGTTTGAACGAGGAGCAAGATGCGCGGGTCGGGGGCCAGCCAATACAGCGCCGACAGCGGCACAAAGATCAGTTCGAGTTTGGCGTCGAGGAAACGGTTTTCATAGCGCGAGCCATCTGCGGGGTGGCGGTGGAGCGGGGTGCGTTCCAGAATGCGCCCGTGGATGGTGTTCCAGGCGGCTTGATCCATCGCGCCCATGTCGAGGGCGTGGCTGCGAAACGCAGTATGGCGGGCCGCGCCGAGAAACCCAAAAATCAGGACGTACAGCGCGGCCATCGCCCCGACGACGAGCGCGCCGTATCGCGGACGGCGGCGGGTGGACAAGAGTAGCCGGCTCAATGGGAGGGCGACGATGATTGTGGTGACGGCCGACAACCCATAGCCCCAGATCGAGCTGCCGGGTTGGACGCCCCACGGGTGCCAGGTGTATCGAAAGAAAAAGGGGACGATCAGCCAGGCCGCAGCAAAGGGGATCGACGCGCGGGCAGGGTGGTTTTTGGCCGTGGGATCGATGCGCTTGGAGAGCCGCCACAGCCCCAGGCAGCTTGTCGCCGCGATCGCCAGCGTCCATACCAGCCTGCGCCGGTAGGGGGTATAGATTGGTTCCTGGAGCGTGTATGCCCGGAGCATCCCCTGATTGCCCCAGTCCCACCAGGCCAGCCCCAAGAGCGCACCGGCCAGGAGCGGGACAAGCGCCCAAAGCCAGGCGCGGTGCCGGTACAGGTGCGTCATCGGATGCGCGGCGGGCGGGTCAGGGCAGCGTGACCGGCGGCGCCAAAAGGCCGAACAACACGCAGATGCCCAGCGTAATCAGGCTGGCCATCCAAAAGCGCCAGCGCCAGGGGTTGTATACGTTGGCGATCCGTTTGCGCATCGTTTTTTGGCGTCGTTCTTGGAACCTGGATAGCAGGTTGGGCGTGTTTTCCGTGGGCGTTTTGGTTATTGCCGGGCGGCGTTTTTCTTTTTCCTGGTCTTTGATGGCGTTCTCGCTGGGGACGATCAGCCCGCCAAACAGCAGCAGCGCAAATGTCCAGAACAGCCAGTTGGATACGTCGAGCGCAAAGTTGGCAAATTTGTCCTCTTGGAACAGGCTGACGATGACCACGAGCAAGAATGTGATCAGGCTCACGCCGCCGCCGATGGCGCCCGACCAGGCGAAAAAGACGCCAACCCGGCGCCAAAAGGGTTGTTGTTCCATGTTTTCCATCGTTATTGTGCCTCGAGTATGTGTATGGCCGAGTCGATGCGTTTGAGCACGCGCGTTCGCCCCATAATGGCCATGGTTTCAAAAAGCGGTGGCGAGACCTTGCGTCCTGTGACCGCGCCGCGTAAAATGCCAAAGATCGATCCGGCCTTGACGCCCATCTCGGCGGCCAGGTCGCGCAGCGGTTGCTCCAACGCCGCGTGTGTCAATTCGCCGGCGGCGTCGACGGCGCGACGTATCTGGATCAATGCGGCCAACGAGGCGGCGGCGTCCATCTTTTTGCCGATCAAGAGCCTGGGGTCGGGCAAGGTGTCCGGTTGAAAGATGAAATCGGTCAGGGGCACCGCGTCTGTCAGGGTCTTGATTCGTTCTCGAACGATGGGGGCGATTTGCCGGAGTGTTTCCAGAGGGGCGTCGAGTCCGGCGTCCAGGTAAAAGGGCTGCAATTGCCGCGCCAGGTCGTCGGCGTCCAGTTCGCGGATATAGACGCTGTTCATCCATTCCAGTTTGGCATAGTCGAATTTGGCCGGCGAGGTATTGAGGCGTTCCAGCGAGAATTTTTCCAACAATTCCTGGCGGCTGAACAACTCGCTGTGGTCGTCATAGCTCCAACCCAGGCGGGCGACAAAGTTGATGAGCGCCTGGGGCAAATAGCCGGCGGCGCGAAAGTCTTTGACCAGTACCAGGTATGGTTTCCCGTCCGGCCCGGTTGTCTTGCGCTTGCTCATTTTGCCCTTGCCGCCGGGGTCCAAAAAGATGGGCAGGTGGATATAGATGGGTACCGGCCAACCAAAGGCGGCATAGAGGATGACGTGGATGGGG
Organism: uncultured Anaerolineae bacterium; assembly: GCA_964481205.1. Taxonomy (GTDB): domain Bacteria; phylum Chloroflexota; class Anaerolineae; order JAFGEY01; family JAFGEY01; genus CAYRXM01. The sequence goes on along the minus strand of CAYZYE010000084.1, from coordinate 695 downwards.
CAGGTCGAGAGCCATTCGTCGCCGCGCATAATGTGCGAGATTTTCATCAGGTGATCGTCGATGACGTTGGCCAGATGATAGGTTGGAAAGCCGTCGGATTTGAGCAGGATAATGTCTTCAAGCATCTTGTTGTCGACGGTGGTGGTACCGCGCAAGAGGTCGTGAAAAGAGGTGACGCCGTCGAGCGGGGCTTTGATCCGGATCACATAGGGTTGCCCTTGCGCTTGTTTGGCGGCGCTTTGTTCCGGCGTCAGCTCGCGGCAGCGGCGATCATAGCCGGTGTGTTTGCTGCCGCCGGCCTGGTGCTTTTCGCGCAGTTCGGCCAGCCGTTCGGCGCTGCAAAAACAGCGGTAGGCGTGCCCGTCATCGACCAGTTGGTTGGCATATCGGCGATATAGTTCGGTGCGCTGCGATTGATGGTATGGGCCATAGTCGCCGCCGACCTCCAGGCCTTCATCCCATTGCAGCCCCAGCCAGCGCAGGCTGTCGAGGATGTCTTTTTCGGATTCCTGGTGATAGCGTGTGCGGTCGGTGTCTTCGATGCGCAGGATGAATGTGCCGTGGCGGCTGTTGGCGAACAGCCAGTTGTACAGGGCGGTGCGTGCGCCGCCCACATGCAGATAGCCGGTTGGGCTGGGGGCAAAGCGCACACGCACGTGTTGATCTGTCATCTTACCTCCACGAGATGGGTTTAC
>CAYZYE010000083.1:0-15579 GCA_964481205.1 uncultured Anaerolineae bacterium | reverse complement strand
TTGCCAGAAAAACCCGTTTGTGTAGGTTGCCGAACAAAACTGTAGGGTGACTAGACTCACTATCACAACAACCGTCCTTGCTCCGGCTGTTCCTCGAACTCGAACCCCAGATGCGCATACGCCCGGCGTGTGGCAACCCGGCCGCGCGGCGTGCGGTCCAAAAAACCAAGCTGAAGCAGATACGGCTCAACCACATCCATAATCGTATCCGCCTCTTCACTGATCGAGGCGGAAATGGTATCCAACCCCACCGGCCCGCCGTTAAACTTTTCAATGATCGTCTCGAGCACGCGGCGGTCCATCTCGTCCATCCCCAACTCGTCGATATTGAGCATATCCAGCGCGTCGCGGGCCACCTGTTGATTGATCCGCCCGTCGGCGCGCACCTGGGCATAATCGCGCACGCGCTTGAGCAGCCGGTTGGCGACGCGCGGCGTACCTCGCGCACGACGAGCGATCTCGACAGCGCCCTGATCGTCGATGGGAACGCGCAAAATGCGCGCCGAGCGTTTGACGATGGACTGAGTGGCTTGCTGGCTGTAAAAATCAAGCCGGTAAACCACGCCAAAGCGCGCCCGCAGCGGGGCAGTCATCAACGCCAGGCGCGTGGTCGCACCAATGACGGTGAACCGTGGCAGATTGAGACGAATAGAGCGCGCGCCGGGGCCTTTGCCGATGACGATATCGAGCGCAAAATCCTCCATCGCCGGATACAGCACCTCTTCGACCACGCGCCCCAGGCGGTGAATCTCGTCGATAAAGAGAATATCGCCCTTGTGCAAATTGGTCAAAATCGCCGCCAGATCGCCGGCGCGTTCGATCGCCGGCCCAGAAGTGACGCGAATATGGACCCCCATCTCGGCGGCAATGACGTGCGCCATCGACGTTTTACCCAACCCCGGCGGCCCATAGAGCAAAACATGCTCCAGAGCTTCTTTACGCGCACGCGCGGCCTCTAAAAAAATGCGCAACCGCGCCTTGATCTCTTGTTGCCCTTGATATTGTTCGAGATTTTGCGGGCGCAGCGCCGCATCGACGACGACTTCGTCCGCCTTTGATTTGGGCGTAACAATACGCTCTGTACTCATTCCAGCCTCAAAATATCTTGTGGGTATGTTTCATTTGCTTTATAGCATCGCTCCTCGTGGCCGTTCTTGCCTGTTCCACTCGCCCACGGGCCGCCCACACGGGGCAATGCTACGGACACCCAAATTATTTGCCGTAAACAGACCAGAGAACCATTTTGCCCAACTTTCCGCGCCGACCGACAGATCGTGGGTCGATTTTGGGGGGTCTGGGTGGGCGCACCCCCTACACGAGATTTTGCACCGCCCTAAACAAGCCACACCGGCCGCGCCCACAAGGGACTATGCTACGGACGCCCAAGTCATTTGAAACACACCCCAACCTTATATTGGCGTCACCGGCCTCGATATCGGCCACAACACCACCGGATCATGGATCGACAGGCCAATCTCTTGCGCCGCGCTGCCGTTGCGCACAGCCACGGCCATAAACCCGCTGCTGTCGATCAGCGCCACCGGCTCACCTTCTGCCACCTCGGCAAAAGTCTGACGCATCCCTTCGATAATACAACCTTTGACATCGATCCGCCATTGCGGCGACTCGTACAGCCAAAACTCGGGCAAATCGGTGATACAATTTCCAAAGCGATCGATATGCTGAATGTGCGCCGTGATATGCCCATCGAAATGGCGATTTGGTTCCGAGACGGCCAAAGCGTGCAACGTTTCGACGCCAATCGCCTCCCCCAGATTCAGCAGCGGCACGCCAGAAGCAAGATGCGCCGCCGCCGGGCCAAAAATATCGCGCCCGTGGAAAACCGGGCTGACCGGTTGGTGCCAATAAGCCGAATTGGTCAACGAAACGACGGCCGTCGCTTGCTCTCGCGCCAGCACATAACTCAACACGCCATTGTCCGGCGCGACAAACGTGCCCCTGGTCGTCTGGACGGCGATCGCGCGGCGCCCGGTACCCACGCCCGGATCGATGACAATGACATGAATGGTTTCGGGCGGCCAGAACTTGTAAGACGTGAGCAAAACAAACCCGGCCCAGCGAATGTCTTGCGGCGGCACATGGTGCGAGATATTCATCACCCTTGCCTGCGGCGCAATACTGTGGATCACCCCCTTCATCGCGCCAACCAGCCCATCTTGCAAGCCGAAATCTGTGATCAGTGTAATTGCCGGCGCCAACTTTTCCATCATTTGCAACTCCCCCCCGGACCAATGTCCAACCTGAACATCATCACCACGGCCACGCACATCTCGACGATCGCCACCCACTGCCCAAGAGCCAGCCCAAAATGCCACGTCCCATCGCCACGGACAAAAGCCACGCCAAAATCACCCAACGCATAACCAAGCACATAAATAGCAAATGAAAAACCGCGTGGCAGCCTGCGCCCGACGACCAACAGAGCGCCCCACAGCAGCAAACACCAGGCGATCATTAGCGGCTGCGTCAAAAACCGCACCTCGCTCACACCGTAAATATCCGGCAAATCGGCGGCAAACCAGGCCACGGGGGGCATATACCCGCTTGCCTGAACGCCATAGGCACTGCCGGTCAGCAAACACCCCAGCCAGCCAAACGCGCCCCCCAGCGCCGCCCCCGGCGCAAGCGCGTCGAACAGATCGCGCCAATCCAACGCCAGACCACGATAGCGCCGGCCGATGGCAACCCACGCGGCAATGGCGGCGCACCCGCCCCACAACGCGCCATGCCAGGCCAGCCCCCCTTGCCACAGAGCAAAAACCCGGCCAAAATGATCGACATAATACGCCCAGTTGGCGATCACATACCCGGCGCGCCCGCCAACCAAACCGCCGATCAAGCCCCAAAACCCGGCATCGAGCGTCAGAGCCGGGTTGGTGAGCCGGGGGCGGGCCAAACGATAGGCCATCCACACCCCGGCGAGCATACCCAGGGATAAAACCGCCGTATAAGAATAAATAATGTGGGAACCGAGCCGAAAGAGGATGGGATACATTTGCTCCAACGCCGTTATGGGCAGCGTGGTTCGTGATGCAGCGCCATCATCGCCGCGCCCGCGGCGCCGATAATGCCCACCTGATCGCCCAACCGCGCCAGCCGCACCCGAACACGCGCCGCCGCCGAGGGAAAAGCATACAGGTCGATACTGCGCTTGACCGGCTGCAAAAGCACATCGCCCAGGTTGGAAAGCCCCCCACCGATGACGAGCATCTGCGGGTTGAACAAATTGACCAGATTAGCCATGCCAATGCCCAAATAGTGCATCGCCTGGATCACAATCTCGGTCGCATACGGATCGCCCATATTCATCGCCTTGACCACGTCCTTGGCCGAAACGTCATACAGCGCGTCTTTGGCCAGTTCGGCGATCAGCGTATTGACGCCCCGATCGACCAACTCTTGCCCCTCGCGCGCAATCGCCGTGCCCGAAGCCAGCGCCTCCAGACAGCCGCGATTGCCACACCCGCAGTGAGGACCTCGGGGCAAAACGGTCATGTGGCCGATCTCGCCCGCGCCACCGGTCGTGCCATGGTAAATCTTGCCATCCAAAATCAACCCGCCGCCAATACCGGTGCTGACGGTGACATAAACCATGTGCCGCGTCCCACGACCAGCGCCATACAAATATTCGCCGATGCCGGCCGCGTTGGCGTCATTCTCCAAAACCGTGGGCAGCCCGATAGCGTCCTGAATGATCTGGCGCAGCGGCACATCGCGCCAGCCGGGCAAGTTGGGCGGCTCGGTAAGCACACCTTCTGGAATATCCATCGGCCCCGGCGCGCCAATGCCAATACCGGCAATCTCGTCACGCTCGATGCCGGCGCTGCGCATCACCCTGCGCGCCGCGTCGATCATGCGCGCGATCACTGCGTCGCGCCCTTGCAAAACCTCGGTCGGTCGATACTCTGGCGCTCTCACCTCTCCCGATCTGTTGACCAGACCTACGCCGATCTTGGTTCCACCCAAATCGATGCCTAAAAACCATTCACCTTGCGTCACAAGTCCTCCACGCCGATCACAGATCCGTATAATCCTGGCGCACAATATGCTCTGCGTCAATATCAAACAAACTCAACAGCTCGCCAATCAGCACCGCCTTGCGCACCGCATCCTGCGAAGACCAGGTGCGACTCTTGATCTCGACAAAAAAACATTCCTGCGGCGGTTGAATGATCTCGTCCATATTGATAAAAAAGAGCGTCCCCTTGTAGCGAATATGATAACGGTGACGATGCTTGACGACCTCGTGAACGGCGTCGGGCTGAAAATACTCGCGGTAAAAGCGCACGCTGCGGTCCGCGCGGCTGGCATAACGCGCGCGGGTCAGCACAACCGAGTTTTCATACTCTTGTTCGACCACCGGCCCGGTGTAAACCAGGTTGTAAATCGGCGACACTTGATCGCCCTGCCCCAAAACATTGTCCTCGCGATAGCGAATCCGCCCCCTGGCTCGATCATCAAAGATAAAATACGTATCGTATTGATCTCGTTCCGAGTGCTTGGTGACAGTAACCTGGGGATTTTCCAACCACGTTTCCATCTTGGCCCTGCTGGGCGCCCTGGCCTTGACATGTACCTCGTAGGTTTCTTCTTGCGCCAACCCGCCGATGGCCAACATTTTGTTGAGCTGGTCTTTTTCGCGTTCGATGAAAAAGCGGCTGATCTTTTTCGACAACTTGGCGGCCTGGGCCAACGCCGCGCGTTCATCGACGGTGAGCACCTGCCGGTCTCGCATCAAGACCCGACCATTGACGATCGTGTGACGCACATCGCCGCTTTTGGCGGCGTAAACCAGGCGCGAATAAATGTTTTGCCCGGTTGTATCAAACTGAGGCATCACATGCACCCCGCCGGCGTCCAAAATCGTCAGATCGGCGCGCTTGCCCGGCTCGATGGAACCGATCAGGTGATCGAGGTGCATAGCCCGCGCGCCGTCGATCGTCGCCATCGCAAACGCCTGCCGGGCCGGCAAGGCGGTGGGATCGTTGTTGACCGCCTTGGGCAGCAACGCCGCCAAATGCGTCTCGACCCACATGTCCAAATCGTTGTTGCTGGCCGTACCGTCTGTGCCCACGCCCACGGCGATGCCATGTTCCTGCATTTGCACCACCGGCGCAAAACCGCTGGCAAGTTTGAGGTTGCTGGTTGGGTTATGGGCCACGCCAACGCCGTGCGTCGCCATAATGTGCATATCCTCATTGTTGACATGGACGCAATGCGCCGCGAGCACCCTGGTATCCAACACGCCCACACTCTCCAACCAGCGCACGGGGGTCATGTTCTTTTGTTCGATGCTCTCCTTGACCTCAAGCGCGGTTTCGGCGATGTGAATGTGCAACGGCACATCGTAGGCCCGCGCCATGCGCACCGTCTCTTGCAAAATGTCGGCCGTACACATATATGGCGAGTGCGGCGCGGGCACGGCGGTGATCAGGTCATGGCCGCGCCAATGTTCCAGAAACTCTTGACAATAAGCCAGACTGGCGTCATAGCTGGTCGCGTCTGGCGTGGGAAAGATCATGACCGTCTGCCCGCAGATCCCGCGCATACCGGCCTCGACCGTCGCCCAGGCGACTTCATCCTCATAGTAATACATGTCGGCAAAAGTGGTCACTCCGCCGCGAATCAACTCGGCGCAAGAGAGCAGCGTACCCAGGCGGCAAAATTCGGGGTTGACAAAACGGGTTTCGGTGGGCAAAATATAGCCGTGCAGCCACACGTCGAGGCGGAGATCATCGGACAAACCGCGCAACAAGCTCATCGGCATGTGCGTGTGCGTGTCGATCAGACCGGGGACAATCACTTGATCGGCACAGTCCCAGGTTTCTCGAGCCGTCCACTCTGCTTGCAGCTGTTCGGCCGGGCCAACGGCGACAATATCGGCGCCGCGCACGGCCACTGCGCCGGGATTGAACACCCTCCACGCCTCGTCCATGGTCACGACCTGACCGCCGACGAGCAACAAATCAACCGGTTGCGCTTGTGATGTCATTGATGCCTCCACTCGACCTGCAAGTTGCCTTGGAAACGGACCGGAAAAGCCTGCCTTGAGCGCAGTCGAAAGGAATCTCTTCTAGTATGTCAAATTCAAGCCACGAGATTCTTCACTGCGCCGCCTGCGGCGGCTGGCTCAGAATGACCCAAATTACCCGAGTCTCGTTCTATTACTAGAACCTAACCGCGTAACTCCTGCTGGCACTATTACATGGCCCATGCTAATCTGGGACAATTATTTTTCTGAAATTGCCTGAACACATTATATACCATAACCGCATACTCTGACAACTTTGCGTCTATGGCAAGATGGGGGTACAATAGGCGCTCTGTCGATAAACGGACCGAATCGGGCGCGTCGCAAACAGGCCGTAATGCAGCGCACCCGTTTGAATTCAGGAGGACAAAACAATGATCGACGGCGTTGAAATCAAAAATCTCGTCATTCATCCCGATGACCGGGGCATGTTTACCGAAGTGCTCAAAGCAACCGACGCCCTGGTCGATGAACATCCCTTTGCGCAAATTTCGCACACGCTCACCTGGCCGGGCGTGATCAAGGCTTTTCACTGGCACAAGCGCCAAACCGACTATTGGTACTGCGTCGCCGGCAACATCCGCGTCGGGCTGGTCGATCTGCGCCCCGAATCGCCAACCGAGGGCGAAATGATGTCGATTTGCCTGGGCGAGTGGGGACGCCAGGTGCTCAAAATCCCGCCCGGCGTCGCGCACGGATACCAGGTTTTGGGCACCGCACCGGCGCAATTGATCTATTACACAACCAGACCTTACAATCCCCAAGAACCGGACGAGGAACGGATCGCCTGGGACGACCCGGCGCTCAATTTCGATTGGACGATCCAAAATCGGTAAACCGGCCCGGCTTGCTCGTTCGACGCTTTTCTGATAAACTACAAGACCCAAGCAGGAGTTATGTGGTTCGAGTCATGGAGGGCGTTTTGCGCCTGAAATACATCAAAAAGCAACTCGTTCTATCCAAGAACTCGATGTTTGGGTCTTTCTAGTACTGGAGCAAGACTTTCCTGGAACCGTCATTCTGAGGAGCGGAGCGACGAAGAATCTCCTCTTGTATGTCAAATTCAAGCCACGAGATTCTTCACTGCGCCGCCTGCGGCGGCTGGCTCAGAATGACACAGATTACCCAGGTCTCGCTCTAGTCTAGAACCTAACCGCGTAACTCATGACCCAAGATTAACCAGTGACGCTGAGATTGGTTCAATCGTCAAAATTGAGCCAATCTCGGCGAGTTCAATTGGCGGAGAAATCAGGCAAAACCGGGAATATGAAAAAAGGAAAACTGGTATTTATCAAAAGAAGGCACCGGCAGCGCGAGCACAGACGAAGCGTTGGGCCAACTTTGTTATTGCGCATCTTTGGCGGCTCGATCGGCGTGCTCGTCACCACGCTATTGGCGATCGTCCTGCTCGGCGTGGGGTCAGTGGTCGGCGTTTGGGCCTATTACACCAAAGACCTGCCCGACGCCGAGGAAATCCAGGTGGTCGAAGAGGGATTTGGGACGATCCGCTTTTACGACCGCACGGGCAAGACCCTGATCTATGAAATGGTCAACCCCCTTGGCGACCGGATTTGGCTCAACAGCGACGAAATTCCAGATGCGGTCAAATGGGCCACCATTTCCATCGAAGACCGGGATTTTTACACCAACCCCGGCATCAATGTGCGCGGCCTGGGACGCGCGTTCGTCAACGAACTGCGCGGACGCTCGACCCAGGGCGGAAGTTCGTTGACCCAACAGCTGGTCAAAAACATTCTCATCGATCCCGAAGAACGGTATGAAAAATCGTACTCGCGCAAGATCAAAGAAGTCATCCTTGCGCTCGAGATCACGCGCAAGTTCAGCAAAGATCAAATCCTCGAATGGTACCTCAACCTGAACAACTATGGCAACTTTGCCTACGGCATCGAGTCGGCGGCGCGGGTCTATTTTGGCAAATCGGTGCATGAACTGAACATCGCCGAGGTCGCAATGTTGGCCCCCATCCCGCAATATCCGGGTTTGAACCCCATCGACAACTGGAACTGGGCCAAAAAACGCCAGGAACTCGCCCTCGATGGCCTGGCCTTTACCGGCTTTTTGACGCAAGAACAAGCCGACGCCGCCAAAGCCCAAGAGATCAAAATCAAGGAAAAAGGGATCACCGAGCGATTCAGCGTCATTGCCCCGCACTTTGCGCTCTATGCCGCCAACCAACTCGAAGACCTGGTCGGCAGCGAGGCAGTGGCGCGCGGCGGGCTGACCGTTTACACGACCATCGACCTCGAATTACAAGCCGTCGCCGAAGAAGCAGCGCGCAAGCGCGTGCGCGAGCTGACCGAGCAGCACCTCGATGTGGACAATGCCGCCGTGATCAGCCTTCGTCCCCGCACCGGTGAAATCCTGGTCATGGTTGGCAGCATCGACTATTGGAACAAAGAGATCGATGGCAAAGTCAACGTCGCCCTCGCCGAGCGGCAGCCGGGATCGTCGTTCAAGCCCTTTACCTACCTGACCGCGTTCTCGCAAGGCTATACGCCGGCGACGATGGTGTTGGATGTGCGCACCTGCCCCAACCCCAACGACCCCGCCTGGTGCCCCGAAAACTATCCCGACTCGCAGGGCAACCGACCCTACCATGGCCCGCAGCGGCTGCGCAACGCGCTGGCCCGCTCGTTCAACATCCCGGCGGTGCGGGTGATGAAAATGGCCGGCGTGGGCAATGTGATCAAAACCGCGCACATGATGGGCATTACCACGCTGCGCAAAGACCTCGACTTTTACGGGCTGGCACTGACCCTGGGCGGCGGCGAAGTCAAATTGATCGACATGGCCTATGCGTTCAGCGTCCTCGCCAACCAGGGCACAATGTACGGCATCCCCATTCCAGAGGATCGCCTGGAAATGGGCTACCGGGAATTGGACCCAACCGCCATCCTGCGCGTCCAAGACCGCGACAACCAGATCGTTTGGGAATACGATCAACCGGAATCCCGCGAGATTGTCGATCCCAAGCTGGCTTATTTGATGTGGGACATCATGTCAGACAATGTCGCGCGCAGTTGGGTTTTCGGCGTCGATAACAAACTCGTCCTGCCGGACCGCCCGGTCGCGGCCAAAACCGGCACCACCGACGGCTGGCACGACTGCTGGACGGTTGGCTTTACCCCACAGATCGCAACGGCAGTGTGGATGGGCAACACCGACAACAAACCGATGAAAAAGGTACCCGGATCGTATGGCGCGGCCTATGTGTGGAACGATGTGATGAAAGCCGCGCACCAGGGCCTGCCGGTGGAAACGATCGAGCGCCCCGACGGCATCGTCGAGAAACACGTCTGCGCCATATCAGGGCTGCTGCCCAGCCCCGACTGCCCCTACGTGGTCAAAGAAATCTTTATCCAGGGCACCGAGCCGGTGGCCCGGTGCAACATCCACAAGGCTTACGAGATCAACAAAGAAACGGGCAAACTGGCCACGCCCAACACGCCGCCCGAGTTGATCGAACGCAAGGTCTTTATGATCCTCCCGCCCGAAGCCGAGGACTGGGTGCGCGAAGCCAAAATCCCCCAGCCGCCGACCGAATATGACGACACCATCAACGCGCGAGAGAACGAAGACGTAGCCATTGTCACCCCGGCGATGTTTGGCTATGCCAGCCAGCTGGTCGAGATCACGGGCAACGCGCGCAACAATGTCCGCTTTTGGAAACTGGACTATGGTCCGGGCATCGCCCCGCAAGAATGGATCCAGATCGGCGGCGATCACCCCTACGAAGTCAATGGCGCCTTGATGGAATATTGGGATGTCGCCGAACTGAACGGGCTGTACACATTGCGATTGACCGTCATCGGGCACGACGACTCGGTCCGCCAGGACATCATCCAGGTCACGGTCGACAATATTGCCCCCAGGATGGAATTCAACCACCCGCAAAACGGCGCCGTGTTTGTCAAAGAAGACGACGAACGCATCAACATCCAGGTCACGGTCAAAGACAACGTATCGCTGGATCATGTCGAATTTTACGTGGACCACAAAAAATTGGCAATATCCACCGTGCCGCCGTACAACAAATCATGGACGATCGCCATGTCTGATACCACGCCCATCCTGGGAGACAATGCCGTCGGCGTGACCCGCCCCTTTACCCGCACCGACGGGAGCGTCGAACAAAGATACTTTTTAGCATCCCACACCGTGTGGGCCACGCGCACGATCACCCATGCCGATGGTACGACGGGCGTGGACACATACATTGCCTCACAGGTCTTGTACGACCCCGCGTTTGGCCGAACGTACAGGTGGTTCAACGGCGGCATGGGGATCATTTATGACGGACGCGGCTACACCGAGACCCACCTGATTCATGTCGTGGCCTATGACGCAGCCGGGAATGAGACCAAAAGCCGCCCGGTGCGCGTCTATGTGGTACACAAAAAGCCAAACAAAGGCGCAGCGCTGCCCCCCGCCTGGCCGGTTCAGCCGGCCGTGGCCAATGCCGGTATCTATTCTTTGCGGAGGAAATATCAATGACAAAAGATGGACTCTGGCATGCGCAAATGACCGACTATGTTTATAACGCGATGGTCAAAGCGCGCTATGTGACCCTCAAAGACGGCAGCTATTACGCCGATGTCTTTTTATGCCCCGGCGTCTGGGCCACAGGAGAGACCATTGAGGAATGCCGCGACGTACTCGAACAAGCGTTGATCGACTGGCTGCTTTCGGCCTACGAAGACAAAGAGCCGCTGTCCGAGATCACCGACGCGACGTGGATCAATCCGTTTTGGCACATCGCCACCGATTGACGCGCGAGCCAAACCCCGCTGAACAAAACCCCAATCCCTTGGATTTTCATAACGCCTCTTTGACGCGCTCGGCCACCGGGCGCGTCATGCCAGGTGTGGCGGCCAGTTCGTCAATGCTGGCACTGCGAATGCCGTCGAGCGAGCCAAAAGCGCGTAAAAGCGCCTTGCGCCGTTGCGGGCCGATGCCGGGGATCGCGTCCAACTGCGAGGCCAGCCCCTTTTTTTTTCTCGCCCGCCGGTGGGCGGTAATGGCAAACCGGTGCGCCTCGTCGCGGATGCGCTGAACGAGGTACAACCCCTGCGAGTCGCGCGGCAGGAGAACGGGCGCGTCGCGTCCCGGCATAAAAATCGCCTCTTCCTGCTTGGCCAGACCAAAGATCGGCACATGATCGAGGCCGTATTCGCGCAAAACCTCCAGCGAGGCACAGAGTTGCCCCTTGCCGCCGTCGATCAAGACCAGGTCGGGCATCACTGAAAACGAAGTATCTTTTTTCTTGCCACCCCCGCCCTTTTTTCCGTCGAACGTCTCCACCCCGGCAGCCAGGCGTCGAAAACGGCGCCGCAGCACCTCTTGCATCGACGCATAGTCATCGGCGTGGCCGACCACCGTCTTGATCTTGAAACGGCGATAGTCGCTTTTGCGCGGCACACCATGCACAAACACCACCATACTGCCAAACGTCGCCGTGCCGTGAAAGGTCGAAATGTCATATCCCTCGATGCGCGCCGGCGGCGCCGGCAAGCCCAACGCCTCCCCAAGTTCGCTCAAGGCCTGCGTTTGCCGGTTTTGATCGACCGCCCACTCGGCGCGCAACGCGGTGAGCGTTTCGACGGCGTTTTCCGCCACCATCTCGACCAGTTCCTTGCCCGCGCCGCGTCGAGGCACGCGCAGCGTCACGCTTTTTTTGCGCTTGCCGCGCAGCCAGTTCTCAATGATCCGCGCTTTTTCCACCTCGTATGGCACCAGGATTTCTTGCGGGATATAGGCGGCCTGGGCGTAAAACTGCTGCACAAACGCCTCCAGCACCGCCGCATCGTCCTCGTCGCCAGTACCTTCGAGCACAAAATACTCACGGCCAATGATCTTGCCGTTGCGAATAAAAAAGACCTGCACGCAGGCCTGCCCGTCGTCGCGGGCAAAGGCGATGACATCCTGATCTTTGCGCGCCGCCGTGACCACCTTTTGCTGCTCGGTGACTTGCTCGACGGCGCGAATTTGGTCGCGGAACACGGCCGCCGATTCGTATTCCATCCTGGCGGCGGCCTCGTGCATGCGCGTTCGGAGGTCGGCCAACACATCTTGGGCGCGCCCCTGGAGAAACTTGGCGACGCGCTCAACCACGGCGCGATACTCGGCTTGATCGGCCTGACCGGTGCATGGCCCCAGGCAGCGGCCAATGTGATAATAGAGACAGGCGCGCTGGTCCTGGCCGGTGATCTCGCGGTTGCATGTGCGGTAGGGAAACAATTTGCGCAGCAGATCGAGGGTGCGGTGGACGGCGCTCGGCGAGGTATAGGGGCCGTAATAACGGCTGCCATCCTGAATCATTTGCCGCGTGGCATAAATGCGTGGAAAATCCTCGTGCCAGGTGATCTTGATATACGGGTAACGTTTGTCGTCCTTGAGACGCACGTTGTAGCGCGGGCGATACTTTTTGATCAACTCGCATTCGAGGATCAAAGCCTCCAACTCGCTGCCCGTGACGATAAAATCCAGATCGTAAATGTTGGCGACCAGCTCTTTGGTCTTGCGATTTCGCTGCGCCGATTCGGTAAAATAAGAACGCACCCGGTCGCGCAGGCGCACCGACTTGCCGACATAGATCACCTTGTCGTCCTGGCGGCGGTAAATATAGACGCCCGGTTTGAGCGGCAGGCTGTCCAATTTGGCCTGTAATTCGGGACGAATCTCCATTTATGCTCCGCGCGGTGAATTTTGGTCGCATAGAACAACCGACATTGTAGCAGAAGGCATCACGGCTGGCAAATCCAGGTAGAGGCGTAACGTCAAACCATTTGCGTGTGTTTCTTTGTAGCATCGGCCCTTGTGGCCGTTTTGGCCTGTTCCATCCGACCACGGATCGCCCGCAAGGGGCGATGCTACGGGCACCCAAACCATTTGAAACACACCCATTTATTTAACGTCTGACTAACCAGGTATCGCGAGGTTGCCCATTCTGTTCCCTTGACATATAATCACCGTACCGTCTGCTGCGTGTACGGGGCGCAGCTACGGAGGTGTTGTTCAGATAGGTCATCGCCCACCGACTATAGACCCCATCTATGGTACAAAAAGAAAGGAAAAGAACGATGAACAAGGCACATTGGTCCAAGTTCACCCTGGCGCTGGGATTGCCGCTGGCCGCCCTGGCGCTCTGGCTGGGCGCACTGTCGCCGGCGCGGGCCGGTTCGAACGTTCATTGCGTCAACCAGACCGGGACAAACTGCGACGCCATGTGCGGGGGCGGATGTTACGCTTCGGTACAGGCTGCCGTGGACGCTGCTTCCGCCGGGCACGAGATCCGCGTCGCCGCCGGCGCCTACACCGACATCGGTGGCACGGTGGCGACCATCGTCAAACAGTTGACCCTCCGGGGAGGATACGACCAGCCCTGTGGCGACGACGACTTTGATCCGGACCTGCACCAGACGGTGCTGGACGCGCAATGGGGCGGTTCGGTGATCAGCATCACCAACGCCGTGAGCATCACTCTCCAACACCTGACGCTCACCAGCGGTAATGGGCAGGGCAATTGCCCAGGTTGGCCCGGCAGTTGCGGCGGGGGCATTTACGCCAGCAACACCGACCTACACATTGGGCAATGCGTGATCGCCAACAATGTAGGGGGCATGACCGGCGGGGCGAACGGCGGCGGAATCTATGCTTACGCCAATGGTCACAACGTAGAGATATGGCAAAGCCGCATCGTGAGCAATACCTCGGCGCTCTCCTCAACCGTACCCAGTGAGTATGGCAACGGCGGCGGTATCTATATCCAGCAAGGGATCGTCTCATTGCGAGAAAACGAGATCGCGGACAACGTGGGGAGCGTCAACCACGGGGGTTCGGGCGGGGTACATCTCGACAGTGTCACACAGGCCGACGTTTTGACCAACACCATCCGGCGCAACAGCGGTTGCACCAGCATCTATTATGGCGGAGGCGGGGGACTCGCAATTAGCGGCAATTCTACGGCTGTCTATGTGGCCGGCAATTGGATCGAAAACAACCGGGCCGGAGGCCTGGCCGGGCTGGGCGGCGGGGTCAACGTGGAAGCGGATGACGTGTACCTGACGCGCAACGTCATCATCAGCAACACGGCTGGAACGTCGGGCGGCAAAGGCGGCGGAGTGTACATCCTCGGCACGGTGTCGATCACACTGAGCAACAACCTCATCGCCCACAACGAAGCGCGTGACTATGGCGGCGGGATATACGCGAGGATGGGCGGCGCGCCCGACAGTCAGGCGCTTGTCATCAACAACACCATCGTCGACAACGGCCTTACCGGCATTGTCGCCGAGTGGTACGCCATCCTGTCCCTAACCAACAACATCATCGCCGGGCACACGGTGGGGATTACCGAGGTCAACCCGATCACCATCACCATCACCGCCGACACCAACCTCTTTTGGAACAGTTCTGACCCCATCGTCGGCAATAATGCCATTCTCGACGACCCGCTGCTGGCGCCTGATTATCACCTTCACCCCCACTCCCCGGCTGTGGATGTCGGGCAGGACATCCCCTGGCTGACGGTCGACCTGGAGGGGAACGACCGCCCACAAGGCAGCGGCTATGATCTTGGCGCGTATGAGGGGACGGTGGATTGGCGGATCTACCTGCCACTGACACTGCGCGGGGTGTAGTCCCGGAATCCATCCTACGGATTTCGACGGGATGGGGATTCCGTCGCGTTTCGGGGGTTACCTCGCAGCCTCGAGATCCCTATTCCGAGGCTATTGGGAGCGCGACGTAAAAGGTGCTTCCCCGCCCCTCGACGCTTTCCACCCAGATGCGCCCGCCGTGTCCCTGGACGATGTGTTTGGCAATCGCCAGGCCCAGCCCGCTGCCACTGCGGCGCGTGCGGCGGGCCTGGTAGAAACGCTCGAAAATGCGCGGCAGGTCAGCGACGGGGATGCCCACGCCGGTATCGTGGACGGCAATGATCACCTCGTCGCCGTGCGGCGCGGCGGAAACCGCCACCCTTCCCGACGGGGTGAATTTGATGGCATTGTGGAGCAAATTGACGAGTACCCGCTGCATTTGTTCGACGTCGGTCCGCACGGCAGGCAATCCAGGGGGCAAATTGACCTCGAGATCCAACCCAGCCCGCTCCGCCTGGGGGCGCATCCGCTCCACCGGCCGCCGGACCAGGTCGGGAAGAACGACCACCGCCAGCCGCAGCGGCGCCTGCCCCGATTCGATGCGCTCCAGTTCGAGCAGTTCTTGCACCATCTGGATCAGCGTGTCCAATTCGACGTCCATCCGGTCGAGAAAATGGCTGGCGGCCTGGTGATCGTCCAACGCCCCGTCGCGCAGGGTGTCGACCAGCGCCTTGAGTCCGGCCAAAGGAGTGCGCAGTTCGTGGGAGATGTTGGCGATGAAATCTCGCCGCACAGTCTCCAGACGACGGATGCGGGTCAGGTCTTGCAAGATGAGCAGGCTGCCCTGCACCTCCGCTTCGTGCAGGGGGGTTGCGGTGACTTGCCAGAACAGATTGCGGTGGCCGACCA
>CAYZYE010000082.1:0-15678 GCA_964481205.1 uncultured Anaerolineae bacterium | reverse complement strand
GTCTATAGGCTCGAATTTGCCAACCAGGGCGCGATCGCCGCGACCGGCGTCGTGATCACCGATGTTATGCCTGTGACTTGGACCGCTCCCAGTTTCACCAGCAGCGGCGCCAGCGTCGTTCAGGTTGGCGGCGTGGATTTTGTATGGCAGGTCGAGGATCTGTCACCCGGCGAGCGCGGCGTGATCACCATCACCACCGTTCTGAGCGCCGATCTCCCCGTTGGCTATGTTTTGACCAACCGTGTTGAAATTGCCAGCGACACACCGGATAATGCGCCGGGCAACAATCATAGTTCGATCCTGGTTACGATCCTCAACGCGCCGCCGGTTGGTGTGGATGATGCGCCGGGAACCGACCAGGACACCGGTATTGTGATCGACGTGCTTGGCAATGATACCGACCTCAACGGCGACTCGCTCACTGTGACCGCCGTCGGCGTGGTGGGCACGCAAGGGGCGGTGGTCAACCATGGCGCCAACGTCGGTTATGACCCCGGCGCGGCGTTCCGCTATTTGGCCGTGGGCGAGAGCGCGACCGATGTCTTTACCTATACGGTGTCCGATGGCAACGGCGGCGTCGACACGGCGACCGTGACCGTGACCGTCGCCGGCGTCAACGATACACCCACCGCGGTCGACGACGTGGGGACGACGGATGAAAATACGGCTATTGCCATCGACGTGCTGGTCAACGATACCGACCCGGACGCCAGCGACACGCTCAGTGTCGACAATGTCGATACGTCTGCGACGCAGGGAACTGTGACGAACAATGGCAGCGATGTGACCTATGATCCCGGCAGCGCTTTTGCTTATCTCTCGGTGGGGGAGAGCGCGATCGACGTCTTTACCTACACGGTGTCTGACGGCAACGGTGGGTTCAGCACCGCCATTGTCACGGTCACGGTCACGGGGGACAATAGCGCCCCGGTTGCCAACGGTGATGCCGGCAGCACCGATGAAGACACCGTTTTGACCGTCGCTGCGCCCGGTGTATTGTCCAATGATACCGATGCCGATACCGTTTTTGTGCTGACGGTCAGCGCATTTGACGCGACCAGCGCCAATGGCGCGAGCGTGACGGTCAATGCCGACGGCAGCTATGTCTATGATCCGACCGGCGCGGCGGCGGTGCAGGCTTTGGCGGTGGGCGAGACGCTGGACGACACCTTTGTTTATACCATCACCGACGAGTATGGCGCGACGGATGCCGCTTTGGTGACGATCACGGTGACTGGTTTGAACGACGCGCCAACGGCCGGCAATGACACTGCCGTTACCAACGAGGATGCGTTTATCGTCATTACCGTCCTTGGCAACGATAACGACATCGATGGCGATATATTAAAGGTGCTCGATGTGACCCAGCCGGCGAACGGTTTTGTACTCAACAACCTGACCAGCGTGTTTTATGTCCCGAACCCCGACTTTAATGGCCTGGACACTTTTACCTATGTTCTCGTCGATGTGCATGGCGCCACCAGTGTCGCCACGGTCGGGGTGACGGTCAATCCGATCAATGATGACCCGGTCGCGCAGGATGACAGTGCCGTGACCAATCAAGGCGTGGCTGTCGTGATCGATGTTTTGGCGAATGACAGCGACCTGGATGGCGATACGCTTGTGGTCGATCAAGTCCTTCAGCCGGCGCATGGCGCGGTAGTGAACAACCTGGTCAATGTGACTTATACGCCGTACCATGGCTTTGCCGGGACAGACACGTTTATCTACCGGGTTGGCGACGGCAACGGCGGCGGGGCAATCGCCATTGTCAGTGTGACCGTCATTGGCAGCAATAACCGCCCAACCGCTGTGGACGACGTTTTTGTGGTGAACGAAGACAGCGGCAGCAATGTGCTGGACGTGTTGGCTAATGACAGCGATATAGATGGCGATGCTTTGAGCATCGTTACTGTTGTACAGCCGGCCAACGGCACTGTGACCAATCATGGCCTGCGGCTCACATATATGCCCGATCCCAACTTTGCCGGTGTGGACACGTTTACCTATGTCGCCAGCGACGGCGTGTTGACCGACACGGCCACGGTGACGGTGACGGTCAACGCGGTAGATGACGATCCGGTGGGCAATGACGATGCGGCAGTGACGGATGAGGATGTGGCTGTGCTCATTGATGTGTTGGCCAATGACAGTGACGCCGATGGCGACGCGCTGTTCATCAGCGCGGTTGTGCAGCCGGCGCATGGCGCGGTTATCCACAACGGGGCGGTGTTGACTTATACGCCGGACGCCGATTTCAACGGGACGGATGTCTTTGTCTATGCCGTCAGCGATGGCGACGGCGCTGCCTCGATGGCGATGGTGCTGGTCACGGTCAATGCGGTGAATGATGCGCCGGTTGGCGTCGATGATGCGTACACGGTGAGCGAAGGCGGTACGCTCAATGTGGCTGCGCCCGGTGTACTGGCAAACGACGTCGATGTGGAGGGCGATCCAATTACGGCGACGTTGATCAGCGGGGTAGCGAATGGCGTGTTGATCTTGAACAGCGATGGTTCGTTTAATTATACCCACGATGGCGGTCAGACGGTGAGCGACAGTTTTACCTACCAGGTGAGCGACGGCGCAGCCGATGGCAATATCGTCACCGTGCAGATCACCGTTGACCCAGAGAACGACCCGCCGGTTGGCGTCGATGATGCGTATAGCGTCGATGAAGGGGGCACGCTGAACGTCGCTGCGCCCGGCGTTCTGGCCAACGACAGCGACGCGGATGGCGACCCGTTGAGCGCGGCGCTCGTGGGCACGGTCTCACACGGCGTGCTCACGCTCAACGCCGATGGTTCGTTTACCTATGTCCATGATGGCAGCGAAATCACCGGTGACAGTTTTACTTACCGGGTGTACGATGGCGTGGTCTATAGCGGCCCGGTTACGGTGACGATCACCATTGGCGCGATCAATGATGCGCCGCAGGCCGTCGATGATGCGTACAGCGTTAGTGAAGGGGGTACGCTGAATATCGCTGCCCCCGGCGCGCTGGGCAACGACATCGATAATGACGGCGATCCGATGACGGCCACGCTGATCAGCGATGTGTCGCACGGCGTGTTGTTGTTCCAGGCCGATGGTTCATTCACATATACGCACGACGGCAGCGAGACAAGCGCCGATAGTTTTACTTATCAGGTGAACGACGGCATTGAGAACAGCAATGTTGCCACCGTCGTCATCACGATCAATCCGCTCAATGACGTTCCTGTGGCCGTTGAGGACGCCTATAGCGTCAACGAGGGTGGCACGTTGGATGTCGCTGCGCCGGGTGTGTTGGACAACGATGTCGACGCCGATGGTGACGCACTTCAGGCTGTGTTGGTGAGCGATGTGTCGAATGGGGTGTTGGTTTTGAACGCGGATGGGTCGTTTACCTATACCCACGACGGCGGTCAGACCACTGTCGATAGTTTTACCTATCTGGCCAACGACGGCGCAGCCGATAGCAACGTTGTTGTGGTGACGATCACCGTCCAGGCGGTCAACGATGCGCCGGCGGCCGGGGATGACTTTTATAGCGTGGATGAGGGCGGCGTGTTGAACGTCGCTGCGCCCGGCGTGTTGGGCAATGACAGCGACGCGGACGGCGACCCGATCACGGCCACGTTGGTCAGCGATGTATCACACGGTACACTTGCGCTGAACGACGATGGTTCATTTACGTATCTCCACGATGGCAGCGAGACCACGGCGGACAGTTTTTCCTACCAGGCGCATGATGGCATGGCCGGCAGCAACATTGCCACTGTGACCATCCACGTTGTTGCCGTCAACGATGCACCGGTTGCCGTCGCAGATGCGTACAGCGTCGATGAAGGGGGCGCGCTGGATGTGGGCGCGCCCGGTGTGCTGGGCAACGATATCGATGTGGATGGCGACCCGATCACGGCGACGCTGGTTGGCGGTGTGTCGCATGGCGTGCTTGTGCTGAATGGCGACGGTTCGTTTACTTATCTTCACGATGGCGGCGAGACGACCAGCGACAGCTTTACGTACAAGGTCAGCGATGGTCTGGCAGAGAGCAACGTGGTGACGGTCACGATCGACATTGATGGCAGCAACGACGCGCCTGTGGCGGTCGACGATGTGGCGAGCACCGATGAAGATGTGGCGGTGATCATCTATGTTCTGGCGAACGATAGCGATGTTGACGGTGATTTGTTGAGTGTGTCGCTGGTTACGCAGCCGGGGCATGGGACGGTGGTCAACCATCGCGGTGAAGTGACGTATATCCCCGATCCAGACTTTGAGGGCGTCGATGTTTTCAGCTATACGGTGAGCGACGGGCATGGCGGCGAGGACACGGCGGCTGTCACGGTGACGGTCAATGCTGTCAATGATGAGCCGGTGGCAAACAATGACACGGCCAGCACCGACGAAGACGCGGCAGTTGCCATCGACGTGTTGGATAATGATGTCGATGTGGATGGCGATGCGCTCGTCGTTTATACGGTTGTCCAGCCGGCGCACGGGGTGGTGGTCAACAATGGCAGCGATGTGGTTTATACGCCGAATGCCGATTTCAACGGCACGGATGCGTTCATCTATCTCGTCAGCGATGGCAACGGCGAGACCGATATGGCCGTGGTTGTGGTTACGGTTCGCCCGGTCAATGACGCGCCGCTGGCGCGCGATGATGCGGCGACGATCGATGAGGATACGACGGTCAGTGTTGCGGTGTTGGACAATGACACAGATGTGGATGGCGACAGTCTGCACATCGAGTCGCTGGTCCATCCGATCCACGGCGTGGCAACGCTCAATCCAGATCAGACGATCTCTTATACGCCGGACGCCAACTGGTATGGCGTGGAAACGATCTTGTATACGGTCATCGACGGCAACGGCGGCAGCGCCTCGGCAGCATTGACCATCACCGTCGATCCCGTCAACGACGCGCCGGACGCGGTGGATGATCATACGTCGATTGCCGAGTCGACGCCGTCGGTGATGATCGATGTTTTGGCAAATGATACAGATATTGATGGTGATATTTTGCACGTGATCACGACCACACAGCCGGTGAGCGGCACGGTGATCAATCATGGTCTTGTGGTTGAATATATACCCGCGCCTGGTTTTGCCGGTGTGGATACGTTCAGTTATACGATCGACGATGGCAACGGCGGGCTGGATACGGCCCTGGTCACGGTCGAGGTGGGCGTGGTCTATAACGAGTTGACGATCCATATCGTTGGCGGCGGTACGGTTCTGCGCGAGCCGGACTTGGCCGCCTATCGCTATATGGCGGTCGTCACTCTGACCGCGCTTCCCGACCCGTTGTGGCGCTTTGCCGGGTGGAGCGGTGATTTGGGCGGTATGACGACTCTGCTCACGATCACGCTCGATGTGACCAAGGTGGTGACGGCTACATTTGACTATGCAGGGTATGATCCCGTCATCGAGGTGACGACGGAGGGGCCGGACACCGCGGCGGTCGGCGATACGGTGGTGTACACCTTTACCGTGCAGCATGGCGCCGGGAGTGACGGTTCGCCGGTGTCGGCGGTGGTGGTCGATTGCAATATCGCCGGTCTGGCGAGTTTCGTCGGCGGCGATGATGGCGATGATCTGCTTGAGGAGGGTGAAGTATGGGTCTTTACGGTCAGTTACGTTGTTCAATCCAAAGATGAGGGCGAGCTGGTCGTCGAGGTGACGGTGGCGTTTCAGGATGGCGGTGGCAACGACAGGCAGGTCACGGGCGCGCACAGCACGATGGTGATGCACCCGGCGCCGGTGGTCTATCAGGTTTTCTTGCCCTGTGTTGTGAACAGGGCGTCATCGTCCTCTACGCCGCCGGTTGACGCTGCGCCTGACCTGGTTGTGGAGAGCATTGCCGCAACCGAATATGGGATCGAGGTGGTGATTAAGAACCGGGGCAGCGGTGCGGTGATCAATCCATTCTGGGTCGATTTCTATGTTGCTCCCGACCCGGCGCCAACCGGCGTCAACCAACTTTGGTACGATGGTCGTTCGGCGCAGGGTGTGGTCTGGGCGGTGGGCGGAGACGCGCTGCCGCTCATGCCCGGCGCGACGTTGACCCTGGTTTACGGCGATGTCTATATGCGTACTTTTCTGACCAATATCGCCTGGCCGTTGGGCGTCGGTACGCCGGTTTATGCTCAGGTGGACTCGGCCAATGCCAGCACCGAGTACGGTGCAGTGTTGGAGGATCACGAGATTGCCGGCGGCGACTATAACAACATTGCCGGGCCGGTGGCGGTCAAGGCCGGTCCGGACGGTCAGGTTGCGCCGGATGTTCACGAGATCGAGGCCGAGTGGTTGGATCAGTTGCCGCCCCGGTAAGTGAGGTGAGGTATTGTATGAATTCGATAAAACGGATTGAATGTCGTATTTTAGCGTCGAGTTTAGTTCTCGTTTTGGCGATGGCGCTTTTGTTCCCGGTCGCGGCGTTTGCTTTTTCACCAAATTTTCCGCCGCGTCCCGATCCGGGGGTGCCGCCGCCGCGACCAACGCCGCCGGTTCCGGATCGCCCCGGTCTGCCACCGCGCCCCGACGATCCGCCTCAGCCCGACCCGACGCCGGTGACGCCGCCTCCGTTGCCTGCGGCGCCCGATCGCGGCGGGTTGATCGAATTGTGGGTGAGGTTTGATCCGGCCTGGCCCTGGGACGAGTATCCCTGGCAAGGGATGGAGACGTTGGTGCAGTGGCAGGATGGTCTGGGCGAATGGCACAATGTCGATAGCTGGCGCGGCGGTTTTGACGAGTGTAAGGGAAATGATGCGCGCAAATCCTGGTGGGTGAGCGAGGATCATTTTGGCAGCGGGCCGTTTCGCTGGGTGCTCTATCTCCGGCGCGGAGACGAGACCCTGGTGGTTAGCGAGTCGTTCGACATGCCTTCGGTTCACGGCGAGATCGTGCGCGTTTCGATCACGCTTGCGCCTTGAAATAACTCGATTGATTGTTTGGACGCCGGCATCCCGTTGCCAACAAGGACGGGATGCCGGCGTTTTGTACAAGCGCCGGTGGTGGCTTTTTGGGGCTTTTTGTTGCTTGCTGGATCGAAATCTAGTATAATGATAATCGTGCCAGGGGGATATGACGCGATTCGAGGTGTCACGGTTGGGGGCAAGCAGGTGGAGTGATGAAAGAAAGCCCAAGTTATTCGACCGGAAACAACCGCGCTGTGTTGGTGTTGTGCGACAGCCGGCAAGTAGAGAGATATGCCGCCGTCGCGCCCGCTTTTATCGCTGCGTTGGAACACTGGGGTATGCCGTATTTCCGGCACGACCTGGCGCAGGGCGCGCTTTCGGCCGAGATGTTGGCCCGCTGTGCGGCGCTTTTGCTGGCGCAGCAAGGTCTGGGCGCTGCGCTCACGCCAGATGCCGCGCATTTGGTCGCCGAGGCGGTGGCCGATGGGCTGGGCTATGTCGGCGGCGACAGCGACATTGGTTCTTTGCCGATCGCTTTGCAGCATGCGCTGGGGGTGAGCGTGCAGGATATACAGCCGGCGATGGGCGTGCAGACGTTGGATGTTGGGCATTTTGTCAGCGCCTGGCAGATGCCGGCTAGTCGTTATGATTTCAAACGTCCTCTGGAAATGACCCATGTCTTGCCGGCGATGTCGCGGGTTCGGGTGCTGCTCGAGAGCGATGGTCATCCGGCGTTGTGGGTGACGCAATATGGGCGGGGCCGGATGGTGCAGTGGGCGCTGCCGCCTTTGTTGTGGCAGTACGAGGCGTTTGGGCATTGCGAGGGGTTGGATGACCTTTTGTGGCGCGGTTTGGTCTGGGCGGCGCGCAAGCCTTTTGCGATGTTGGCGATGCCTCCTTTTTCGACGGCGGTGGTTGGCGACGCCATCGGTTCGCACGATTTTGCCTGGATCGAGGCGCTGTGCCGGCGCGGGTTTCCGCCAAATGTTGGTATTTTTCCCGATGACGTCGATGCGTTGAGTGAAATTCGTGGGCAGAGCAGCTTTTTCGATCGCGCCGTCGAGTCGATGCGCCATTACGCCGGATCGGGGCAGGCCGAGTTTTCTCCGCACGCGGCGACTTTTAACCGCGCCTATCTTTTGTATTCGCGCGCCAGTGGCAGCGAGATATCGACCGCCGAATTGGCGCAGCGTTTGGCGGCGGTGGACAAGCAGTTTGGCCGCTATGGCGTTCCGTGGGCGCGCACTTTGAATCCGCATTATGGGCAGTTGGGTCGAAATGCGCTGCCGTTTTTGTTGCAACGGGGCGTCCAGTTTTCGTTGAGCGAGCTGCTGCCCGGCGAGTCTTATGAGGGCGAACGTCGGTTGTGGGGCGGTGCGCCTTTTGGACATCCCGGTTTTACCATTGCTCCGCTTCCGCAGTCACCCGATTTCTATGTCGTGACCAGCAGTTGCGCGTATCATGGGGCGATCGTGCCGACCGGGCCGGGGGCGTTTCGCCTGCGTCCGGGCGCGTACATGATGCAAAATGACTTGATGTGGGGGCGCACGCGGTGGAAGGGGCATTGCCAGATCGACGATTGGGAGGCGATGGCGCAGGCTGCCGCGCGGCAGATTCGGTTGGGTCTCAACGCGCTCTTTTTTGCCGCGCCCAAGACCAATGAGCAGTGTATCGCCCGTGTTTCTCTCGATGAGTGGAGCGTCTTGTGGCGCGAGATCGAGCGTCGCGTCGCCGGGTATGAGCGTCGACCGATGCTTTACTCTGACATTGCCGTTTACGCCCGCGCCCGGCATCGCACGCGCCTGGCCGGGGCGCTCTGGGATGGCGCTGTGCTCAAGTGCGAGTTGGAAGGTAGCCCGGACGTGCCGCTTTTGCTTTACGTTTGGAGCGATTTTGGCGACAGCGAGCATGTGGTGTATCGTTATGAAAAGATCGAGGCGTTTACTGGCGCCCGGTCGGTCGCGTTTGCCGCACGGTGACGCATTTTCAGGAAAATAGCTGTCCCACGTTGCTCTTGCCAGATTGCAAGTGCAATGGGTGTGTTTCAGATGTTTGGGCGTCCGTAGCATCGCCCCTTGCGGGCGGCGCATAGACGGGTGGCCATAAAGCAAATGAAATACACCCAGATGAAACGCACCCCAAACATATAATGTGTATACGATTCGTATCATAAGCTATTTTAGAAGAATTCAAAGGAGCTGATCATGTCTACTGTACCTGAGCCGACTGTTGGCGATACGTCCTGGTTTACCAACGATCGCTTTGGCTTGTTCATTCACTGGGGAATTTATGCCCTGGCGGCGCGCCACGAGTGGATCAAGAACCGCGAGCGCATTCCCGATGAGCGGTACCAGGTCTATTTTGACCATTTTTACCCCGATTTGTATGACCCGCGCGTGTGGGCCCAAGAGGCCAGGGACGCCGGAATCAAGTATTTTGTCATCACCACCAAGCATCACGACGGCTTTTGTTTGTGGGATTCGGCTTTGACCGATTACAAGGCGACGAACACGCCGTGGGGCCGGGATTTGCTTCATCCGATGGTCGATGCTTTCCGTGCTGAAAATATCCGCGTTGGTTTTTACCACTCGCTGATCGACTGGCACCACCCCGAATTTCCGATCGATGGGCTGCACCCGATGCGCGACGATGTCGAGTACCGCGAATCGCAGACGCACCGCGACGTGCGCAAGTACGCCCGCTATTTGCATGGCCAGGCCCGCGAATTGTTAACCCAGTTCGGCAAGGTTGACATTATGTGGTACGATTTTTCTTACCCCGGTCACGATTGGGGTTGGAGCAAGGGCAAAGGGCACGATGACTGGCAGTCGGAGGCGCTGCTGGCGATGACGCGCGAGTTGCAGCCGGGGATCATTGTCAACGACCGTCTTGATTTGCCCCAGGGCGGCGACATCAAGACGCCGGAGCAGTACCAGCCGCGCGAATGGCCTACCGTCGATGGCCGGCCGGTGGTGTGGGAGGCGTGCCAGACCTTTAGCGGCAGTTGGGGTTATTATCGCGACGAATACACCTGGAAATCGCTCGATATGTTGGTGCAAATGCTGGTGGACACGGTTTCCAAGGGCGGCAATTTGTTGCTCAACGTTGGGCCGACCGGACGCGGCGAGTTTGACGCTCGCGCCATCGACCGCTTGCGCGGGATGGGCGAGTGGATGCGTTTGCACGGGCGTTCGATTTACGGCTGTACGGCCAGCGATTTTACACCGCCGCCGGATTGCCGGTACACGCAAACCGGCCCAGAGCGCAGTCACCAGGAGGGCAACCGCCTGTACTTGCACTTGTTCGCCTGGCCGTTCCGCCATGTCCACCTCGATGGTCTGGCCGGCCGCGTCGAGTACGCGCAGCTGCTCAACGATGCGTCCGAGATCAAAATGATCGCGATCGATCCACATCAGCAGGCGCAGAACACGACAATGGGCGGTCTGGGCGCGGGCACGCTGACGCTGGAATTGCCCATTCGCAAGCCCGATGTGACCGTGCCGGTGATCGAGTTGTTTCTCAAGGAATGACGGCGTGTGGGGACGGTCGCGTTTTTTCTAATGCTTTTCTAATGCTTTTCTAATGCAAATCTAATGTTGTGCCCGTACTATAGAATCATGTGTTCTTGCCGGTTCGAGTACCGGGTCTGCTGAAAAATCCGTCAACGTTCTCATCAACCGCAAGAGCGCCGAGATCGCAAGGAAATAAAACATCAAAAAATATTGTTGTTGTTTCTTGATGTGCGATGAACTCGGCGTTCTTGGCTTTATATCTTGTTTGCGGAGGACGGCGGCAGGCCGGATTCGGATTTGCAAATCAAGTTTATTCCCCCGGTTTGTTTGCGACCCCATGGCGTCGGCCCAAACCCCTGAGCGAGTCTGGCCTCAAAGGCCGTTCGCTCTGAGCCGGCCCAACCCCGACCGTCCGAGGCGGTTGGGGACAATCAAAGGAGAGAGAAATCCATGGCTGATTATGCAGATTATTCCAGGCAAATGAGCGAGCGATATGCGGCGTTGTTGCCCGAGGCTTACCGTCCGTCGTTTGCGTATCGCGGGCCAAGGTATGCCATACGCGAGTTGGAGCGCGTGCGGGATACATTGAGGCGGGATCGCAATCGCGCGATCCAGGACAAAATTCTGAATACGCTCGATGTGCAGAACCAGGTGCTTCTTGCCACCTGCGCTCCTTTTGGCAGCCCCCGGCTTGTCCGCGAGCTTGTCCAGGATGGCGCGAATCTGGTTTTGACTGCCCAAGGTGGTGCAGGTAAAACGACAGCATTTTACGATCTGGCCGCTCGCCCGTTGGACGGTGAAACGGCAGCCGCGTTGATCGATCTGGCCGATTTTGCGACTATGCGGATCGGTTTGCCCGAATATCTCGCCCAAGATGCGGAGCAGGCTCTGGGCTTGACGCTGCCGGCCGAGTTTTTCCAGGAGGCGTTGGCGGGCGGTCATCTGGTGGTTTGCCTGGATGGCCTGGATCAGCTCTCGGCGGACGAGCGCGTCAAGGCAATTGTCCAGATCGAGACCTGGGCAAAACGGTTTGGCCGCGCGCAGTTTATTGTCGCTGCCCGGCCGGGCGGTGATGAGCCGGCTCTGGACGATCGGCTTTTTGCGCAATATGCCTTGCAGCCGTGGAGCGACGGCGTCGCTGCCGGTCTGGAGCAGGCCTGGAACGAGGCGCTGGATGGGTGGGTGGTCGAGGGCCGCGAGGCCAAGAAACCTTTTTATGCCGAGCGCCATCGCTTGTGGCGCTACCTGGCCTACGCCTTGCGCGAGAACGGTTGCGCCATGGCGTCCAATGAGCAGGCCGGCGATTGGCTGGCCGATGTGTGCGAATACGATTCGGCGCTCAAGCTCAATCGACGCAAAGCGCGCAGCGAGGCCAAGGCCTTGATCGAGCGCAGCGCGTCTCAACTGGAAATGGTCGCGCAGACGGACGATGGCCTGCGTTTTTCATCGCGCCTGATGCAAGACATTCTCGTTGCCCGCGCGCTCGAGGCGTTTTATGTCGAGTCGGGGTTGGATTATGTGTGGATCAAGGTATGGCCGCACTTGTGGGACGCTGCCTGGCAGGAGAGCATCTTGCTGGCCTTTCGTTTTCTCTCGCAGGACCAGCCCGGCCTGTGGGGCGATCTGCTGACGCGCTTGCTGGATATGGGCGCCAAGGACGCGGCCGAGCCGGTGTTGCACCGTCATCTGGCTTTGGCGGCGCGCGCCATTGCCGCCAGTGACCTGACGCAGGCGGTTGACCAGGGCATACAAAAGCGGGTCGTCGATGGCCTGATCGACTGGCTGAATGATCCACGGGCGGCGGGACGCCTGAACGTCGTCGATGTGTTGTACGAGTTGGGCGGTGTGCCTTATGCCGTCGAGCGGGTGCTGCAACTGGCCGGCGACACCGCTCTGGATGGTTGGGAGCGGCAGGCCGTTTGCTGGCTCTTGGGGCGTTTGGGGCGCGCGCGTCGTTCGGACGCGGTTCAGGCGCTCCGCGTGTTCATCGAAAACGGCGAGGAGGTCGAGTTGGTGCGTTTGGCCGCGGCGACCTCGTTGGGGCAGCTGTTTGCCGGAACGCCGGTCGATGATTCGCTGCGCGTTGAAACGCAGGAAACCGTCCTGACCTGGGTGCGCGAGCAGGCCGTATCGGTGGGCGTGCGCGGCGTGCTGGTCGAGGCGTTGGGACAGTTGCTTGTCCGCGACCGGCCGGCCGATCTGCTGGAGGCGTTCGTTGCCTGGGCCGGCAGCGACAAGGAAGAAAAGGTCTCTTATACGGTCAAGATTGCGGCAGCGCGCGCGTTGAGCGCGTTGGCCGGGGTGGCTCAAGGCGAGGCGTTTGGCGCCCAGTTGAATGAGCGGCTGTGGAGTCTGGCGCTCGATGAGAGCAAGGATGTCAATGTGCGGATCGAGTTGGCCGAGACGTTGGGCAAAATGGAACGAGCGGCGGACGCGGCCCAAGTTTTGCTCGCGATTGGCCAGGCCGACGGGCTGGCTTATGTGGATCAAAAAGAGGCGTTCGATGCTTTGCGGCGCGTGGGTTACGCCACGCCAGAGATCGTCGAGGCGGTCAAAAAGACGGCGTTGGCTACAGATCGCAAGATCAAGGACTTTGTGCGCCTGGCCGCGGCCTATGCTTTGAGCAACCTCGGTGAGCGTGCGCTGTCGATCCAGTCTGTTTTGCAGTTGGTGGCAGACAAGAGCATTTTTCGCACCACCAGGCACGAGGCTTTTGCTATCGTGGCCGAGATGGGGCTTTCCGGCGTCGAGGCGCTGGACGAGGCGGCGGTCGCTATTTTGCGCGTGTGGGCCAAAGAGGACAATACTACCGAGGACATTCGTGAGCGGGCGATCGAATCGTTGAGCGCGTTGGGCGTGACCGAAGAAGCGTTCGTGCGCGACCTCGTTGCCGTTTTGCAGAACAAGCGCGAGTACCGGCGTGTGCGCAGCAAGGCCGCCTGGGCCTTGGGCGAGTTGCCACAAGAATGGGCCGAGCCGGTTAGCGAGGGACTGCAAGCAGTGTTGTATGACCCGGAGGAAAAGAGCGATGTGTTGCGCGTTTCTGTGGCCAGAGCGCTGCTGCATTTTACTCAAGAGCAGCCGGCGGTCGATTACCTCAAGGCTGTGACCGAAGAAGCGTATATGGCTCAGGCGCGTCACGACGCGGCGATGGTTTTGATCGAGTATGGGATGGTTGCCGACGCTGTCGAACCGCTGTTGACGATGGTGCAGACGCCCGAGATCGCTGACCGGCTTCGGCAAAGCGCGGTGCGCGCGCTGGGGCGGTGTGCGGTGGGCAACGATCAGGTGATGCACGGGCTGGTGCCTGTTTTCGAGCAGCCTGAATTGGAGCCGAATGTGCGTCAGGAAGCGTACATTGCGTTCAAGAGTGTGGTTTCGACAACGCCCGCGTTGTCGGCGCAGCCGGCGGACTGATTGCGCCGGGGCGTGGAATTGAGTCTGGGTTGATTGGGGTGCGGTGAAAACCGCACCCCAATTTTTTGTTTGCACTGCGGGCAGGCGTTTCCAGGAGAATGGCCGGCCCACGTTGCTCTCGCCGGGTTGCCAAATCCGGCGAATTCCAGGTCAAAAAACCTGGGTTGGGCAAGCCGGGCAGGCTGGGCTGGTTTGAATTCTGGAACTTTTATCGCGGGTACCCGGCGCTGGCGCCCAGCACGTTGATCCAGGTATGTGCCTGGCTCGACGCGCCGGGGTTTTCCCAGCAGGCGAGTATCTCAAAGCCGGATCGTTCGATCAGCAGTTGGATTTCGGCAGGGGCATAGTAGACAAAAAAGCGCGAATGGCCCTCTCGATCCTCGACCCAGCGTTCGCCTTGTCCGCGTTTGACCGATATATAGATGTGACCGGGGCAAACAACGCGCCCAAGTTCGGCGAGCACGTCGCCGGCCTGCGATTTGGGGATGTGCAGCAGCGAGGCGCAGACCCACAGTCCTTTGAAACTGCCCCGGCGAAAGGGGAGGCGGGTCATGTCGGCCTGGATCAAGGGCGCGGAGACGCCGCGCAAGAGGCCTTGTCGCAGCATGCCCAACGACAGATCGATGCCAATGGCGTCGAATCCTTGCCCGGCGAGTTGGGCGACATCTCGTCCGGGGCCGCATCCCACGTCGAGGACGCGCGCGCCTGGGCCTAGCTGCCCGGTAAAGCGGGCCATAGCGTCGCCCAGGCAGGTGTCGAACCAGCGATCGGCGAACGCGGCGGCGGTGGCGTCATAGGCGGCAGTGGTTTGTGTGGGGCGGGACATTGTTCAAATTTCCATAATGTGGGCCAGTTCATGAAGGTGATCGTCGATGCGGTATGTGTCTTCGAGCGCCGTTTTGAGCGGAGTCAGGCGAACCTGGTTGCCGATGAGTCCGGCGATGTGCCCGCTTTTGCCGTTTACCAGCCCTTTGGCGGCGGCGACGCCCAGGCGTGTGCCCAGGATACGGTCAAAGGCCGACGGCGCGCCGCCGCGCTGCACGTGTCCCAGAACCGTCACCCGCATACTAAATCCCAGTTCGTCTTTGTGTTCTTCCAGATACTCGATCACGGCCTGGGTGCCCGGTTTGTATCCCTCGGCGACGATGACGATGCCATGTGTTTTGCCTTTGACATAGGCGTCGGTGAGCGCCTGGGCCACATCGGCGACCGGGGTGGGGATTTCGGGGATCAAGATCGATTCGGCGCCGCCGGCGATGCCGCTCATCAGCGCCAGGTAGCCACAGTCGCGGCCCATCACCTCGATTAGAAACGCGCGTTGGTGAGAAGAGGCGGTGTCTTTGATTTTGTCGATGGCGTCGAGCACGGTGTTCAGCGCCGTGTCCACGCCAACGGCCATATCGGTGCCGCCGATGTCGTTGTCGATGGTGCCGGGGATGCCCACCGTTGGAAAGCCCATTTCGTGTAGCGCGAGCGCGCCGCTCAAGGAACCGTTGCCGCCGATGACGATCAGGCCGTCGACGTGGTGCTGGTTCAATACCCGTATCGCTTCGCGCTGGTATTTTTTTTCTTTGAATTCTGGCAGGCGCGTGGTGCCCAGAACGGTGCCGCCTTTGCCCATGATGCCGCCGACCGAGCGCGCGTCAAAGGGCGTGAATTCTCCGTGGATCAGCCCGGTATATCCTCTCGCAATGCCCATGACGTCTAGCCCCAGGCTGATCGCCGTGCGTGTGGCGGCGCGGATGCAGGCGTTCAATCCGGGGCCGTCTCCGCCGCTGGTCAGTACGCCAATGCGCTTTAATTGTGTCATTTTATGCTCCTTTGTTGTTCTAACGTTGTGG
>CAYZYE010000081.1:11184-15738 GCA_964481205.1 uncultured Anaerolineae bacterium | reverse complement strand
TTGAACAATTCCCTTGATTTGCTTATTTTATGCTAGCACTATTCTACGACCTGGGACAACTATTTTTCTGGAATTGCCCAATCGTTTCGATCATTGTATCATATTTCGCCGCAATGACAAACCCATCTCGCTGTTGCCCCAGGGCAATCGCATCTTGACTCGCTGGGCGTCAAAACGTTGGCAATCCCCTTGGCGCACAACCCACGAGAGGCGATGCTACAGACGCGCAACCCATTTGAAACACAACCGTTTCAAATGGGTTGAGGGGTAGGCGTTTTATGGGTCATTCAACGGACGCAAGGCTCTACAATACAACCGCTCACACGATCAGCCGCACAGAGACGATCGCTTGTCCCATCGGCAACTCGACAATACCATCCTTGACGCTCAATGGTTCAATGTCGCGTTCGCGCGCGTCGCAACGAAATGCAGAACGAACGGTACGACCCCGAAGCGACAAACACACGACCTGACGGTTGGGCCGCCATTGCGCCACGCGAACGATCAAGCCCTCGCCGCGCGACGCCGTTTTGACCGCCATAACGACCACGTCGGCGCGATCCAGCTCGACCAGCATACCGGTCACTCGACGCAGCTGCGCTCGATGCGCGGCGCTCAATGCGCCGTCAAAGCCACGGTGCGCCGTCAAGGCCAGTTGGTTGGCCTGCCAATCCCCCGCCGGCGTGAACTGGATGCCGTAATCAAAAGCATAGGCCTCTCGCTCGTGCCCCGCCGCCGGATTGGCCGGGAGTTTGAGAAAGCCAAAAGCGCGTTCGCGCGTCGCGTTGCGCAGCGCCACCAACTCGATCTCGCCGTCCGGTCGGCACGACACCGCGCCGGGCATGGCCTGGTAAAAAGCGATGCCGCGTCCCGACGCGCGCTCTTGAAAATGGACAAAATGCTGCACCGGCCAAAACGTCGGGTTGTAAATACGCTGCCTCGGCCGCACAACAATGCCGCCCGGCTCGCCCATCGTCAGCTGTTCGACGGCCAGACCGGAGGCAAAACGAACCGTCACCGTGCGATCGATGGCCGCCTGGCCCTCAACCCGGCAGCCGATGATCGGAGAATCGTTTTGGAAATGCACCGACCGGTGAATGGACTGACCATCGAGGACGGTATCGCAAGCAATGTGCAAGCCATCCCGCTCCTCCCGGATCACCAAGCTCGTCGGTTGATCGCTGGATTTGCAACTCTGTTTGAACGTGCCACCTCGAAATTCGCACCCCATTCGCCACAGACCGCCCGAATCGCGGTAACTGAC
The DNA here is from genome assembly GCA_964481205.1 of uncultured Anaerolineae bacterium. Taxonomy (GTDB): domain Bacteria; phylum Chloroflexota; class Anaerolineae; order JAFGEY01; family JAFGEY01; genus CAYRXM01. The sequence goes on along the minus strand of CAYZYE010000081.1, from coordinate 14,474 downwards.
CAGATCGTTCGACAAGCCGGTCAAGAGCGGCGCGCCCGTCTCTGGGCGCCAGGCGCGGGTGATGCAGCCGCCGGCGCGTCGATCCAGTTCGACGGCATAGTGCGCCGTTTGCACCTCGATTTTGCCGTCTCGTTCCGACCACTGCGGCAGGTTGGATGCGTCTACAGAGACGCTCTGCGCCGGCGCGCGGGGCGACAAACGCTCGATCACGGCGTCCGCCGCTTGACTCGACCGTTCCAGCCACACCAACTGCTCCTCCTCTACCACGCGGTCCGGCGACGTACCGGTGATAAAGTCGTGGTGGTTCGAAGTAGCCGCATCCCACCAGGCGGCGTCCAGTTCTTGCGCGATCGCTGTCTCGGCGCCGGCATTTTCGGGCAACAAAGCCAACTGCTCGGCCAGCAACAGCCGGTCCACGAGTGCGTGACATCGCTTTTTGAGCACCGGGCGGGCCGTGTAAAATCCGGTCCAGTACGGGTTGGGGTCGATGGTCAAGACGGGCAGCGCATCACGGTGCTTGTCAACCAGCTCGAGATAGTCGTCCAGCCCGGCGTTGACGACCCACACACCGGTCGATGGGTAATGGACGCGGTTGTAATGATCGAGGTGCGCGAGCAAACCGGGGATCGGTTCGACAAAATCCATCCCGATGGGGCAAAACATATAGGGGGTGCGGCGCAGGGGATCGAGTTGGGCGATAAATTGATTGAGCCGTTTGGTGACGAGCCGTTCGGAGGGGTCGTACATTGCCACATGAAAGACATAAACGCGACTCAGCCCGCGATAGGTCAACATGTCGCCCTGACCATAGTTAAAGGCGTTCCAGTGACACAACACTTGAGCGCCGTTGCGGTCGCGCCACACAAAATCAAGCGTCTTTTCGTTGTGCAGCAACCGTTTGGCCGTCGAACCGGGACGGGGAAAATTTTTCGACGACTCGAAATCACAACCCATGAAATACATCCCGTCGATGCGGGTGATCGCCGTGCGGTCGAATCCGGCCGCGCGGAGCAGCGACGGCAGCGACGAAGTGCAGCCAAAACTGTCGGTAAAATAGGCCAGCGTCGGTTCGGGGGTCATTCCATTGGCGCGCAGCCACTCTTGACCGATCAGGCAATCGCGCAAGATCGCTTCGGCGCTGGGCAGCAACGTATCGGCGGTGGTCACGGCGCTATGGGTCAGGCGCATTCGCCCCTGGTTGATCAAGGAGCGAACAAGCGCCTGCTGTTCGGGGCGGCGTTCCCAATACATCCGCAAAAAAAACATGCACTCGACCGAATAGACGCGGCGCGGCTCATGCTGCAACGCCTCGATCGCCAGATCGAGATTGTGATCGACAAAGCGATCATAATATTCTTGAGCGGTAAACAGCCAATTGGGGTCCCAATGGCTCGATTCCGCCAAAACAAGCACGCGCTCCGCATCGTCGGGAATACCCAGACGACGTCGCAGCGCCATCTCGGACGTTTGCGACAAATCCAGCGAGTTCATCACCACACCTCTTTCAATACGCCAATGACAAATGAGCTGCCGGCCACCAGCGCGCTCCACAAAACACAAATGATCCCGATACCGCACCCCAGCAGACGGCTGAGCGGCCGCGCCAAGTTCCGCCGTTTTCTCAACCAGACCGTCGAGACGATCGCTGCCAAGATCAAAAACGGTTCCGCGGGCCACAAAAAAGCCCAATGATCCCAGTTGTTGGTGAGCATAAAATAAGAAAACAATACGCCATTGCTCGTCAAAATCCACACCGGAACCAAAAGCCAGATCGACGATGTGGCATACATCACGAAACTCAACCCCAGGCCGACCAACAGCAACTGAACCGGCCAGCCGATCTCGTAAAACGCCCAGTTGTCCGACCAGCCGGACACCCACAACGCCGCCAGGTTGCTGCCCAAAATGACGCCGATCGGCAGCAAAACGGTTGGCGCTGCCGCAAAGTGCAGATGCCAAATCGGCAATTTCCAAAGGTCTTCCAGGAATTGGGGCAGCGTTTTGACGGCCATCACCCTTGGCGGCTCGGCCGGGGGCGATGTGCCGGCGGCCCGCTCTTTGGCCAATTGATCGCCCAGCGTCGTATCCGTCTCTAGGTTTGCAAACCGGTCATCGTCGATGCCGCTGCGCGCCGCACCGGACAAGATCACCACCGACTCGGACAAATCGTCCGTCGCCGCCAGCGGCGCCAGCGAAACGCGCTCTGGGAGGTCGATCCCCGCTTCTTGCGCGGCCGCGGCCAACGCCCGCGCCATCTCGGGCGCGTTCTGGTAGCGATCTTGGGGCCGCTTGGCCAGCGATTTGAGGACAACCCGCTCAAAAGATTCGGGCACATCTGGAGCGACCTGACAGGGCAGCGGCAGGGGGTCGTTCAAATGCTTCATCAAGATCGCCAACGGCGTATCGGCGTCAAAAGGAATGGATTGGGTCATCATCTCATAGAACACGATGCCCAATGAGTAAATGTCGCTCCGGGCGTCGCAAGTCCCTTTTAGCCCTTGCTCCGGCGCCATATAGTTGAGCGTGCCCATCAACGCGCCCGATACCGTGTGCTGCGTGCCGCCGACGATTTGGGCGATGCCAAAATCGGCGAGAACGGCCTGCCCGCGCTGTGTCAGCATAATGTTGGCCGGCTTGATGTCGCGGTGGATCATCCCCTCGCTGTGCGCATAGGCCAGCCCGGCCAGCACATCGAGCAAAATGCGCGCCATCTCGCCCCACGGCATTCGATCAGCGCACGCGCGATAGTCGTTCAACCGCGCCTTGAGCGTGTCGCCCTGGAGCAATTCCATCACCATATAATAAACATCGTCTTGCACGTCAAAATCATAAACCTGGATGATGTTGGGATGTCGCAGCCCGGCCACCGACCGCGCCTCGCGTTGAAAGCGGGCCAAAAACTCGGCGTCCTGGACGAGATCGGAACGCAGCGCCTTGATCGCCACGTAACGGTCGAGTTGAGGATGGTAGCCCTTGTACACCCGCGCCATCCCGCCGCGCCCCAAGGGGGTCAAAACGCGATACTTGCCCAACGTTTGTCCTTGCAAAGAAGCCAATGCCACCGTTTTTCTCCCTCACGCACCAACCCAATCCATGATCATGATCATACCATATTTTTTCGTCTTCTGGCTATCCATTGGCTATCAGCCGCCCACCGAAATGCCAGGAGAGTGTTTCAAATGGTTTGGGCATCCGTAGCATAGCCCCTTGTGGGCTGTGCTTCAAAAAGATTGCCAGGTCCAGGCCCACAGTGGCGGGAGCAATTGTTCCTACAACTTGTGCTCGGCCTG
>CAYZYE010000081.1:0-11084 GCA_964481205.1 uncultured Anaerolineae bacterium | reverse complement strand
GGCGGGAGCAATTGTTCCTACAACTTGTGCTCGGCCTGAATTGCCAGGTCCAGGCCCACAATCTGTCCTCCGGCGCCGTCCGTCTACGGCCGGACGATCAACTTGTAGCCCCGGCCGCGCACAGTAGCCAACAAGACAGGCTTGGCCGGGTCCGGTTCCAATTTGGCGCGCAGCCGGCGCACCAGGTTTTCGATCTGGTAATCGTAAACACCCTCCCGGTATTCGGGCCACACAGCCCGCCCAATCTCGTCCTTGGAACACACCTGTCCGCCCCGCTGATAAAGGAATGTGAGGAGCGCAAACTCTTTGGGCGACAGAGCCGCCGCGCGGCGGTTGATTCGCACCACCCCGGCGGTCACATCGACCTCCAATTCGGGCCAGGGCGATTCACGAACGGTAATGTCTGGATCGTGAAAAACAAAGGTCACCCCGCCAATGGCAATCCGGTCGCCATCGCGCAGATCGACGGGCGACAAGATGCGCTCGTCGTTCAAAAATGTGCCGTTGGTGCTGTTGGCGTCTTCCAACACGGTGCGCCAGCCCACGCGGCGCACGCGCGCATGCTCGCGCGAGACCCGTTTGCTGGTGATGACAATATCGTTATCGACCGCGCGCCCAATAGAAGTCGTCTCACCGGTCAAAAGGTGTTCCTCTCCCACCGGGTCGATCAGAAACGGCGCCGGTCTGGATTCATTCTCCGCCATGGCACTCCCTTCTCATTGACGCCGCTCACCCATACAGAGTTGTTCAATTCTACAATCCGGCGGTTGAAACCGCGCCTGGTGAGCCGTTGGCCGGTTGTCCCCCCACGGCGACGAGTCCCTGCCAGCAGGGACCTGAGAATTGAACAGCCCTGCTCACCCATATCCCCCATCTGGCTGACCAGCGTCGGGAAAGCGCAAATCCAACGTCAACAAGGTATACAGATTCAACCCATCCTCGTCGGAACCCGCTCCATTCCTCGATCCGGCAGCGACCCGGTTCAAGAGATCGAGCCGGAGCGCCTGTTCGTCGCTTTGCACGGCGTATACCTTCATCGCCGAGCCACCGTCGATAAATACCGCCTGTTCGACGCGCTGCGGGCCGAGCATCCCCAACTGTTCCAATTTGAACAAAATCGCACCGGCATCGACCACGCCGGCGCCAATGCTCAACTCGTGCCGGCCATCAAACAACACCCACCCGATCCGATCCCTGGTCTGAACGAGCAGCCCGGCCGGTTCGCGCACAAAGGGATCGAAATTCTTGGTCTCGCGCCCGGCCTGGGCAATCGGCGAAGTGGCGTTGCCGTAACGCCCCAGATTTTGCATCACCTGGGCGACGGTGTCAAGGCAATAGATGTGCCGGCCATCGACCACCGCCGGGACCAGGCCGCCCAGCATTTGCGCAAAACGCGCTATGGCTGCGCCGTGCGGCGTAATCCGCACCGGCTGCCCGACGCATTGGGCGCGAAACTGCGCCACGCGGCCAAACACCGACTCGAAATACGACCGCTTGAACGACAACACCGCGCCAAACGACGGCAGCGGCGCTTTTCCCTCCCACACAGCGGCCACCCGTTCGACCGGCGCCCGGCCATCGCCCCGGTTGGCGACAAAGACATTGACCCGATCCGGCGCGTCGGCCAGCGGAAGCATGGGCGCATAATGTTGCCACCCGTCGTCGCGACCGGCGCTCCGTTCCGCTGCCGCCATGTGCGCCCGCACCTGCGGCGTGTGCAGCGCCGGCGTAAAGAGCGCCACATCGGCGCCGGCGGCGTCGGCGCGGTCGATCAGATCGACGGTTAACTCGCGCTGGCACAGGGACACGTCATAGCGGTCGATCTGGAGCCGGGGTACGATCTCGACGCGGCCATCGCGGCGCACGCCCACCGCCGACGGGTGCGCGCCGAGAAAAGCGCCGCATCGTTCACCCGTCGCCGCGTCGCTAAACAGGTGAAAACCGATATAGGACGGCATCGGCGGCAGGGGAAAACGGGGATAGCGCCGGTTGTGCGACCAGGGGAATTTGCTCTCGATCAAAGCCCGCGTCATATAATAACCCAGGTTGCCTACCACGCCGTCGAAAGCAACGCCGCGCATCCGCTCCCGCAGCGGCGCCAGATCGCCGTTTTCAAAGTAAAACCCCATCGACGCCTGTCGAATCGCCGTCTGCGGAACCAACACCACCGTCACCAAAGTCGTCGTCAACGATTGGGGCGCATCTACCAGACGATAATCATCGGGATGAGGCAAAGCGGGGCCGCTCCAATAGGGCATCTCGATGTGAACCCGTCTGACATACGCGGCCGGATGGCGGCGACAGAACGCGCGGTGGGCGTCCATCAACCTGCGCTCAAAATCAGGGACGCGACTTGCCGGATGCAGCACATTGCCGCCTTGTCCGTCGGCGCGCGCATAGCCCAACAGCGGCTCGCGGTTGAAATACTGGCCCGGCGAGATCGGCGCCCGCACCCAATCGCCGGCGCGCATCGCGCGGACACCCGACTTGATTGTTTTCACCATCTCGATTTATACCTCATCGTTGATTTGCTTTATGAACCGCTACGACCACGTGCATGGCACCAGGCAATCCTGATCGCTATCTGTGCCGTGGCTGCCCCTTTTGCCCTGGGGCGTCGGGTTCTCGATGTCGTGCTGCCCGTGATCGGAAGTGATAATGACCCCATAGTCCTTTGGCTTGAGAAACTCGACCAGACGCTTGAGCCGAGCATCGGTGTCGCGCAGCATTGGCACGACATCAGATGCAGATGGCCCGTAAGCGTGAAACACGTCATCGACCACTCCCAACTGTGCGATGAGAAATTGAGGCGGATCGGCCTCTACGATCTCGATGATCTTGGTCGCCACCGCGTCATCAGAGTGTTCCTGCGCCGTCCCGACCACGTCGGCGTAACGCCCCAGCAGTTTGGAACCGGTGTACCCGACAATGCCGACCGCGGCGCTCCGGCCGCCTGCCCGCCGCACCACGTCGAACAAGGTCTCGCCCTCAAAGTCATGATTGTAGGTACGCACGCCATGTCCGTCGAGCGCCGCGCCGGCAACCATCGTCGCAAAATTGACCGGCGTGATCGAAGGCAAAACCGCGCGCAGGATCACGCTGCGCCGCGCGTGCATCGACTTGAGGTATGGCATTTCGTCTTGCCACAGCCCCCAGGCGTACTCGCCAAAAGAATCGGTGACGAGAATGGCAACGCGGTTTGCGCCGCGCAAATCGGCGGCCATCTCGGCGATGACCGCGCCGGTCGCGCCGCTCGGAACAGGCAAACCAAGCGCCTCGCTCACCGTCGGCGCAAGACAAGTCATCGAATAAACATTTTTCATCGTCGCATCTCCTTGAATGACGTGGCTCAATAAACAACGAGGCGGGGGGTTCGAGATGAACGAAAATATAATGACCCCGTCGATATTACTCAAACTGTGGCAAATAAGCGCGATGCGCGGCGAGCAACTCGTCGAGCAACGACCTGATTTGATCCGGCGTCAGCCGGGCCTGGGTTTGCGGATCCTGGATCAGGGCTTGCCAGGCCGTTTCGACCGACCCCGTCAGCGCCGCCTGGGCGGTGAGCTGCTGTGCGGCGACATGGTTGTTCAACAGCGCCGCCAGCGGTTCGGGCAAAGCGCCGACATGCACCGGTCGCACCCCATATCCGTCCACCAGGCTGGTGACCTCGACAATGGCGTCGTCTGCCAGGTTGGGGATCGCGCCACGGTTCAGCACATTGAGACCGAACAAGGTCTTGCGGTTAGTCAACAAGGCCTCGATGATTTCCACCACCTCGATCGCCTCGGCCTTGGGCAGCACATCCAGCGACACCTGTTCACCCTGTCCCGCGCTCCACGATTCGACCAGTTGTTCCCAACGTTTCATCCGCGCGCGTTCGTGCTCCATATCGTGAACATGCAGCCCAAATCTCATCTCCAGCCCTTGCAATTTGCCCTGATACGGCTCGGCCAGATGACTCAACATTGGGAAAAACTCGGTGACATGGCTCCAACAATAAGGCAGCACGCCATACGTCTCTAACATCAAACGCTGCACCTCTGAATCGGTGTGCGCCAAAATGGCCGGCAAAGCGCTGCTGCCGTCGATCAAACGCACGTCGAGCATAAATGCACAATGGTTCAACCCGGCTGCCGGTGCAGGAAGGACAATTTGTGACGGATCGACGTGCGCCCACCGCGCCAGGTATCGAGCGTTGCGCGTGAGCGAGGGACATGAACACAACCCAACCGACTTGACCTCTGGCCGGCGGCGTTTGAGCGCCGTCATAATCGAAGAGACAGGATTTGTATAGTTGAACAACCACGCATCGGGCGCAACCTCGGCCATGTCGTCTATGACGCCGGCCAACGCCGGAATATGCCGCAAGGCGCGCATGATGCCGCCGGGGCCAACCGAGTCGCCAATGGTCAGATAAACGCCGTACCGCGCCGGAATCTCGATGTCCTTTTCCCAGGCGTCCATTCCCCCGACCGAGATCGCGGCGATGACAAAATCGGCGCCGGTCAAAGCCTGACGCCGATCGGTCGTGCTCTGAATGATCAACTCGGCCTCTTCCCGTTCGACCAGGGTTCGGCACAGTTGATCCATCACCGCCAGGCGATGCTCGTCGATGTCCATCAGCACGATCGTGCTGCCCCGAAGCACTTGGGATTCGATAAACAAGCGCATCAGTTGGGGCACAAAAGTGCTACTCCCGCCGCCAATAATGGTGATTTTTTTATCCATCTCTCCTCCGGGTATGGTTTTCAATATGACGATCCTGGCTTTTACCGCAACGCCATTGTACTCAGGCCCGGCGAAAAAGTCAATCCCGGTCTGTTCAGAGATACATCCACGCGGGAGCTGTTCAATTCTAATTTGTGACCAAAGTCCCCGCTGGCGGGGACTCGTCGCCGTAGGGGGAGCGCGGTTTCAACCGCCGGATTGTAGAATTGAACGGCTCCGCTGTGCTTGTAAACGTGTTGCATTGTAACATTACATTCCCAAGTTGTCAAAGACTGAAAATTCGCCTGGGCGATTTTTCGCCCGCCTGATAATCTGTGGTATAATGCAGTTCGCGTCGCCGTAGACGGCCGGCGGATTGACTGGGAGCGGAGGCGCATGTTTCTGTTTGATGTATGGACGCCATAGGCGTCCTGGATACATTCGTAGGCAACATTGTCCAGCTTGGCAAGGAGGAGAGATGAACCCCATTGCATTCAAGATCGGTCAATTGGCCGTCTATTGGTACGGCATTTTGATTGTGGCCGGGGTGTTGAGCGGCGCGTATGTGGCGACCATCCAGGCGCGCCGGCGCGGGCAGGATGCAGAGCGCGTGTGGGACGCGCTGCTGGTTTGTCTGGTGATGGGCATGATCGGCGCGCGAGTCTATCACGTCTTTTCCAGCGGTCAGGGCGGGATGCTGGGCTGGGCGTATTACCGTGAAAATCCACAGGCCATTTTCAAGATTTGGGAAGGGGGGCTGGGGTTGATCGGCGCGATCATTGGCGGGGCGCTGGGCATTGCGGTGTACGCGCGGTTTGCCCGGCTGCCGGCGCTTGTCTGGCTGGACATTGGCGCGTATGGCGTTTTGCTGGCGCAGGTCATTGGACGGTGGGGCAATTACATCAACCAGGAGCTGTACGGCCCGCCGACGTCGCTGCCGTGGGGGATTCACATCGGACCAAATTGGCGTATTGTGCCATATAATGACATTGTTTCATATCCAATGGACACGCTTTTCCAGCCTCTTTTTCTGTACGAGTCGTTGTGGTGTCTGGTTGGTTTTGTCCTCTTGTGGTGGTTGAGCGGGCGGTTCCGCGATTGGTTGTTGGACGGCGACGTGTTTTGCCTGTATGTGATCTGGTATGCCGTGGGGCGCGGGGTGATCGAATTTTGGCGGCTGGATGCCTGGATGTGGGGGCGCATTGCCGTGGCCCAGGTGTTTGCGATCGCCGCGCTGGCCGGAGCGTTGACCGCGATCCTCTACCGTCATTTGCGCCGCCGCGCGCCTCAACCGGCGGCGGCCGGGGGCGGTGACACGGAAGGCCTGGTTTCGCCTTGAATCGACGTTCGATCACCCTGCTTGGTATTTTAATCGCTTTGCTGGGCGGGCTGGGGTATGTGTTGTATCCCCGTATTTTCGCCAGGCCGGCCGGCGACGTGCATGTTCGGCGCGAAATTCCCCACACCGATTTGAATCCATTTGGGGCCAACTTTTTTCTCGAACGCGAGGTCGAGGCCTGGAAGCGCGAGGAGACGGTGCGCATGGCGGCTCAGGCGGGGATCGGCTGGGCCAAGCAGCAGTTTATCTGGGCCGAGATCGAACCGCAGCCGGGGCAGTTTCGTTGGGCCAAGTATGACGACATTGTCGATCTGTGCGAGACGTATGGCTTGCAGATCATTGCCCGGCTCGATGGCGCGCCCAATTGGTCGCGGCAAGACAATTCGATGCCGGGGCGTCCCCCCGACGATTTTCAGGACTATGGCGAGTTTGTCTACCGTTTTGTCGATCGCTACCAGGGGCGGGTGCGTTACATTCAAATTTGGAACGAGCCAAACTTGTTCATCGAGTGGGGCAACCGGCCCGTCGATCCGGCTGGCTATGTTGAACTACTCAAAACTGCATATACCTATGCCAAAAAGGCCGATCCAAACGTATATGTGCTGAACGCGCCGCTGGCGATCACCCTCGGTGAGCCACACCCCGAACCAGGCAAGTGGCGGGCGATGAACGATTTGCAATACCTGGAAGAGATGTACCAGGCGGGCGCAGCGGATTATTTTGACCTGCTTTCGGCCAACGCTTTTGGGATGGATCTGCCGCCTGAAGACGCCCCTTCGCCCGGCAAGCTCAATTTCGCCCGGGTTTCGCTGCAACGCGAGATTATGGAGCGTTATGGCGATGGGCACAAGGCTGTTTGGTTCAATGAATATGGTTGGAATGCTGCGCCGGAATTTTTTCCCCCAGAGTCATTGATCTGGAAACGTGTGACCGAAGAGCAGCAAGCCGAGTTTACTTTGCGTGGAATCGAGTATGCGCGTCAAAATTGGCCCTGGGCCGGCGTGTTCAACATCTGGTATTTTCGCCAGGTGGGGAACATTGATCCGCAAGACGCGGGGTATTATTTCCGCATGGTCGATGTGGACTTTGCGCCACGGCGCGTTTATTTGGCCGTCAAAGACAAAGCGGCGCAGCTGAGCAAGGCCGGGCCGGGCTATTTTGAGGAGACTCACCCGGCGGTTTCTGCCGCGCCCAAGGCGTGGCGAGCGGTCTCGAATCCGGCGGCCAGCGGTGAGTCGGTGCTGGTGGGCCAAGAACCCGGCAGCACACTGACTTTTACCTTTTACGGTGGGCGAGTTTATTTGAGTGTCTGGTGCGGGCCGCAAGGCGGGCAGTTGTTGGTCACATTGGATGGTCAAGATGTAGAGGGGTTGGCGCTTGATCGGTGGGGACGTTCTTGTATCGATCTGTATGAACCCGAAGCGGTCAAAAAGACCTATCCGGTTGTCAGTGACGAGACGCCCAAACAGCGCACGCTGCGTCTGTCGGTCAGTGAGTTGACCAACCCGGACTCGACCGGACGCCAATGTGTCATTGATGCGTTTCAGGTCAAGCCGGAGCCAGAGTCGACGCTGCCGGTGTTGCCCGTGGTCTTGCTGGCCGTGGGGTGTATCCTGGTCGGCTGGCTGCTCGGTCGCTCGATGAACGGGCCGCAGGCATAGAGCGGATTGCGCGCTATGTTTGGGCCGCGCCAAGCTGGTATGATTTGGCGAGCAGGGTTTGAGAATGCTGGAAAATCTGGGCGTTTTCCAGGGCGCTGCCAATCCGGTCGCCGATGGTCGAAAATGTTTCGATCTCGTGATCGTCGAGGGTGTGCGGACGCGGGACAAATATCTCCAATACGCCCAGTGAACGCTCGACGCCGCGCAAGGGGATGGCCATATAGGCGCTGATTTTGGTGGTTTGCGGCGCGTTTGGTCTCAAACGATCGCCGATGTCGCTTTCGGTGAGTGTGAGCGCCACCTGTGTGCGCAAGGCCTTGGCGACCGTTCCCTCGGTTGCCGACAGTATTTCTGGGCGATCGATGCCGTGTTGCATCACACATTCGAGTTGTTTGGTCTCGTCGTTGTAAAGATAGAGCGCGGCCGCGGCCAATTCGGTGTGTTTGAGCAAGGCGGTAAAACTGGCTTCCAATATCCGGTTGAGGTCAAGGGTGCGCGTTGTGGCCGCCGAAATGGCATTGATCGCCTCTAGTTCCGCGTTGCGACGTAAAAGATTTTCCTCTCGACGTTTGATCTGCAACTTGGCCTTGATCGCCGACCCCAACTCTTCGGGCAGGAATGGTTTGGTAATGTACCCGTCTGCGCCAAACTCGACTGCCGCGATCTTGTCTGAGGTGTTTTCCAGAGCCGTGACCATAATGACGGGAATGTATTTCAAGATGGCATCGTCTTTGACGTGCTGGCAGACCTTAAAGCCGTCAATGCCGGGCATCATGATGTCGAGCAAGATCAGGTCGATGGGCAATGGATACCAAAATGTGCGTTGTTTGACATGCTCTTTGAGCAAGGCGACGGCTTCTAACCCCGAATAGGCCACCAGAACCTCGTATCCACGCACGCGCAGCATCATCTGGATCAGTTCGATTGTGCCCCGATCATCATCGACGACGAGGATGGTGGGCTTGTTGTCGGCGTCATCTCGCAGTTGGCTCATCTTGTTTTTCCTCCGGTGGGCAAATCCTGTATTTATTGTACCACAAAGCGACAAAGATGCCAATTTTTTAGCGGGGCGATCGTCCCGGTCTGGGGCCTGGGGCTGGCGCTTTGACGATCATGTCGGGACGTGTTAAAATAACGGGGGGGTGTTCCAAATGATTGGGGTGTCCGTAGCATAGCCCCTTGTGGGGCGTGATGGAGGATGTGTCAGAGGAGGGTGAGAAATGGTCAGAAAAACACTGGGTTATGTCGAGTTGGAGTGGAAATGCCCCAAATGCGGTACGATGAACCCCGGCCCGCAAAAGTTTTGTTCGGGGTGCGGCGCGCAGCAACCGAAAAAGGTCGAGTTTCAGCAGCAGGCCGAGGAAAAGCTGATTACCGACGAGGCCGAGATTGCCAGGGCCAAGGCCGGGCCGGATGTGCATTGCGCTTTTTGCGGCGCGCGCAATCCGGCCACAGCTGAACGATGCACACAGTGCGGCGCCAGTCTCGAATCGGCCACGGCGCGCGAGAGCGGCCAGGTGCTTGGCGCGTATCGCGACAAACCGGCGGCGCCGGTCAAGTGCCCGCAGTGCGGCACCGAGAACCCGGCTACGGCGTCTCGCTGTTCGGCTTGCAACGCCAGCCTGAAACGCCCGGCGCGGCCCAAACCAAAGCCGCGAACCGCCGCCAAGGCGCCCCGGAAACCGGCGGGCAAGGTCAGCCCGTTGCTGGCCGTTTTTGTCATTCTGGTTGGCGTTTTTCTCTGCGTGGGGTGTGTTTTGGCGACGCTGTCAATGATCTCGCGCGAACAAGTGACCGGCACGGTGTCTTCGGTGCAGTGGGAACGCAGCATCGAGATCGAAGAGTTGGGCGATGTGTCCAGGTCGGGATGGAAGGATGATATTCCCAGCGACGCCGATCTCGGCTCGTGCAGAAAAAAGATGCATCACACGCAGGACAACCCGGCGCCCGGCGCAAAAGAGGTGTGCGGCACGCCGTATACGATCGACAAGGGGACGGGGCACGGCGAGGTGGTGCAGGATTGTAAATACCAGGTTTATCAAGATTGGTGCAATTATACGGTCAAAGAATGGAAAAAGGTCGATACACGCAAGCGCAGCGGTGCCGATTATAACCCCCTCTGGCCGCGCCTCAATCTGGGCGCCGGCCAGCGTGAACGGGATCGTGCCGAGTCGTACAAGGTGTTTTTCACGACCGAGAAAAAGGATTACGTTTACACCACCAGCAGCGAGGACAAGTTCCAGCAGTGCCAGATCGGCAGCAGGTGGAAGCTCAAGATCAACATGCTCGGCCACGTCAAGTCGATCGAGCCAGTACATTAAGGGGCGCGCTGAAAAAACTCGTTAACGCTTTCATCAACCGCCCACAAAACGTAGCCTCGGAATCCCTATTCCGAGGCCGACGGCGGCGGATGAATCGCGTCGCCTGGGTAATAGCAAGAACGCGCTACGCAGTTCTGCGATGTTTTGTCTCTTGGCGATCTCGGCGTTCTCTGCGGCTGGCGGGTGTGCTGGAAGGTTTTTCAGCACGTTCCTTGATTGCTCTTGCTTTTCTCGGCACGCTCCTGGTGTGGCTGTGCGTCGGCCCATTGGCGGCGGTAAAGCCGCTGGTAAGCGGGGTTGTGCTGAATCAGCTCTTGATGCTGCCCCTGACCCACAATGCGCCCGTCCTCGACGACGACGATCCGGTCTGCTTTGCGCAGCGTCGAGAAACGGTGGGCGATGATGATCGTGGTGCGTCCCCGGCGTATTTCGTCCATCGCCTGCTGGATCAAGGCTTCGGTGTGGGCGTCGACGTTGGCCGTCGCCTCGTCGAGGATCAATATTCTGGGGTCGGCCAGCAGGGCGCGCGCAAAGGCCACCAATTGTTTTTGACCGCCGGAGAGCATCGCCCCGCCTTCGCCGGCCTGGCTGTCATATCCCCGTGGCAGTCTTTCGATAAAGGCATGCGCCTGTGCGCGCCGCGCCGCCTCTTCGACCCGTTCATCGTCAGCCTCCAAATCGCCATAGCGAATGTTTTCGCGGATGCTTTGGGCAAACAAGAACACATCTTGTGGGACGATTGTGACCAGATTGTGCAGATCGGCTGCGGCGATCTGGCGCACATTGACGCCGTCAATGGTCACTGCGCCGCTTTGCACATCGTACAATCGCGCCAACAGCCGGCCGATCGTGCTCTTGCCGGCGCCGGTCGGCCCGACCAGGGCGATCGTCTCGCCGGCCTGGATGTCGAGATCGATGTCGTGGAGGACGGGTTCATCGCCATAACCAAAGGACACGCCCTCGAAGGCGATTTGTCCCTTGAATCCCTCTTCCGGCCGCTGCGGCTGCGCCGGTGCGATCACGGTGGGCTGACGGTCCAGGTAATCCGAGATG
>CAYZYE010000080.1:0-15996 GCA_964481205.1 uncultured Anaerolineae bacterium | reverse complement strand
GCGATGCCACGGACGCCCAACCCATTTGAAACATGCCCAAATAATTTAGATGCAAATGCCCTGGCCAGACTTGCGCTTTCGGCGGTTTTGAGTATATTTAGCCCCATTGTGGGCAAAGAGCGAGGAAACGAACCGACAACGGAATCCGGGCGGCCCGGCTTTTGGATCGAGGTCAGCGTTTTGGCTTTGATCCTGGTCGTTGCCGCTTTTTTGCGTTTTGCGCGGCTGGATACCGTGCCTCCGGGCATGACGCACGACGAGGCCGCGTTTGGCGCCGAAGCCGAGACCATTTTGAATGGCGAGTGGCCGATCTATTTCACGTTGGGTTACGGTCACGAGCCGTTTTATTCGTATTTTGTCGCCGCGGCTTTTGCGTTGTTTGGTCATACGCTCACGGTCATGCGCGCCGTGGCGGCGGCTTTTGGTCTGATCCTCGTTCCGTTGACCTGGTATTTTGCGCGGCGGCAGTTTGGCTTTCACGCCGCCTGGATCAGTTCGGCCTGGCTGGCGGTGTCCTTTTGGCCGATCAGCATTTGCCGGCAGGCCTTGCGCGGCAATACGCTGGCCTCGGTGTGGCTGCTGGCAGCGATCCTGGCCTGGGAGGCGCTGCGCATCGCCAATCGCAAAGGGCGAATGGCCTGTTTTGCCGCCGCCGGCGTGTTTCTCGGCCTTTCTTTTTACACCTATCTTCCGGCGCGGGTGACTTGGGCGGTGTTTCCGGCGCTGGTGCTGTACATGTTGTTGTTCAACAAAGCGCGTGCGCTGCTGCGTCGAGTTTGGCCGGGCATGTTGTTAATGATCGTCGTGGCCGGGCTGATCGCTTTGCCGTTGGCCCGGTACCTGATCGACAATCCGGGCGACCAGGTGCGTTTTGCCGGCATGATGGGGCCGATCAACGAGTTTTTGCAGGGCAAACCGCAGCGTCTGCTGCGCCACTTGTGGAACGGCGTGCGTGTTTTTTCTTGGGTCGGCGACACTTTTTGGGTTTACAATATTCCGGGGCGCCCCATTTTCGACTGGGCCGGATCGATCTTGTTTTACGCCGGGTTGCTTGTCGCTATTTGGCGCTGGCGCGATATGCGTTACGCTTTTTTGTTGCTCTGGCTTCCGGCGGGCATGTTTTCCGGCCTGGTGACGACCAACGAGGGCATTTTTTGGCGCACGCTTCAGGCGCAGCCGGTGGTGTACATTTTGCTGGCGCTTTCGCTGATCGAATTGGGTACATGGCTCCGCTCGGCCCGCGGGCGCTGGCGGTGGGTGCAGGCAATGTGGCTTGTTTTAGCCATCGCTTTGATTTTCAACGAAGGTTGGCGTTCGGCGTATACCTATTTCATCGACTGGCCGAACAGGCCGCAGACGCGCAACATTCACAACCAAAACATGGTCGCCGCGTCCAGGTATCTGCGTGACGAGCCGGAGGACGGCGTAGTCGCTTTTTCGGCAATGTACCCGCTCTATTACCACGACCCCTGGATTTTTCGCTATGTCTCGGCGCGGTACGACATTGCCGACCGCTGGTTCGATGGGCGCGGGGGGATCGTCTATCCCGTCGAAGGCGAGGCGCGGTACATTTTCTCGGCGTTGACGCCGCTCGACGCCGCGCTGCGCGCCGAGTTCAAGGCCGACGCCGTGTTGATCGAACGGCGCGAGTTGAATCCCGACGACGAAAATCCATTTTTTGAGGTGTGGCGCTGGCGCGGCGGCGACGCGCTGGAAGCGCGGCTGGAAACGCTGGCCGGGCGTTCGCCGTTGTGGATCAGCCCAGAGGTGACGTTCAATCAGCCCGAACAACGCCAATTGTTGGAACATGGCGCGCAATTTGGCGAGGTGATGACCCTGATCGCGTATCGCCTGAATGCCCGGTCATTCGCGCCGGGCGATGTCCTCGAGTTGGTGACGTATTGGCGCGCGCTGCGCACCGTACACGAACAGGATGACTGGGACACTTTTGTCCATTTGCTCGACGGGGAGAGCCGGGTCATTGGCGGCGTCGATGTGTTGCACTGCCCGCCGACCGGCTGGCGGCGCGGCGATGTGGCCGTTCAGGTTCACCGTTTTCACGTTGCCGAGTCCGCGTCGCAAGAGGCGCGCCTCGAGGTGGGCGTTTATCGACATCGGAGCGGACGGCTGGCGGTGCTCGTCGAGGGGCGGCCGGCCGGAGACCGCGTTTTGCTGGCTCCCGTTCGCGTCGAATGAGGAAAGGTTTATGGAGGCGATTGGATTGGTCAACATTTTGCTCGTTCTGATGTGTTGCGCCAGCTTTTTGGTACCGCTGGCGGTCATTGTCGTGGTTGTGGCAATGCAGCTATGGAATAAAGAACATTGAGAAAAGGTCTGGTATTCAATGTTCTGAAAATCGTCATTAGTGCCGGCATGCTGGCCTATGTGCTACTCGTCCAGGTCGATTTGCGCCAACTGTGGGACGTGGTCGCGCGGGCCAGGTGGGGCTATTTGCTCGGGGCCGAACTGTTGGCGCTCGGCGGGGTGGCGCTGCGAGCCGTGCGATGGCTGGTCTTGCTGCGTGCGTTAGAGATCGATGTGCCCTTGAGGCGATTGGTCAAGCTCTATTTTGTTGGCTCGTTTTTCAACATTTTTTTGTTGAGCGGCTTTGGCGGCGATGCGATCCGCGTTGTCGAGTTGGCGCGCGACAGCAAAAAAGCGCCAGAGGCGGCGGGTTCGGTGTTGGTCGATCGCGCCACCGGGTTGTGGATGCTTTTTGTGATGGGGCTGCTGGCGCTGCCCTTTGGCTGGCAAGACATCCCGCCGGATATGGCGTTGTTGGTCGCGGCTTTTGCCGCCGCTGCCGTGTTGGGCGGCTGGGTGTTGATGGGCACGCGCTTTGTGCCGTGGCTGGGGAGCAAGGTCAAACTGCCTGGGCAGGCCGGGTTGGAACGCTTTTACCGGGCCGTGAGCGGGTGCGGTTACGCGGCGCTGGGGCAGGCGTGCGGCATTTCGCTGATCTTTAACGTGATGTCGATCACGGCGCAGTTTTTGATCGCCCGTGGGTTAAATATCGCGTTGCCCTTGGGCGTCTTTTTCCTGTACGCCCCGATCCTGGCGATGTCGCTGCTCGTGCCGTCGGTGGGCGGGCTGGGCGTCGGCGAGCAGGCCTATCGCCTGGTTTACCGCACCGTCGATGTGGCCGGCGGCGCCGCCGTGGCCATGTCGCTGATGCGTTACGCGCTGCAAACGGTGCTGCCCGGCCTGGTCGGCGGTGTGCTCTATGCCATCGACGGCGCGCTGGGGCTGCGCGGGCGTCCCAAATTGGAAATATAGCGAGTTCCCGAATTTAAATTATTCCAGCCTGCCCGGCCTGGATTGTCAAATTCAGGCTGTTTATTTGTAGGAGCAAAATTTTGAAAATCGCCTTTGTCTTTCCGCGAACCCGCTATCCGTCGGGCCAACCGCCGTTGGGTATTCTCTCTTTGGCCGCTTATTTGCGCAAAACCGTGCCGGGGTTGGTCGTCGATGTGATCGACGCTACTTTTTACACCCACCCACTGGAAACGATCAAACGACGCATCAACGCCGGCGATTACGATATTGTTGGTGTTTCGGTTATGACGGCGATGCTTAACGATGCTGTTTATACTTCACAGATTGCGCACGACGCCCCAAGCAAGCCCATTGTCTTGTGGGGCGGGCCGCACCCGACCGTGCTGCCCGGACAAAGTCTGGCTTATGATATGGTCGATATCGTTTGTCTGGGCGAGGGCGAGGAAACGCTGCGCGAATTGGTGGAGCATGGCGGCGATCCCCACGGCGTCGATGGGCTGTGGTACAAACGCGCCGGCGAGATCGTCCGCAACCCGCCGCGTATGCCCATTCACGACTTGGGTGCGTTGCCTTATCCGGCGCGCGATCTGGTCGATATGGAGGCGTATGCCCGCGCGTGGTACAGCCTGACCGCCGCTTCGCCAGAGCTGCGCGGCACGTCGATCATTGCCTCGCGCGGCTGCCCGTTTTCGTGTACCTATTGCCAACCGACGTTGGATAAACTTTTTGGACGGCGTTTGCGCCGCCGTCCGGTGGCGCACGTCATCGGCGAACTGCGTGAATTGAGGGTCAAGTATGGTCTTGATGCGTTTATGCTCGAAGACGATACGTTTATTGCGCACGAGGCTTGGGCCACCGAGTTTGCCCACCGGCTGCGCGATTCCGGCCTCGATTTCAAGTGGGGCTGCAACGTCCGCGCCGATCTGGTGGTCAAAAACCCGCACCTGGTCCAAGAGATGGCCGAATCGGGGTTGGTGCAGATGAATATGGGCATCGAGAGTGGCTCGCAGCGCATCCTGGACGAGATATACGACAAACGCATCACCATCGAACAGGTGCGCCAGGCGGCCGGCATTGCCAAAAAGTTAAAACTGCGCATCGGTGGATATTTTATGCTCGGCGCACCGACGGAAACGCGCCGCGAGGTTGTCGCCACCATCGAGTACGCGGCGCGGCTGCCCATCGACGAGGCGGCGTTCAACATCACCACGCCGCTGCCGGGCACCTATTTGTGGGACAAGACCAGGGAATTGGTCGGCGACGATTTGGCGGATTTCAATTACTATAATCGCTCGGTGTACAAGTCGAGCCAGGTTTTGCCCGGCTGGCAGTTGGATTTGTACAAAAAGTGGGCCTATCTCCGTTTTTACGCCCTGACGCCGCGCCGCGTGTGGCGCATCTTTAGGGACGATATTCTCTCGATTGCCGGTTTACGCAAGTTGTGGGTGCGGATGAAGCGATTTTAGGCCAGACGGATTCGTTGTAACATTTGCGTAACCGGGACGTAACAGAAACGTAATCAAGAGCGCCTGCTTTTTGTGGTATGATCAGAGCATCACCAAAATGCAATGGGTGTGTTTCAAATGATTTGGGTGTCTGTAGCGTCGCCCCTTGCGGGCGACCTGTGGTCGGGTGGAACAGGCAAAACAGCCACAAGGGCTGATGCTACAAGGCAAATGAAACACACCAAAATGCAATCAGGAGCAAAGGCGGGCCGAGTTGGATCGAAAACGTATCCTAATTGTCGATGATGAGAGCAAAGTTGCCTTTTTTATGCAAGAAGGACTCAAGGGGCTGGGGAAGGATTACGAGGTATACACCATCGGGTCGGCCGAGTCTGCTTTGGAACAAATGCGAACGCGCTCGTTTGACTTGCTGGTCGTCGACTTTCGCTTGCCGGGGTTGAACGGGCTGGATCTGATCGAACAGGTGCGCGATCTCGACCCGGACGCCAAGACCATCCTGATCACCGCCTTTGGTTCACCCGAGATCGAGCGCAAAGCGTACCAGTTGGCCGCTCGCCGGTACTTGCAAAAGCCGCTGCGGATCGAAGAGTTGATTGGAACGGTACAAAACATATTTCTTTGATCGCCGGCCCGTCTTTTTGGGCGGATCAACAAAGACAAGCAACGAGCGCAGCCACTTGCCGGCTGCGCTCGTTGTTCAAAGACACAGACCAGGGACTAGTCGTCCGAACTGTCCACCGGGTCTTTTTTCTCGTCCTTGGCTCCCTTTTTGACTTCTTGCCGGAACGAGTTGATCGCGCCACCCAATCCCTTGCCAATGTCCTTCACGCGCCCGGCGCCAAAGATCACCAGCACAATGACCAGGATGACCAGCCATTCCCATACACCAAAATTCGCCATCTCTATGTTCTCCTTTATTATTTTTGCAGAGCGTCTCGATAAACCAACAATATGGGCGTGAGATTTCGCCCTGCCATTTCAAACGTCCAAACCCAGACTGTATTGCTTGTGCAACTGTTGAATAATGACCTCCAGCCCGCGCTCGGCCATACGCAGGGTAAAGGGATGTCGATCTGGCGCGACGGTCGTGATCGTGTCTGCTGCCGCAAACGCCACCTGGGCCAGATGAGCTTGTTTGGCCCGCAACAGCCACTCGGCTACCGCCGCCAGCCGGGCGCTTAGCCGATGAACCTGTTCGTGATCGAAATAGGCTTGCGCCAGTTTACCGGCCCAGGTTCCTAGATTTTGCTCAATTGCAGACGGCGATTGTTGGATCAACGACAATGTGTGCTGAATGACGTGATCCTCGTCGACGAACCACTGGTTGAACGCCGGATGGACGAGTAAATTGCCCGTCTCGTCCAGCAATTCGAGTGCGTTTGAGCGTTGCCGGCGCGTCATCTCGATCTCTACTGCCGGGTACTGCCAGAGTAGCTGCCCCATCAAGCGGTATTCCACCGGCAGCGGCGTCAACAATTTGGCGTTCTGCGCCTGCCCCTGTTTGACCAGCCAACGTCCGTAATCAAAATCAGTTTCCAGCATATAAAGCATTATGTCATTTTGTACATATACGCTGTGTATGTATCCAGATGGCTGTCTGGGCGGTACGCTCTGGGCCGGCGCGGCGTAACCGCCATAGGCTTGCACAATGCCCTGTCCTTCGGCGATCGCCGCGCCGATGAACAGGCAATGATCGGCGCGGCCGTCCGCCGGTGCATTTGCGCGAATAAACCAGACGACCTGATTCCCATGGCCGTCGATCGGGCTGACCAGCGCGCGCCAGCGTTTGTCCATGTCCGCAGGCGGCGGGGCAGCGATTCCTTTGAATTGCAGTTTGCGCAAGCTTCTTTCGGCCAACGCGCTCGTCGTCAACGGCAGCATCGGGAGCAAAGACGCCAGCCCGCGCGCGGCGTCGCGGTGATTGATCCGCCCCAAAGCGTGGATCGCCATCGCGGCCAGTTCTGTATCCGGCTCTTGCGCCAGCAGGCACAACATGGGTACCGCGCGCGCGCGGCCAATTTGTACCAAATTATCGATCACATCGTCCAGCACGTCCGCCGGCTGGGGGGCCAGGTCGGCGACATAGTCGAGCAGCGCCAATGGATGGGATTCGCTCTCGTGCAACATTTCATCAATCGACTGCACCACCATGGTCTGTGGATCGTGCAGCGTTTCGATCAGTGCAGGGTCCGGCTCGATGTTCAAATAGCGTTCCAGAATCAACATTGCCGCCACGCGGCAGTGGTCGGGCTTGCCTTTGTCGGCCGCCGTCTGGTACAGCCCGGCGACCATTTCGTCGCGGTCTGGGTACAACGACGAGACCAGCCCCACCGCTTTGAGCATTTGCGGATTCGAGCGATCTAGATTGTTCAAGATCACAGGTATCACCTGGCGACCGCTGGCAGCGATATGTTGCGCGCGGCGGTGAATCTCGCCTTCTGAAGTGACTTGGAGCAAGCCGGCGATATTGGACTTGATTTGCTGCCGTTCGCGCAGTGTGGTAATAATTTTGTCACTGCCGATACCCATTTATGGCCTTTGCATTCCAACCCGGCCGAGTTGGTGAAGCGCTGTTCGCAGACGCGCCGGAACAGGGCTTTCGACGTCGTTCAAGGGGCAAATTATATCACAGGTCTTGGACGAGAACAAATGACCGTGGCTTGGGGATGCACTGACCGTTGGGGGCAGTGGGTTTATCATCCGCGTTTGGCCGAGAAAATGCCGTTTTTAAGGCCAGGTTACAGCAAAAGCACTGTCTTTTCAGCCGTGCTCGTTCTCGATGAGCCAGTTGCCCCGAGCTATAAATACATCCCGGCTTGGAGCGCCGCTATTCTTTATCGACCTGGTATTGAGCGCGCCAGCGTATCTCGGCAAAGGCCATCTCGACGTGGGGATACAACATCCACACCGATGCCAGCCCGACCAGCCCGCCGGTGATGGTTCTGGTGAGCCAACTGCTTTCACGCAAGCCGATGAGCTGCGTGCCCCCGTCGATGACCATAGGCAGCAGGCACAGGCCGTAAAGCAGCAGCGACAATGGTTTGAGGCGTTTGCGCAGCAGGGCAAAGGCCAACCCGCCGACGAAAAGCCCGCCGTACAGCGCAATGTCGCGTTGGCATATTGCTATCTTGAAGCCGATCTGCGGCGTGCCCAAAAACTGTTTCAATGTCAGGAGCTTGGTGTCCGGCAAAAGGTTCAGCGCCCACAGTTCCTGGATCGAATAGGTGGCTTGCGGGCCAAAGAGAAAAAAGGAACGATGTGGCAGTTGGTGACAGGCGGGGCTGTACAAGACGTAAATCCATTTGCCGATCTGCGGCGCGCCGTTGGCCATCAATATTGGCGCCAGGATGGGGAGCAGTGTGTACATGCCGACCAACAGGTTAAAGGTCGCCAGCCAATGTTTGGCCAGCGCCAGGACCTGGCGGTCGATAAACAAAACCAGGTCTTTTTTCCACCCACTCAGCGGGGGGCGCGGCAATGTGTGATCGGTCATGGCGCTGAAATCCCGATCTGTGCTAGATAACGGTCAATTTGCTGGCGATCGACCGGCCCCAAATGTACGACTCGAATGACCCCTTTGCGGTCGATGAACAGGCTGGTTGGCAGTCCCCGCACCCGGTATTGTGACGTGATCCGGCCTTGTTGATCTAGCAAGACCGGAAAAGTGATTTTCAGGTCTTGTACAAACGCAGCCACCGGTGCTGCGCCTTCTTGTACGTCGACGCCCAGCACGACCAGTCCTTGATCCTGATAGTCGTCATAGGCCTGTTGCAAATCCGGCATTTCGACGCGGCAATAACCGCACCACGCTGCCCAAAAATTGAGCAATACGACCTTGCCCCTCAAGTCGCTGAGCGTCACCTGCTCGCCTTCCAGGTTTGTCAATGTAAAGTCGATCGCCGTGTCGCCCCGCTGCGATCCCGCCGGCGGCGCTGTCGTCTGGGGGGCCGGCGTGGCCGTGGGCGGCGCGGCGCGGGTCGAGGTTGGCAAGGTGTGTACCGTTTTTGTATTTTCTTCAGCCGCCGTCGTGGTGGGCGCGAGTGGTGCGAACGTGCAGCTGATGGCGCTCAAGATGATCCAGGCACAGATCATGCTCACGAGCAAGCCGATTTGAACGCGCGATCTCATCAAAACCTCCAAATAAACTCTGCAAAGAGGCAACTATAACACAAAAGTGATCTGCCGTCAATCCCAAATTCGCCGGGTTAGCGAGCGATTCTGTTCAATTTTTTGCGCTCGCGATCGGGGATCGGGATTCCCTTGGCCGCGGCCAACCACACCGGCATGCCCCGCTCTTGCTGGATCGACCAGCGATGGTTCGCCTCGACTCGTTCCGGCGCAAACACCTCGAGCATGGCCTCATACCACAGCAGTCCCCCGGTCTTTTGAAAGTGCCAATATTCGACGGCCATAAAGTGCGTGTGCCAGTGAAAATCCAGGTGATCGTGCGCGGCAATGCGCAACCAGCCATATTGGGCCATCAAATCGGTCAAATCGACGTAATAGCCGGTGGGCAGCGCTTTGCGCCGTCCGCCGGTCAACGCCCGGCGTGCGTCGGCGGTGAGGTCCCAGGGGCGCGTTTCGAGAGGCGCCCCCTGGCTGCCGTCCTGCCGCTTGCAGTACAGGTAGAGCCGAAAATAGACCTCGCCGCCGCCCGGTTCCAAAACTAGCTCTAACCAGCGTTTACGGTGATCGGGCGACAGGTAGTCGAGCAGCGTGTCGATGGCGCGCCCCGTCTTGTGCCAGCTGGTAAAAGACGACCAGCCGCTGTCGTACCCGATGCCGCGCCAGGCGTCGGAGAGTTGGGCAAAAAAATCGCGCCCCGTTTCGTCCATAATCCGCCGGCGGAGGGCGACGAACGAATCGTCGACGCGATCGCTGAGCCACGGATTGCCGACCTCGACGTTTTCGATGCGCACCAGGTCATAGGGCGAGCCGTGACCGGGCTGTGTATGTTCGGTGTAAAGCACTGTCGCTTTGCCTGATGCTTCTTTCCATTGCGCCGGCGTGTCTGTCCACGACAGCGCCCCGCCGAGGGGCAGCTCGGGGAGCAGGTAAACGGGCAACTCGAACGAGCCGTCGATGCGCTGTGCCAATAACCGCGCGCCGTGGGTATAGCGCAATAAAAAAGCCAGGTAATCGCCATCCGGCGACATGGTCGCGGCGCCGACAACCCGCCAGCGAGTCAGGCGCGCGCCCGGCGACTCTGGATCGGCGTCGACCGGACGCCCGTACACGTCTTGCGTTTCGCCGGCGATTGAGGCATAGATCAATTCGCCGGCGGTGCGCCACCCGTACAGCTGCTCGTCGTCTGGCGTCGATGTTACCTGCCGCACGTCGCCGCTCGGCAAATCCATCACCAAAATGTCGGCGTCGCCGTAGCGCCAGGATGTAAACGCAATTTGCGCACCGTCGGGCGACCAGGCCGGATCGCTGTCGGCGCGCGGGCTGTCCGGCGTGCGGTTGATCAACGCGCCGCTGCCCAAGTCCAGCGTCCAGATGTCGAGATTGCCGGCGCGCATACTGGCAAAGGCCAGGCGTTTGCCGTCGGGCGACCAGGTGGGCGCGCCGTCGTAGGCCGGGTCATCGGTCAATCGAGTGATCGCGCCGTCGGGGGTGCGCAGGTACAGATTCCAATAACCGTCGCGGCGCGAGGCAAAGGCCAGCCTGGTTCCGTCGGGGGAAAAGGCCGGGTCGCGATCTGGGGCCGGGTCGGAGGTCAAACGGATTTGCGCCTGCGAGCCGGGGGCAATTGCATAAATGTCCCAATTGTTGCCGATGCGGGCGCTGTAGGCAATCAGGCCATTGTTTGGCAACGATTGGGGCGTTGGAGACGCAGTTGGCGTCCATGTTGGCGTTGGGGGTGTCGTCGGCGTTGCCGCCGGCGTCCTTGTCGGCGTCGCGGTGCGCGTCAACGTTGCCGTCGCCGTACAGGTCGCCGATGGCGATGTTTGCCGCGTGGCCGTCGGCGGCTGCGCCGTCGGTGATGGTTGTGGGCGCGCGCAGGACGCCAAAATGCCCAGAATGACGAGTGCGAAAAGGTAAATTTTATGATCCATAACCAGGTCTCTTCAAAGTGGTTGGCGGGTGCGCAGGCGTGTTGAAAAACTCGCCCGCGAGCGATCGATCTGACAGTGTACCCCAGAACGTACAGATTGGCAAAAAGGAGCTGGTTCAATGGTCAGATTGATCAAGTCTCTTATCTTGCTCTAATGAAACAGGTGTATAATACACTCAGTGGCTCCACTGAAAACAGGGGGATGACCCAAGTGGAGTCGTGAATTCTATTTTTACACTTGCAAGGGGTGATGTTATGGATATTAACCGGTATACAGAAAAAGCCCAAGAGGCTATCTTGAGCGCGCAGTCGTTGGCGCAGGAATTCAATCACAGCCAGATCGAACCGGAACATGTGTTGGCTGCACTGTTGACCCAAGAGGGCGGCGTGGCACCGCAGATCGTAGAAAAACTGGGCATCCCGGCGCCGCATCTGGCCGATCAGGTGGCCCAGGTTTTGCAAGACAAACCCAAGGTCTACGGCGCGGCGACGCGCCTGGGGATGTCATCGACGTTGAGCCGCGCGTTCGGTCAGGCTGAAAAGGAAGCCCGGCAAATGCGTGACGAATATGTCTCTACCGAACATTTGCTGATCGCTCTGGCCGGCGCGCATGGCGGTCAGGCGGCGCGTTTGTTGACCCAGAACGGCATCGACAAGAACGCCATCTATGGCGCATTGGCGCAAATTCGCGGCAGCCAGCGTGTGACCAGCCAAAATCCAGAGACGACGTATCAATCTTTGGAAAAATACGGGCGCGACCTGACCCAACTGGCCCGCGACGGCAAACTCGATCCCGTCATTGGGCGCGACGAGGAAATCCGGCGCGTGATCCAGGTCTTGAGCCGGCGCACCAAAAACAACCCGGTGCTGATCGGCGAGGCCGGCGTGGGCAAAACTGCCATCGCCGAAGGATTGGCGCAGCGCATTGTGCGCGGCGATGTGCCCGAAGGGTTGAAAAACAAGCGCATCGTCGCCCTCGACCTGGGATCGCTGGTCGCCGGAGCCAAGTATCGCGGCGAGTTCGAGGAGCGGCTCAAGGCGGTGCTCAAAGAGATCACCGAAAGCGAAGGGCAGATCGTCCTGTTCATCGACGAGTTGCACACCATGGTTGGCGCGGGCGCCGCCGAAGGCTCGATGGACGCCAGCAATATGCTCAAGCCGATGCTGGCGCGGGGCGAGCTGCACTGCATTGGCGCAACCACGCTCGACGAGTACCGCAAGTACATTGAAAAAGATGCGGCGCTGGAACGGCGTTTCCAGCCGGTGATGGTCGTCGAACCGAGCGTCGAGGACACGATCAGTATTTTACGTGGGTTGAAGGAAAGGTACGAAGTTCACCATGGCGTGCGCATTCAAGACAGCGCGTGCATTGCCGCCGCCACAATGTCGCACCGCTATATCTCGGACCGCTTTTTGCCCGACAAGGCGATCGACCTGATCGACGAGTCGGCGTCGCGGCTGCGGATGGAGATTGACTCTAAACCGGAGGAACTGGATCGCGTCGATCGCGAGATCATGCAACTCGAGATCGAGCGCGAGGCGTTGAAAAAGGAAAAAGACCAGGCCAGCAAGGAGCGGCTCAAGGCGCTGAAAAAAGAGTTGGCCGATTTGGCCGAAAAGAGCCACGCTTTGCAAGCGCGTTGGAACCAGGAAAAGGAGGCGATTCAGGCGTTGCAGCATACCAAAGAGCAGATCGACCAGGCGCGGCACGAGATCGAACTGGCGCAGCGCAGCCAGGATTACGGTCGCGCATCCGAGCTGCAATATGGCACGCTGGCGCTGTTGGAGCGGCAGCAGGTCGAGCAAGAACAACGACTAAAAGAGATGCAAAACGGTCAACAATTGCTCAAAGAAGAGGTCGATGCCGAGGACATTGCCCGTGTGGTCGCCAACTGGACGGGCATTCCGGTCTCCAGGCTGCTGGAAGGCGAAGTGGAAAAGTTGCTCAAGATGGAAGAGCGGCTGCACCGGCGCGTGGTCGGTCAGGACGACGCGATTCGCGTGGTGAGTAATGCTGTGCGCCGCGCGCGGGCCGGGCTGCAAGACCCCAACCGGCCGATCGGCTCTTTTATCTTTTTGGGGCCGACCGGCGTGGGCAAGACCGAGTTGGGACGCGCTTTGGCCGAGTTTTTGTTCGACGATCAAGACGCCATCATTCGCGTCGATATGAGCGAGTACCAGGAACGCCATACCGTTGCCCGCTTGATCGGCGCGCCGCCGGGCTATGTCGGGTACGACGAGGGCGGCCAACTTACCGAAGCGGTGCGTCGTCATCCTTATGCGGTGGTGCTGTTCGACGAGATCGAAAAAGCGCACCACGAGGTGTTCAATGTGCTCTTGCAGCTGCTCGACGACGGACGGCTGACCGACGGGCATGGGCGCACCGTCGATTTCAAGAACACGGTGGTGATCATGACCTCGAACGTGGGCAGCCAATGGATTCGCGATCTGGCCGGCGACGAGGCGGCGATCCGCGAGCGGGTCATGCAGGCCTTGCAAAGCAAGTTTCGGCCTGAATTTCTGAACCGGATCGACGAGATTGTCCTCTTTCACGGTTTGAGCAAGGAGCATTTGGTGCAGATTGTCGATATTCAACTCGAACATTTGCGGCAGTTAATGTCCGAGCGCAAGATCGACATCGAATTGAGCGCGGCCGCCAGGCGCAAACTCGCCGAGGATGGCTATGACCCGGTCTATGGCGCGCGCCCGCTCAAGCGCGTCATCCAGCGGCAGGTGCAAGACCCGTTGGCGCTGGCGATTTTGCAGGGGCAGTTTGCTCCGGGGGACACGGTGCGCGTGGACGTCGTCGATGGCGAATTGGCTTTTTTGTAGCGCCCAACTGACCGCCTGGTTGTTTATCCGGCGGTCAGTTTGTATCCCACTCCCCACACCGTTTCGATCTCGACGTCGCTGCCGGTCAGCTTGTCGCGCAGGTGGGCAATGTGGACATCGACCGTCCGCGTTTGGCCGTAAAAGTCGAATCCCCACACCAGGTCGAGCAGCTTTTCCCGGCTGAGGACCAGGTTTTTGTTCTCGATCAGCGCGAGCAGCAGGTCGAACTCTTTGTTCCGCAACGTCAACGCCTGGCCGTTGACGAACGCCTGACGGCTGCCCGCGTTGATCGCGAGTTGGCCGGCGGTCAACGCGCCCGGCGCCGCGTTGCTCTTTTGCGCCGTCGTGCGCCGCAGTATGGCCCGGACCCAGGCGACCAGTTCGCGCGGGTTGAACGGTTTAGTCAGGTAGGCGTCGGCGCCGAGTTCCAGGCCCACGATCTTGTCGATCGCATCGTCGCGTGCGGTGAGCATAATGATCGGCACGTCGGACCCGGCGCGGACGCGACGGCAGACTTGCCAGCCATCGATCTGGGGCAGCATCAAGTCCAGCACGATCAGATCGGGCTGTCTGGCGGCAATTTGCTCCAACGCCGTCTGACCATCGCCGGCGCTATAGACCGTAAAGCCTTCTTTTTCAAGGTACATTTGCGCCAACTCGATGATATGCGGTTCATCGTCGATCAATAGGATGGTTTGCTCCGGCATCGGGCGACTCCTGGGCGATATGTGTAGAGTGTGTTTCATTCATTTGCCGATACAAAATCGACCAAAGATCGTCTCCAACAATGACTCGCTGGCCGTTTCCCCGGTGATTTCTGCCAAGACATTGATCGCTGCCGTCACGTCGATGCTGATGAAATCGGCGGGCAGCGCGTTGTGGTGCGCGTCCAGGGCATGCCGGACATGTTTGTCGGCGCGGCGCAGCGCGTCCCGGTGTCGCGGGTGGCTGACCCAGGTCGCGCCGGCAGAGATCGCCTGCCCGGTAAAGACGGCGGTTTGAATGGCCTGTTCCAGTTCGGCGATTCCCTCGCCGGTCAAGGCCGAGATTTCGACATGCGGAGCGTGCGGCAGCAAACAGGCGGCGTCGACGCGCACGGGCAGATCGGTTTTGTTGATCACGACGATGGCCGGTTTGCGGTCGATCAGGGCGGCGATCTCGTGGTCGCCGCCGGTGAGCGGCGCGTTGGCGTCGATCACGAACAAGGCCAGGTCGGCCTGCGCCAACGCATGCCGGCTGCGCTCGATGCCCAGTCCTTCGACCAGGTCTCGCGTTTCGGCGCGGATGCCGGCCGTGTCGACCAGGATCAAGGGAAGGCCGTCCAGGTTGAGTGTCTCTTCCAGCGTGTCGCGCGTCGTGCCGGGGATCGGGGCGACGATCGCCCGTTCGGCGCGGAGCAGCGCGTTGAGCAGGCTGCTTTTGCCGACGTTGGGTTTGCCGACGATGGCCGTGCGCAGGCCTTGACGGTACACAATGCCCCGTTCGGCGCTGTCGAGCAGGTGGGTCAGCATGCGCTGCGCGCTTGTCAGATCGGCGCTGATGTCATAGGGCGGGATTTCGTCACTGGCAAAGTCGATGCTGGCCACCAGCCAGCTCTGCGCGGCGAGCAGCCGCGTTCGGATCTGTTGCACCTGCCCCGAGAGGCGCCCGTCGAGTTGTTCGACGGCGATGCGCAGCCCGGCTTGTGTTTTTGCCTCGACCATATCGGCCACGGCCTCGGCCTGCGCCAAGTCGATGCGGCCATTGAGAAAAGCGCGCAGGGTAAATTCGCCCGGCCCGGCCAGACGAGCGCCGTGTTGCAGGCAGAGACCCAACACGCGGCGCAGCGGCATCGGGCCGCCGTGGCAGTCGATCTCGACGACATCCTGACGGGTGTAGGTTTTTGGTTTGGGCATATAGACGACCAGCGCCTGATCGACCGTTTCGCCGGCGCGGGGATCGACAATGTGTCCATAGGTCAACGCGCGCGGCGCAAAGACTTGATCGCCGGGGCAAAAGATGCGTTTCAAGATGGGCAGCGCTTTTTTCCCGCTGATGCGCACAATGCCAATGCCGCCGCTGCCGACCGGCGTCGCGATGGCAGCGATGGTGTCGTCTGGGTAGTATGTGGTTGGGTCTGGAACGGCCATTTTTCTCACTCGCTCTCGCTGTCCTGTCGCTCGAATTGTGCCACAAAATGGACGCAAAGGCAAATTGGAAATTGGCTTGCGTGTTGTGTGAGAATCGAGTACAATACAAATTGACATGCTTCAATGTCGTTGCAAAATCGTACACTGTGTGGCATGTTGTTTCGATGACTATCACCGAGGTAGGGCTGTTAAATTCTAATTCGTGACTAAAGTCACCGCTGGCGGGCCAAGGCCG
>CAYZYE010000079.1:0-16421 GCA_964481205.1 uncultured Anaerolineae bacterium | reverse complement strand
TTCAAGGGTTGACGGGTTGGTAGCATAGTCCATTTTGGGTGTTTTACAGTATAATCGAAACGAAACACACTCGTATCATTAGCAAGATTTAGCAGGAGAGGACAAGATGAACAAAGACAAGAAACCTTTTTCCACACGAAAAAAGTACGAAACACCGCGGATTGTCCTGGAGGAGACGTTCGAGCAAACGGCGGCTCAAGCTTGTCCGACCAAGGAATCTCCCGCGTTTCCGCTTCTTTGTGGATCGCCGGTCAATACCTGATGTTTGGTTATGAGTGAGCAGTTGTCTCATTCTATTTCGCCGGGCATAGCCGTTGGTCTGATCCGCGACGCGGTCGCCAACGGGTATGGCGTCTCCTGGTCTTTGTGCGGCGGCAGTATGTATCCAATGTCGCGGCCGGACGACCGGGCAACGATTGAGCATGTAGGCATCAAGGACGTGCGTTGTGGCGATGTGGTTTTGTTTGGCGTCCAGAACCGGATGGTGGTTCACCGTGTGGTTGGATATGGCGTCAGGGGACAATCTCGGCGGTTACTGACAATGGGGGACGCAACGTTGCGTCTCGATGCACCGGTTGGCGAAGAACAGCTGCTGGGCAGGGTGATCTGCATCGAGCGCGGCGAGCGGACGATCGATTTGACGACCAATGGTTGGCGCGTTTTGTCGTGGTGTATTGCCCGCTATTTGCTTGTTGCGTCGTGGCTGCGTAAAAAAGGTGCAACGCTTGGCCTGCGAGGCCGGGCGTTGCACTTGTTTGTGCGCGCATTGACCTTGCCGGAGCGGGCCTTGTTCAAGGTTTTGGGATTTTGAGCGCGGTGAGAGGAGTCAGGTGCGTCGATATGTCTGGGTGAGCGTTGTGGTCGCGGTGGGATTGTGTCTGGCGGCGCTGATGTTGGTCTGGGGGGAGCGGTCGGCTGCGCGCGTCGGGTCTGTGCGTCCCCACTCTGGCGGCGATAATGATCTGGCGTTCGTCCTTTGTTTTGACCCTGCCGTGCAGGCTTTTCAAGTGTTCACCATTCCTACCCGCGCTGCGTCTCCGTGGGGGATCGCGTTGGCCGCCAATGCAACCAATCTGGATGTGTGGTTCACCGAAACGGGCGTCGACCGAATCGGCAGGCTGGTTTATACCTCCACTGCCGATTATGTTTTTTCCGAGTATGCGCTTGCCGGCGACAGTTCCCCGCTCAACCTGGCCGTTGCTGGCGACGGCCGGGTCTGGTTTACAGCGCCGGGGCGGAACCGGATTGGGCGATTGGACCCGGCAACGGGACAGGTTGACGAATTTCAGATCCCTACCGCCCATAGTTACCCTGCCGATCTGGCTCTCGCCGCCGACGGCAGCGTGTGGTTCACGCAGATGAACGCCGATCGAGTCGCCCGATTGGTGGTTACGTCTACGACAGACTATGCCGTCCACGAGTATCAGCATGCGCTGCTCGATGGCGGGCGACCTTGTGGCATTGTTGTGGCCGGGGGCGGCGTCTATTTTGCCCAAACGGCCAACAATCGCGTCACCCAGTTTACGCCGCCTCATAGTTGGGTGCATATTTACAGTCAGGTTTTGCCCAATGTGCCGCATGAGCCTTATGCTTTGGTGGTGGACAATGCCGGAGAAGTGTGGGGCACCGAGCGGGCCGGCAATCAGGTCAGCCGCTACGAGTACGGGACGTTTCCAATCATCAGCCGGTACGCTTTGTCTCCTGCGGGCAGTTTGCCCGTCGATATAGCGGTGGACGGCGACAATACGTTTTGGATCGCCCAGCAGGGAGCGGCGCAGCTTGCGCACCTGACGCCCAGTTTCCCTCCGCGCAAGGAATACGTTCCACTGCCCCGTCCCGATTGGGCTTTGACCAGTGTGGCGGTCGATCCGCAAGGGCGCGTGTGGGGCGTTGCCTCTGTTTTCTCCCGCATTTATCTACCTCTGATCCAGTCAGCAGCCAACCAATGAAAAAATCGACATTAAATATCTTGTTTTGTATAACAATAATGTGTTGCGCATTGTGGGCCAACGGCTCGCGCCATCTTGCGCCGGGGCTTCAGGCCGGGGGACAGGTCGTTCAGGACGCGCCTGATGACGCGATCGAGATGCCCGTTCATCTGGTTGGGGCGCAAGAACCGTTGGCGGCGGCGGGCTCGTCTGCCTCGCAGTTTGGCGTGCAGTGGTACGGCGATGTGAGCACCGAGATGGTGGACAAGGTCGTCGACGCCGGCGCGCGCTGGGTGCGCTGGCAGATCGCCTGGCATTGGGTCGAACCGAACGACACGACGCCGGCAAACTATGACTGGTCGCGCATAGATGCATCGGTGACGAACGCGGCGGACCGGGACATTCAATTGCTGATCACCCTGGCGGGACAGCCGGCCTGGGCGGCATTGTATTCGATGGGCCCGGTGACGGATACGGCGGATTTGGTCGAGTTTGTCGGCGCGTTGGTCGAGCGTTATGACGGCGATGGCGTGGACGACGCGCCGGGGTCGCCGCGGGTGCGGTATTTTGAACTTTATAATGAACCCGACAATGCCTCCGTCGAAATCGCCAAAAAGGGGACGCATGGCTATTGGGGGCGTCAGGGCGCCGAGTACGCCAGTCTGCTTCAAACGCTGTATCCCGTGATCAAGGCGGCCAGCCCGCAGGCTCAATTGGTCTTTGGCGGGCTGGCGCTGGATTGGTTCGAGGAGCAGGGCGGGCCTTTTGTCAAACGTTTTCTCGACGATGTGCTGACGGCCTGTCAGGGGCATGACTGCTTTGATGCGATGAATTTTCACTATTACCCCTATTTTCGCAGCTATTGGGAGCCGTATGGGGCGGATATTATGGGCAAGGCCGCCTATGTGCGGCAGCGACTGGCCGCGCATGGCTTTGGCGACGCGCCGCTGTTCTGCACCGAGACCGGTTGGAGCGGCGCTCGCTGGGGCAATGACGAATTGCAGAGTCGCTACCCGGCCAAGGGGTACGTGCGCGCGCAGGCCGCCAACCTGGGGATGGTGATCTGGTATGCTTTGACGGACGGCGTCGATCACAATTTGCCGGGGTTGATGACCCAGGATTTGCATCCCAAGCCCGCTTTTGCGGCCTACCGGGTGATGAACGAAATGTTGGACGGTGTTGTGTATCGACGCGCCCTGACCACCGCCGAAACCGGCGATGCCCGGTTGGTGGGGTATGTTTTCGAACGCAACGGCAAACGCCTCGATGTCGTCTGGAGCGAGGATGACACGCCTTTTGACGACACCGACGACCCGGTGCTGCCGTTGACCGTCGACGCCCGTGCGCTGCGCGTGGTGGACAAATTTGGCGGCGAGACCAGGCTGTCGGATGCGGATGACGGCGTTATAGACGGGCGCATTGTCCTCAATGTGGGCGGAAGCCCGTTGTACCTCGAGTACGAGGTCTTGTCGGATTGTCGTTTTGGCGTGGGGCGCGTCTACCACTCGGTCCTGAGCTATACGGTGTCGTCGCTTCATGCGGGCTGGTATTTGGACTGGGGGGTGCAGACCTCGCCGCCGCAACCGTGGGGGTTGGAGCATGTCCAGGTCTTGCAGACCAGCAACGAAGGATATGCGCCTAAAGGAAATACCCTGGCCACGGCCATTGCCGCCAACCCCGGCGCGCTGTGGCTGATCGGCAACGAGCCGGATTGTATCTGGCAGGACAATGTGCAGCCGCAAAACTATGCGCGTGTTTATCACGATGCGTACATGTTTATCAAAGCCCGCGATCCGGCGGCGCGGGTTGCCGTGGGCGCCATTGTCCAACCGACGCCGCTGCGGATGCAGTATTTGGATATTGTTTTAGATACATATCGTGTACTTTATGGCGAATCGCTGCCCACCGACGTCTGGAATATGCACAGTTTTATCTTGCGCGAGGCCAGCTGCGCCGCCTATCCGAGTTCGTGTTGGGGCTGCGAGATTCCGCCGGGCATTTCGGCCAAGGCCGGAATGTTGTACGAATTGGACGATACGGACAATCTGGACATATTTCAGGAGCGGATCGCGCTGTTTCGGCAATGGATGCGCGATCGCGGCTATCGGGACACGCCTTTGGTGATCAGCGAATATGGCACGTCGCTGCCGTACTATGATCCCGAATCGTTGTTTTACGACTCGCAAGGCCGGCCGTTCGACGAGGCGCGCGCCAAGAATTTCATGTATCACACTTTTGATTATCTGCGCACGGCCAGCGATCCGGACACCGGCTATCCGGCGGACGAGAATCGCCTGGTGCAGCGTTGGCTGTGGTACAGCCTCGATGACAGCGTGGGCTATGGCGGGGCGCTGTTTGACCGGGTCTCGCAGCAAATACTGCCATTGGGACGCGATTTTGGCGCTTATACGGTGGCGTTTTCGCCGACGGTCGATCTCGTGGCCGTGTCTGTGGGGCAGGTGGGGTTGCCGCCACTCTCGCCGACGGGGACGGTGACATTGACGCTGCAAGCGCGCGTGTCCAATATCGGCAACATTGCCGCTACGTCGCCGATCACGGTACGCTTTTTGCGCGCCGGCGGGCTGCCCATCGGCGCCGATCAGGTCATCACCGGCGGGCTGGGCGGGTGCGCCGATGTGGGCGTTGTGACCGTTGTCTGGCCCAATGTCGCGCCGGGGGCGCATCCGGTGCAAGTTGTCGTGGACCCCGATTTCACTTTGATCGAGGACAATAAAGGCAATAACAAGGTGTCCGGCGTTGTTTTGGTGGCCCGCGATCGTGTCTTTTTGCCGGCGGTGATGAAAACGCGGCCATGAGACGCGCGCTGTTGGCTGCCTTGTTTGTCGTTTGGGCCTGCGCAAGTTGCCGCGCCGCGACGCCGCCGGCCGGCGCAACGCCCGGTGTCTCGCTTGAGGCGACGTGTACGCCTGTTGCTGCGCCGGCGGCGACAAGGACGGACACGCCCACGCCAACGTCCACATCAACGCCAACGATGACGCCAAAACCGCCCACGCCGGCATCGACGCCGACCAGCGTCCCCCCTACGCCGGAGCCGGTGCTGCCGACCCGGGAGGTGGGGACGCCAACTCTCTCGGCGACGCCCCCGGTTTCTTGCTCTTTGCCGGCGGTTGCGCCGGCCGGGCGCGAGCGTTTCGGCGTTGGTGTGCCGGAGCGGGCCGGCGTGCTGGGCGATTACGCCGTCGAGCGGTTGGGGATGGGCTGGTACTTGAACTGGCGCGTCGAGGTCGCGCCGTTGCATCCCAATGGCGCGGTCTTTTGGCAGATGGTGCGCGTTTCCGAAAAGGGGTATTGGCCCGATGCGGCGGCGATCGGCGCGGCGGCGCGGGCGAACCCCGGCGCGGTGTGGTTGATCGGCAACGAGCCGGATGTGCGCTGGCAGGACAATACTACGCCGGAGCGTTACGCCGAATGGTACGGTGAGTTGTACGCTCTGCTCAAGTCCGTCGACCCAACGGCGCGGGTGGCGATCGGCGGCGTGGCGCAGCCGACCCCGCTTCGTCTGGCCTACCTGGATCGCGTGTTGGCCGCTTATGAGGCGCGTTACGGCGCGCCGATCACTGTGGATGTGTGGAACGTGCATAATTTCATCTTGCGCGAAGAGCGCAATTCTTGGGGGGTGGACATTCCGCCGGGTCTGGATGCGTCGAGTGGTATGCTGTACGAGATCGACGATCACGATGATTTAGATCTGTTCAAGCAGCAAATCGTCGATTTTCGTCGCTGGATGGACGGGCGCGGGCAGCGCGACAAGCCGTTGGCGGTGTCCGAGTATGGCATTGTGATGCCGCCCGATTACGGTTTCGATCTGGAGCGGGTGCAGGCGTTCATGTATGCTTCGTTTGACTATTTTTTGACGGCGACCGACGCACAGTTGGGCTATCCGCCGGACGGCAACCGGCTGGTGCAGTGGTGGTGCTGGTTCAGTCTGGCCGATACCACCTATCCGACCGGCAATTTGTTCGATCCGCAGACCAGGGCGGTGACGCCGCTGGGGGCGGCGTTTGCGCGTTATGCGCCGCCTCGGGAGAATGTCAAGCCATGAACAAGCGTTGTCGAGCGTATCCCCGGCGGGTGTCTCCATTTTATCGACCTGTGGTCATGTTGGGTATCGTTGTTTTGGTCTTGTTGGCCTCGTTGGCCCAGGTTGTCTGGGCGACGCCGGAACAAAACCCGCAGCGGCAGACGGTGCCGACCCGGTCGCCAACCCCGGCGCCGACCACGCCGGCGCCAAACACCCCCACGCGCCCTCCGGCCGCATCCACGCCCCGCGCGGCGACGGCGACGGCGCAGCCGGTTGAGGCGACATCCACCTCGACGTTGGCGCCAACGTCTGTGTCGCCTACGCATACCTTGACGCCGACAGGAACGACGCCGCCGGCGGCGACGGCTGGCAGCGTCACCACTACCGCCACGTTGCAGCCTTTGGCGACGCCGGTCGAGCCAACTGCTACGGTTGCGCCGTCAGCAACGACTGCGCCGATTTCTGTGACGCTGACCCCAACTTTTTTCTCGACGCTTGTGACCGCGCCGGCGGCCACATTTACGGCCACCGTCTTGCCGGCAGTGACCGCTACACCGGTGCCCCCGGCGGCGCAGTCGAGTGATCGACAGATTCCCTGTTGTTTCGTATATATCTTAACCGTGATGATTCTGATTGTGCTGGTTGTGGTGTGGATGGTATGGCGGGCGCGCAAGCGATCAGAGCAAGAATGAATGATCGAGACACGGTTGAAACGATGGCGCCGTCTTTTTCAGGCCGTTTGCGGCAGGCGCTCGGAGCGCCCTGGCGAGGTGTTTTGGGAATATGTATCGGCGCGTTGTTGCTCATCCTGGCTGCGCGGGGCGTTCGCTGGGGCGAGATGTGGGGCGGGCTGATTGAGGCCCGTCTCGCCTGGGTGTTTGCGGCGTTTTTGTCCGTGTTGTTGACCACCGTGCTCAAAATTGGCCGTTGGCGTATGCTTTTTCCGGGCGCGCAGCGGCCAGATTTCTTTTTGGCGGGGCGGGCGCTGCTGGTTGGGCAAATGAGCAATGCGTTGTTGCCCGTCCGTGTTGGCGAGTTGGTTCGCATCTATTTTGTCGGCGCAAAAGGAGACAAGGCCGCGATTTTGGGGACAATTGCTACCGAAAAGGCGTTTGATGTGGTTTGTTTGTTGTTGTGCAGCGCGTTGACCGTCGTGTCAACCTCGTTGCCGTCCTGGGTCGATGTGTCGATGATCGGTGTGGCCGGAGGCGGATTGTTGGTGGTCGTCGTGGCGCTGGTTTTGCCCCAGGAGCGTATTTTGGACTTGGGAGCGCGTTGGGCGTATGTGTTACCGTGGAACAGCGGCCCCAAGTTGGTCGATATGGCGCGACGTGTTCTGGCGGGACTGGCTGCGTTGCGCGCCGCGCGTCTGGCGCTGGCGGCTGTTGCCTGGTCGATGGTGATTTGGGCGCTGGCCGTGTCGACCAATTTTCTGTTGTTTCAGGCGTTTGGGCTGCCTCTGTCCATCGGCGCTGCGATGTTGCTGTTGGTCGTGCTGCACGTCGGTATCGCCCCTTCGACGACGCCGGGACAATTGGGGGTGTTTCATTACCTCACCGTCTTGTGTTTGGAGTGGTTTGACATCGATCGGATGACCGGTTTGGCCTATGCGACTGTGTTGCATTTTATCGTCTATTTGCCTCAGGTTTTGCCCGGCGCTCTTTTTCTCATGGCGGGGCGCGGCCGGGATCGACGCCAAAGGCCCGAAAAACATTGATCTCGATCATTGTCCCCGCCTATAACGCCGAGAAGACGTTGGCCGAATGTCTGGATGCGCTGTTGGCCCAGTCGCTGCCGCGCGACCGGTACGAGGTCATTGTCGTCGACGACGGCTCGACGGACCGCACGGCGGAAATCGCGACGCGGTATCCGGTGCGGGTGGTTCGTCGGGCGCGCAACGCCGGCCCGGCAGCGGCCCGAAATCGTGGTGTGCGCGAGGCGCATGGCGAGATCGTCCTCTTTACTGACGCCGATTGCGTCCCCTCGACGCAATGGATTGCCCGGATGGTCGCGCCTTTTGCAGAGCCGGATGTCGTTGGCGTCAAAGGAACGTACCGGACAACCCAACGTTCGCTGATCGCCAGGTTGGTGCAGCTCGAGTTCGAGATCCGTTATCGACGTATGTCTATGTTTCCCCAGATCGATTTTATTGATACGTATTCAGCCGCATATCGACGATCACATTTGATCGATTGCGGCGGTTTTGACGCGACGTTTTCGGCGCCGTCGGTCGAGGATGTTGATCTCTCTTTTCGTCTGGCCGGTATGGGGTGTCGCTTGTTGTTCGTTCCCGACGCCTGGGTCGAGCACCGGCACCCTGTTTCACTGTGGGCCTATTTGGCGCGCAAGGCGCGTTATGGCTATTGGCGCTCGGTGATTTATTTGCGTTACCCGGATAAAATGGGTGGCGACGCGCACACGGATCCCTGGCTCAAATACCAGTTTGCGCTTGTCGCGCTGCTCTTGGGTGTGACATTGGCGGCTGTGTGGCGGCGTGTGCTGCTTGGGGCGAGTCTGGCGTTGCTTTTCTGTTTCGCCGGCACGACGTTTTCTTTTGTGCGGTGGGCCTGGCAAAGGGATCGCGCCGTGGCTCTTGTTTGGCCTGTGGTAACGCTGTTGCGCGTTTTGGTTCAAGGCGGCGGGCTGGCCGTGGGGTTGGTCTGGCATTTGTTGGTCAAATGGTTTGGGCGTCTGTAGCATAGCCCCTTGTGGGCGGCGCATAGACGGGTGGCTACAAAGCAAATGAAACACACCCAGATGATTATGTTCAAGCATCGCGTCCGGGCGTTGATCTGCGTGTTGGGCGTGGGCGTGTTGGCGTTGGGGGTGTACGGGGCGACGCTCGCGCCGGGGTTGACCTGGGCCAATGACGGTGCGGACGGCGGCGAGTTGGCCGCAGCAGCGTACACGTTGGGCATCGCACATTCACCTGGTTATCCCACGTTTCTCTTGCTCGCGCATCTCTTTACCCGGCTGCCCATCGGCGAGGCGGCGACCCGCACCAATCTTTTTTCGGCCTTGTGCGCGGCCGGGACGGCGGCGCTGGCGGCCTGGTCGCTGCTGCGGATGGGCGTCGGGTGGAGCAGCGCCGCCGGCGCGGGGCTAATGTTGGCCTTTTCGCCGCTGTTGTGGTCGCAGGCGACGATCACCGAAGTACACGCGCTCAATGGTTTTTTTACCGCGCTTTTGCTGGCCCTGGCTGTTGGGTCGTTTGGGCAGCGGCACGCCGGCCGGTTGGCTTTTGTCGTTGGCGTCGTCTGGGGGCTGAGTTTGGGCAATCAGCTCACGGCGTTGTTCAACGCGCCGCTGGTTGGCCTGTTGTTGTGGCGACGGCGGCGCTGGTGGCCGGGGATCGCCGGCATTTTGGCCGGTGCGAGTGTGTACCTCTATTTGCCGCTGCGCGCGCTGGCCGATCCCCCGCTCAACTGGGGCGATCCGCAAACGTGGGCGCGTTTTTGGTGGACGATTTCCGGCGTCTTGTATCGACCTTTTGTTTTTGCTTTGCCCCGCGCGCGTATTGCGGGGCGGCTGCTGGCCTGGAGCAATCTGGTCGCGCGGCAGTTTGCCTGGTTGGGTTTGTTTGCGGCGGCCGGCGGGGCGATCTGTTGGTGGCAAAAAAGGCGCGGTTTCTTTGTCGCCATGGCGCTGGCAGCGGCTTTTGGTTCGATTTGGGCCATAGGGTATAATACCTCTGACTCGTATCTGTACCTGATTCCGGGGATGGTTTATTTGACGCTCTGGTTTGGGGCGGGGGTCGAGCGGTGGAGCGCGGCGCTGGCGCAGCGCGCGTCGTGGGCCGCCGGAGCGCTGCGGGTCGCGGTTGTCGTGGCGCCGTTGTTG
The DNA here is from genome assembly GCA_964481205.1 of uncultured Anaerolineae bacterium. GTDB lineage: Bacteria > Chloroflexota > Anaerolineae > JAFGEY01 > JAFGEY01 > CAYRXM01. The sequence goes on along the minus strand of CAYZYE010000079.1, from coordinate 6,611 downwards.
TTGGCGGCCTGGCGTTTTCCGGCCCAGGATTTGAGCCGGGAGCGGGCGGCGTATGCGTTTCGGGACGCCGTTTTGGCGCGCGCGCCCGCCAACGCGCTCGTGATCAGCCGCCGCGATCGACATACGTTTGCGTTGTGGTATTTCCAGATCGCGTTGGGGCAGCGCCCCGATGTGGTGGTGATCGATCTCGGTCTGGCGGGGTACGATTGGTACGCCGGGCCGCTGTCGAGGCGGTTGGGCGCGCCGGTGTCCGCTTTGGCTTTTGATTGCCGGGACGCTCAACTGGCCCAGATTTTGCGCCGTCCCGTTTGCCGGATCGACGGGGATGCGCCGGAACTGGATTGCGTGGAGCCGTACTAGTGTATGTAAACAAGCAAAAACCTGGCAAGATTGTTTTAGTTTTATGCGCGCTGTTGTTGCTGAGCGGGGCTGTGTGGCTTGCCGTGGCCTTGTTCCGGCTGCGAGACGCGGCGCTGGCCGTTCAGGCCGATGTCAAACAGTTCGAGGCGCTGGCCGCCGGCGGCGCGCAAGACCTGGACATTGACCGGGCGCTCGCATTGTTTGACGCCGCGCACAGCGATTTGGAGGCGTTGCGGCGCGCGGCGACGCCGTTTGTGTGGGCGGGGCCGTATATGGGCTGGCTGCCTCGCTACGGCCCCGATCTGCAAGCCGCTCCGGCGCTGCTGGACATTGCCGGGCATTTGGCCGACGCCGGCGATGTGCTCAAGACGCCTTTTGCGCCTTTGTTGCGCAAGGCAATGTCTCAGGACCAAGTCGATCGCGCGGCGCTGGTGCGGGAGGCGTGGGGGGTATTGCAAGCGGCGCGCCCGCAGCTGCGCTCTGCGTTGGCCTCGGTGCAGAAAGCACAGCTGGCGCGGGATGAGATCGATGCCGCCAGGTTGTCGCCACGGTTTCAGGCGTGGCTGGCCCGGCTCGATCTCTATCTGCCCTTGTTGGCGCCGGGGATCGAGGGCGCGTTGCTTTTGCCAGAACTGGCCGGTGTCGATGGCCCGCGTACCTATCTGCTCCTGGTTCAAAATCAAGACGAACTGCGCGCCACCGGCGGTTTTATCAGCGCCGTGGCGCAGGTGACGGTCGAGCAGGGCGCTGTGACCGCGTTGCAGTTTCAAGACAGTTATGCCGTCGATGATTTTACCCGTGTTTATCCCGACCCGCCGGCGCCATTGCTCGAGTACATGCTCTCCGAGTTGTGGGTTTTTCGGGACAGCAATTGGAGTCCTGACTTTCCGACTTCGGCGCGGGCGGCGGTGGCGCTGTACAAGATCAGCCGCGAGGTCGAGATTGACGGGGTGATCGCGCTCGATCAGCGGGCGATCCAGTTGTTGATCGACGCCATCGGCCCGTTGCAGGTTAAAGGGCAGTCGAAACCGCTCACAGGTCAAAACGTGATCGAGATGGTGCAGCAAGCCTGGGGCGCGGGGCAGGGCGAGCAGCAGGACTGGTGGTGGCATCGCAAGGATTTCATGATCGCGGCGCTCGGCGCGATTGTGGAGCGGTTCGAGGGTGGTTTGGGGCAGGAAGGGCTGGCGCGTCTCGCGCGGGCGGTACACCGGTCGCTGCAAGAGCGGCACTTGATCGTGTATGTCGAGGAGCGGGAGGCGGCGGCGTTGCTGGCCGGGCTGGGTTGGGATGGCGCGATCCGGCAAACCACGGGCGATTATGTGATGGTTGTCGATGCCAATGTGGGTTTCAACAAGGCCAACGTTCATGTCGAACAGCGGCTTGAATATGCGGTCGATCTGACCAATCTGGCGCAGCCCCGGGCGACGCTCATTGTCTCGCACACGCACTTGCTGCCGCCCAGGGCGGCGCCTTGTTTGCATACGCCGCGTTATGATGAGACCTATGCGCTGATGTCGGAGCGATGTTATTGGAATTATTTGCGTGTTTATGTGCCCGCCGGCAGCCGGTTGGTTCACTCGACGCCGCACGAGGTGCCCGGCGCGTTGCTTTTGAGCGGGCGGGCCAGTCCGGCGCGGGTCGCGGTGGGGCCGCCAGAGTGTGGGCGCGACGTTTGGGCCACTTTTTTGCTCTTGCAGCCGGCCGAGACGTTGACCACGCGCTTTGATTATGTGCTGCCGCCCGGCGCGCTCCAGATCGACGGGCGCCAGGTCACCTACCGGCTGACGGTGCAAAAGCAGCCCGGCACGTTGGCCGTGCCGCTGCGCGTGCGTATTGCGCTTGCCGGTCGCGCGGTCATTGTTCGACAATCGCCGGGGGCGGTGGTGTCGGGGGCGACGATCGAGTACGAGTTGGCGCTCGACACAGACCGGGTTTTGGAGCTTGTTTTTCAAATGGATGTGGATGATCGGGATGGATGATCTTTTATCAGAGCTTGAAAACATCCGGCTAGGCGCTGCTTTGTCCGATTCGGCGCTGCACAAGTTGGTCGCGGTTGTGCGGCCGCGCATGTTTGCCGACGGGCAGACGATTGTGCTTCAGGGCGATGTGGATGCGCCGGTTTTTTTCGTGGTCAGCGGCGCGGTGCGCACTTTGCGCACCAATCTCGACGGGCGCGAGCAGAATTTGATTCACCTTGCGCCGGGCGCGGCGTTCAATGTATCTGCCGCTTTTAGCGATGCGCATCGTTCACCGGCCAGCGCGGTTGCGATTGGGCCGACCAGGTTGTTGTGTATCGCCCAGCAGGATTTTGGTCGCGTGGTCGGTGAAAGCCCCGAAATATCGCTGGCCGTTTTGCGCGATCTGAGCCGCAAGGTGTACCATCTCGCCGATCTCGTTTATGACCTCAGTTTGCGAACCGTGCGCGGGCGCCTGGCCCGGTTTTTGCTCGTCCAGGCGGAGACGCCTTCTATGCGCCCCGCGCGCTGGACGCAGCAAGAGATCGCGGCGCAAATTGGCACCGTGCGCGAGGTGGTCAGCCGGACGATGCGCGCTTTTGTCAAAGAGGGGCTGATCGAGATGAACCGCCAGCGGATCACGATTATCGACGCCGATGCGCTGGAGGCCGAGGTCTAGTGGCGTGTTGAAAAGCTTGCCAACCGCATAATCCTGGCATTCGCGCCTGGTGTTTTTTCTGTCTGGATCAAGGGCTTGACACCTCGACCGGCGGCAAAAGCAGCCGGTCGGCGATAGCCGCTGCACCGTCAAATATTGACAACCTGCGCATCGTATCGGGTAGATACAACCCCAGTTCGATCTGGTACACGCCGGGCGGGGCGTCGGCGGGCACGCGCAGCGTGTGCAGCTGCACCACCAAGTCGCCGGGCTGCCAGGTCAGCGGCTCAAGATCGAGCCGATCCTCGCCGCTCCTGACCTGCCCGCCGGCGTCGAGCAGGTGAACGAACGCGGTCAGGTCGCCGGAGGACGGCGGCATGGCGGCAACGACCTGCCACACGGTCACAAACGCGATCGTTTGACCTGGCTTTCGCGTTCCCTCATCTACAAAGCGGTAGCCAAGCAGTTCCAGCCCGGCGCCCAGACGGACGGGCGTGGTCAGCGCGTGCTGCTCGAACGCGCCGTCAAAGCGCGTGGCCGCGCTCCAATTCAGCCCGGCGCTATGGATCGATCCCCGCAGCGACCGCCGGAATGCTTGCGCCGGGGCCGCCGCCAGGTTGTAAACGACGGCCGCCGGCCGGCGATCTGTTTCGACCTGCACGTGCGTTTGCTCCGCGTCATTCAAAAACGTCGTCTGCCAGTCCGGGGCAAATGACAGCGGCGGTGAGGGCAGGACATACGCCGTGTCGCCTGCGCCGGGGAGCACAAAACTGCGGCGGTGATCGAACCACTTGACCCAGCCCGGCCCGCGTTCCAGGCTGTACTGCCGCGTTGGCGCGTCGAGTTCGTTCAAGTCGAGGCCCGAGATGCAGGTGGGCTTGTCGACAGGTTGCGTGGCCGCGACGCGGTACACCAGGATCGACCGCCCGATGCGCGCGGCCGGCGCTTGCGTCCTGAAACGGGCAAAAATATCCCCCTCGGCAACCCCCATTTGCAAATTTGTGACGCTGATCGCATACCACCCCGCCTCGGGCCGGTATGGATTATACGGCGATCGTGCCATTTCGTTGGCATAAGGAAAAGAATAATGCCCCGCCAGGTGGCGGTAGGTCAGATTGGCGTCATAGAGATAAGGATAGGTACTTCCAAACCAGCTCAAGTAAATTGGCGTATCTGGATGTGCTTGTACGTATTCTCGAAACGCATACAGGTCTTGCCCCCAGTCCAAATTGGAATCGACCAGGTATCGCCGTCCCCCATTGGCGCCGCCGGCCAACTCGTTGAAATAGGCCAGGTAATCCGGCGCGACGTGCAGCGTTCCCACGACCAACCACAAAACCAAGATCGCCGGGATGACTCGCCCCGTGCCCCACCATTTTCGGGGCCGGCGGGCGGCCAGACAGCCGATGCGTCCCACATAGACCCACAGCGCGGGCAGCGCGGGCAGCAGGTGGCGGTAGCCGAGGTTGAGCGCACTGTGCGCGCTCGAGGCCGCATAGAACGCCAACAGCACACCCAGCGGCAACTCGCGCCAGCGCGGACGCTGCTTCAGGTTAGAGAGCAGCGCGAGCAGGACGCCGATCAGCAGCGGCAGCGGCGTTTTGAGAACAAGGGCGATCAGAAAATAGTACCAGCGCGCCTCGGTGAGCCGCCGGCCGAGCAAGAACGTCGGGCAGTCGGTAGAAACGCGGGACAAGATGGCGCGCAGCCCTTCGATGTACTGGGGCGCGGGGATGGCGATTTTCCACCCCGCCGGCGCGCCGACGCCAAAACCGTATACCGCCCAGATGGTCAACGCGGCCAGCAGGACGATGGCGAGCATGGCTCCACCCAGTACCGGCAGCGCCGAAAGCCATTTCGGGGCGGCCGTTTTGGGTAAATGCAGCGCCGTGTTGGGGTTGAACAGCTCGAGCGCGCCGAGTAAAGCGACGATCGGCAGAAGGAGGATGGCCGAGAATTTGCTGCATTGCGCCAGCCCCAGAGCGACGCCGGAAGCGGTCAGCAGCGGCAGCGAGGGGCGGCGCAAAAAGCGCCAAAACAGGTACAATGTAAGCGCAAAAAACAGCGCCGCGCCGGCATCGGTCGTCGCCAGGCGGCCGTGGGCGATCAGGTTGGGGTCAAAGGAGCAGAACAAAAGCGTCAGCGCGCTGCCCCAGACACCGTACAATTCACCCGCCCACCGCGCCAGCAGCGCGGCCAGCAGCAACGTGATCCACATTACCGGCAGCCGGCCGAGGAACACGAGTCTATGCAGCGGGACAGGGTTTTGGAAAATAAACGTCGTGGCAAAAGCGTTGAGGAACCCGCCCTGCCAGCCGGGGTAGTGCTCCGGCGAGCCGATCTCGTCCAACATTGTCAGAGGCAGCGCGCAGATCGCGTTGAGCAGCGGCGGGTGCCCGGTGGTGCGGCTAAAGCGCAGATCGCCGGTTTTCAGATAGACATATCCCCGGCTGAGGTGGTTCGGCTCATCGACCGTCGGTGATTTGAGCCGGGCCGAAAACAAAAGCTGCGCAAACAGGGCCAGGGTCGAGACGACGAACAGTCCCCACATCTCTTGCCGGCGGTTCATCGACGTTTCTCGATCAAATGCCGCGCCGCCCACAGGACCAGTGCGGTCAGCGTGAGCAGCGTGATCGCCAGCCCAATGTACCACGGACGCGGCCGGTAGACGATCATTACCTCATGCACACCAGGTTCAAGGTGGACGGCGCGAAAGGTATAGTTGGCGCGGACGACCGCTTGTTTTTCGCCGTCCACATAGGCCACCCAACCGGGCAGCCACATTTCGGCGACGAGCAGATAGCCTTCGGCCGGGGTAGCGACGCGCAGGGCGAGGTGATTGGGGTCGCGATCGACGATCTCGACGCGCTGTTCGCCATGGCCGGGATCGACGTTGAGCGGTTCGACGTCAAATTGCTCTTCCAAAACAACCTGCGTGGCCGGATCAAAACCGGCCTTTTTGGCGACATTGAGCGCCTTGATCGCGCCTCCAACCACCTGGGCGTTGTGGACGACAAAAGCGCGCGGCAGCGCGTGCGGGTTGACATAGATCACGCCGTCGCCATGCTCGAAAACCCGCTCCATGTGTTTGGGTACCGCCGTGTCTTTGTGAGCGACAATATACTTGACGTTGTATAAATCATAGTATCTTGACCCACGGTCGATGCCGATCCAGGTCAACACGTCATACGCGCCCAGGCGCAGCGGGTTCCAGATGCCGTTCAGGTCGTCCATCTCGTGGAGCAAAGCCCAGTCGGGCGGCCAGTTGACCGGCGCGCCGGGCAGCACCTCGACCCGAAAAACGCCGGGGTCTGATTTGAGAAACGCGAGCATGTCATCCTGGGCATAGCCGGCCAGCGGGTCGTGCGGCTCGATCTCAATGTACGCGCCCAGACTGATCAGGTCAAAGGCGATCAAGGCGACGGCCAAGACCCCCAACGTGGCCGGCCGGGCCAGCGCATAGCGTCGCAGCAGCAGCCAGCCCAGCCCCGCGCCCAGCATCAACAGGAAAAAGATGAAACTGTTCAGCGAAGCGACCGTCTGCGCAAGCACGTCTGGCAAAGACCTGGCGCGCGACACGAGTGCCGCATAGCCAAACAGCGGCAGCCCCACCAGCGCGAGCACGCCGCCAATCC
>CAYZYE010000078.1:0-16551 GCA_964481205.1 uncultured Anaerolineae bacterium | reverse complement strand
TTGGCCTTTGAACCACCGTTTTGGCGCCCAGCGAGTCAAGATGCGATTGCCCTGCTTTGACACCGCCCCCCTGCCCGTGTATAATCGGCTTGTGGGCAAATCGCTACCGTTGCCCCAACCGCCGTTTTATTTAACGAAACACCGCTCAAAACATTTTAGATCTGTCTAAACTTTGCTTGAAAGGAGAAATAATGGGTATGCAGAAATTAAAACTGGGAATGATTGGCGCCGGGTTTGTCGCCAACTTTCATGCTCGCGCGCTGACCCAGGTGCGCATCGTCGATATTGACGGCGTCACCGCGCTCAAAGGCGCCGAAGCATTGTCGGCCAACGTGACCAAAATGGGGCTTGGACAGGGCGTCGTTTACCCCAACATCGCCGAGTTGTGCAAAAACGTCGATGCCGTGGCCATCTTTGCCCCCAACTTTGCCCGCGTTGCCATCGTCGAGGAAATCATTGACGCCGTCAAACAGGGCGCCGCGCTCAAAGGGGTGATCTGCGAAAAGCCGCTGGGGCGCAACGTCGCCGAAGCGCGCAAACTGGTCGAGCTGGCGCGCAGCGTTGGTCTGAAAACCGCCTATTTTGAAAACCAAATCTTTATGAAACCGGTCCAATCGCAGCTGGCGCAGCTGGCTCCGCAGCAAAAGACGATGGGCCCACTGGCGCTGACGCGCTCGGCCGAGGAACATGGCGGCCCGCACGAAGGCTGGTTTTGGGACCCCACTCGTCAGGGCGGCGGCGTCCTCTCAGACATGGGCTGCCACAGTATCGCCGTGGGCTGGTACGCGCTGAACCCGATCGGCACGCCGGTCGATTACCTCAAACCGGTGTCGATCCAGGCCGAAACGGCGCTGCTCAAGTGGGGGTTGCCCCGCTGGCGCGAAAAACTGCTCGCCAAGACCGGCGTCGATTATCGCAAAACTCCGGCCGAAGACTTTGCCACCGGCATGGTCACGTTCAAAAACCCCAAAACCGGGCAGCTGGTCAAGGCCCAGTTCACCGACTCGTGGATGTTTGAAAAGCAGGGGCTCCGTTTGTTCATGGACGGTATGGGCCCGGGTTATGCCTTTGAGATCAACACCCTGCAATCTTCGCTGACCATTTTCATCGGCGACGAGGCCGCCGAAGCCACGGCCGACGCTGAAACGGCCCTGGAAAAGTCCACCGCCTCGCGCGGCTTGCTCGCCGTGCAGCACAACGAGGCCGATCTGTACGGCTATGTCGATGAAAACATTGACGCGGCGCAGCGCTTTCTCGCCGGCCAGGACGGCTATTTGTCGTGGGAATACGGTCTGGAAATCACCAAACTCTTTACCGCCGCCTACATGTCGGCGGAACGCAAGCAAACCATCGACCTGACCGACCCCAAGATTCAGGCCGAGCTGGAAACATTTATCCCCCTGATCCAGCAGGGACGCGGCGCAGAAATTTTGTACGGCTAGACCGCCCGATCGCAAACCCTCCAGGTTGTTCAAACCTGGAGGGTTTTGTTTTGCCAAACCGGAACGTCGTTCAGATTTCTTGTTGTAGGCGAGCGGCTAATTCAGGCCGGTCAAAACCGCCACCAGGATGGCGACGATCACGGTCACAAAGCCGAAAAAGACCAATGTTCCCAGGCCGATCCACAGCGCCAGGTAGGGGTTGGCGTTACGGACGCGGTAGGCCGCTCTTTCTACCGACGAGATTTCGGCGGTCACTTGTGGGGGTGAGATGTGTTCGGCGATGTGCGCCAGCCGCAGCAGATCATTGACCCACTGGCGCACCAGTTCCGGGTCGAGAGTGAACCCCAACATCTGCGTGTTGCCGGTCAGCAGCAGTTGAAAAACGCCCGGCCGCAGGATGACCTGCTGGCGGGTGAACGTGCTTTCGAGCGCCGTCAGCCGCCTGAAAATCTCGGCCGCGTGGTGGTTGTCAAATAACTCGCGCGTCCAGGCCTCGTCATGCGGAAAAACGGTCAGGTTTTGCAGCGCCGGGTCGTCAAAATGCAACGCTTGCCGGTTCATCAACCCGGCGGCAAAGCGGGTATCGCCGTGCGCGCCGGTCACGCCGAGGCGCGTTTGCAGCGAGGTGCCGATCTCGATTTCCAGGTGCGGCCCGCGCGCCAGATACACATCGACCTGGCGATCGCGCACCAGGCCGTGATACTGTCGGAAAAAGCTCAAGTACGCTTTGCCTTCCAGCCCCAGCGGGCAAAAGGCCGCATCGAGCGTTTGCTTGCGCCGGTAAAGGACGAACCCCATATAGGCCGCGCCGCCGCCAAACAACAGCGTCATAAACAACCCCAGCGGAACGATCATCCACAATGGATTCATATTCGATGAATTGATCAACCACAATGGAAAAATCACAAACACGCAGAACAAAGGGACGACGACGAGCACCGCCGCCAGGCGAATCACGACCGAACGCCCGCACCCCCGGGCCATATCTTTGCCAATCGTTGACATTTTTACCTCCTGGTCATTGTGAATGTATTCAATATGCCTACGGCGTTCTCGCGTCAAACAAGAACTTGTGTCCGTCCGGCGTCGCCTGTTTACGACGGCGCCCTTGCTTCAAGGGGTTTGACAAACGAATCACAGCTGCAAGAAAACGTCATACCATTGCGCGCTGCCCGATGGCTCGATCAGCGTTTCCGGGGCCACGCTCTGCGCCGACCAGAACATTGCGCCGCCGGTCAGCAGATCGCCGAGCGTCACCGGCCGCGCGGCTGCCGCTCTGAGCTGCGCCGGGGTGATCGCCAGGATGCCGGGCACTTCCATCCCTGGGTTGGGTTCGACATCGTCCGGCGCGGCAGCGAGAAAAACCGGGTTGAGGAAATGCAGCGCCTTTTCGTGCGGCGGGCGGCCAAAGCGAAAAATTGTGCTCCAAATGAACAGCGGGCGCGGCGGCGGGCAGTCGAGTTCTGCCGTGATCTCTTGGGGAGGTTGGTCGTCGCGAAACAAGACCGTCTTGGCCGCCTGGCGCAGTGTCACCGGCAATGCCGCTTCTTCCCTTGCTTCACGCTGTACGGCCTGCGCCCACGTCTCGCCCGGCTCCAAATGCCCGCCGATGCCGATCAACCGGGCCACCTGGGCGTCGCCGTGATCGCGCCAGTTGCGGCGTTCTTCGAGGGCAAAGAGCAGGACGTTGCGCCAATGCAAAATCAATCCGGTCGAGTGGTCGGCGTCTGGCGGCGCGAGTTGTTCAATTTTCATTGTCCATCCTGTCTGTTTTCTACCACCGGCAGTGTCAACAGCGCGTGCGGCACGACAAGCACGTCCAAATCCGCGCTTCCCAAGCCGTCGGCGGCGATCTGAAGCGCCCTTGCCATTGTTGGCGCGGGGATCATTTTGCAATCGCGCACCACATCGGGGCATTCACTGCCGGCAATGATCACCTTGCACTGTTCCAATACTTTGGCCATCACAAAAGCACGTTGCTGCCCCGGCGGGTAGCCGTTGGCGCGCGCGTCATCGAGGATATGTTGCACGTTGGGCGCGTCGCGCATGGCCTGCCAAAAGCGCCGTTCGCCCACGCCGTCGCCGGCCCCCTCGCCGCAGCGCGCGGGCACAATCAAATAGCCGCCCGGCTTGACCACCGGCGTCGGCGCGAAAAAGAGGTAACTTGCGGCGCGGCTGGCCTGGTACAAGTTGGCGTCCTTGGGAAACCCCACGCCGCCGATGGCAACATCGTACTGTTGCGGCACAGGCGCCTCGTACAATGCGCGCGCAAAATCGACCAGCCGCCGGTGTGTCTCGACCGGTTCGCCGGCCATCACGCGCACCACGTGCTTGTCGTCGCCGGCAACCACGTTGACGATGAATTTCAACCCCGCACGCAGCGCCGCCTCGGTGATCGCCTGGTGGAACGGGTTGCCGTCGATCTTGCCCAACCGCGTGTTTGGGTCATCGACGAAACGAGGGCCGTGACTGTATGCGATCAGCGCTTCGCCTGCCGCGCCAACGGCCACCGTCTTGCGCCCGCCCGAGTACCCGGCGTATTGGTGTGGTTCGACGATGCCGGTGGCGATCAGCAGATCGGCTGTATACGCTGCCCGGTGTACCGACAGCGGAATGCCGTTCACCACACCCAAATCGACCAGCGCGGCCGGATTTTGCGGCTCATTGTCGATCACGTGGTAACGGTCGACCACGGCCGACCCCAGTTTGACCCTTTTTTCCTCATCGGTGCTGGGGCGATGCATGCCAATACCGCACAACAATGTGATCGCGTCGTCATGCACGCCCGCGCGTTCCAACTCGGCCAGGATCGAGGGCACGATCAGCTGATCGGGGCTGGCGCGAGTTATATCGGTAAAGACGATGCAGACCGTATCGCCGCGCCGGGCCAGCTCGCGCAGCGGCGGCGAATGGACCGGTTTGGCGATCGCGGCCTTGACCTCGGCGGCGACGTCGTCGAGCGCCGGCGCGCGCCGTGATTCGACCACGCGCCCGCGCATTCCGGCGGGCAGCGAAAAGGATAATGTGGTATGGTGATAGGGCACCCGGTATTGGGTCATTGTGTTGGCGTCCCTGTTTGAGGATCAGCGGGCAATGGTGGAGGATTTACAGCATCTTAGCAAAAATTCGTCATCTTGTCAATGTGAACGGAGGCGTTTATCCGCGCGGTTGATTCGAGTCTGGTTAGAGATTGAGCCGGCCTGACCGTCCCTCGTTATGACAAATTGATGGTTTACAAATTATGTCAATGATGGTATAATGACATTGGATCTGTAAAAGGGGCAAAAAGGAGCGGGATAATGTACAGTTCAAAGCGTGTTTGGGGTTGGACACTCGTGTTGTGTTTGATTGCCGCGATTGGACTGTTGCTGGCACAACCCTTAGCTGTCGTCGGCGCGCCGCCATTTCAAGGCCCGGTGACGCCTCGCCCAACCGTGGGGCTGCCGCAGCCGACCGTCGCCACGACGCCGGTGGTGCGGCAAATAGCCGTCACGTTGATCGTCGATAAAACAGAGGCCTATCCCGGCGATCTGTTGTCGTACAAGGCGCAGGTTTCCAATGTGAGCGGGCAAAAAGCAACCAATGTCTGGCTGACGTGTGACCTGGCCGATCAAGTCGTCATTGAAGCGTTTTCGACCGACAAGGGTGTCATTCACCAATACGGGCAACGGCTCTCGGTCGAGATGGGCGATTTCCAGACCGGGTTCGAGTCCTATTTTGTCAAGATCAAGGCGCGCATTCCCAACGATCTATTGCCGGGCACCGAGTTGGTCTCCCACGCCAACCTGACCTCGGATCAGGCCGGCGGCAGCGAGAGCACGGCGATCACTGTATACAAAGCCGAGACAGCCGTGTCTGGCGCCAAAGCCGAGCCGACGCCGGCGCCGGCCCAAGAAAAGGAAGAATCGAGCGCGCTGCCGGTCACAGGGCGTGGCTCGATCATCGCCAGCGTGGTGATTGGATTTATGGTCTTGATCGTCGCGGTCATGTTGTGGGAAAACAAGGAACGTATTCGTATCTTGGAATAAAAGAACGATTCGTGGGTGGGTTGCGCGGATAAAGACGGCCACAAAGCAAACGAAACATATCGAAACAGGCTCTGGTTTGGCAAAAACTCGCTGTGGCGAGCGGTCAAACCAGAGTTTGTTTCATCAGCCCACCGGGCGCACTTGCGCCGTTCGTCGAGATTGCCCCAACTTTGCCCGGCAGGAGGCGCACCATGCTGATCCTCAATGGAACACTGCTCACGATGGCGCCCGACATGCCGCTGATTCAACCCGGCGCGGTGGCGATCCGCCAGGGCCGGATCATCGACATCGGCGCCAGCAGCGATATCGCTGTCCGTTACCCTGACCAAAACATCATCGACGCGGCCGGCAAACTCGTGATGCCGGGGTTGATTTGCGCGCACACCCATTTTTACGGCGCGTTTGCCCGGGGAATGACCATTCCGGGCGCCCCGCCCGCCCGTTTCAAGCAGATATTGGAGCGGCTTTGGTGGCGGCTGGACAAGGCGTTGGACGAGGAAAGCATCGAATTCAGCGCGCTGGTTTGTCTGATCGACGCCATCAAACACGGAACCACCACCCTGATCGATCATCACGCCTCGCCCCATTGCATCGACGGTTCGCTCGACATCATTGCCCAGGCCGTGCGCCGGGCCGGTGTGCGCGCCGGGCTGTGCTACGAAGTTACCGACCGCGACGGGCCGGAATGCGCGCGGGCGGGCATCCGCGAAAATGAGCGCTTTGCCAGACAAGTCGCCCACGCGCCCGACGGACAAATCGCGGCCTCATTTGGCCTGCATGCCTCGATGACGCTTGGCGCGGAGACGCTGGCAACCTGCGCCGGGCGGGCCGCCGACCTGGGCATCGGCTGCCACATCCACGTGGCCGAAGGAAAAGCCGATGTGCAAGACAGCCGGCAAAAATACGGCTGCCGCGTGGTCGAACGCCTGGCCCGGGCGCGCATCTTGAACGATAAAACAATCGCTGCACATTGCATTCACCTCGACGAGCGTGAGCACGTCTTGTTATGGCAAACACAGACCAACATCGTTCATAATCCCCGCTCGAACATGAACAATGCCGTGGGCTGCGCCGACCTGCCGGGCATGCTTGCTCGCGGCCTCCAACCTGGGTTGGGCAACGATGGTTTTTCCAACAACATGTTTACCGAGATCCATACCGCCTATTTGCTGCACAAGCATGCCACACAAGACCCACGCACATTGCCCGCCGACCGGATCATCCAGATCGCTTTTGGGCACAATGCCGCCATTGCTGCCCGCGTGGGTTTGCCCCACCACCTCGGCGTGTTGAAACGACATGCGCCGGCCGACATGATCATTGTCGATTATCGCCCCACCACGCCGCTCACGGCCCAAAACGCGCCGTGGCATATCGTGTTCGGCGTCGACGGCAGCAACGTCGAGACGACCATCGTTGGTGGCCGGGTGTTGATGCGGCAGCGGCAGCTCGTGACCCTCGACGAAGCCGAGATCACACACCGCTCTCGTCAGGCGGCAAAAAAAATGTGGGAACGAATAGCATAGCCAATGAGGAGACAATATGGCAAATCTGGAAACCAAATTCTGTGGGCTGCTCTTCAAAAACCCGGTGCTGCCCGCGGCCGGGCCGCCGGGGTGGAACGGCAAAGCGTTGGCGCGGTGCGCCCAAGGCGGCGCGGGCGGGTTGGTATCGAAAACGATCTCTGTTGCCGGCGCGCGCGTGCCCACACCCAACATGGCCTCGCTGCGCGGCGCGTTCCTGAATGCCGAACTGTGGTCCGAAATGTCGCCCCGCCAATGGGCGCTGCGCGAGTGCGTCATTGCCAGGGCAACCCATCTGCCGTTCATCGTCAGCCTGGGCTACAGCGCCGCCGATATTGCCACGCTCGTGCCCATGTTTGCCCCCCTGGCCGACGCATTTGAACTTTCGACTCACTATATCGGCGACAATGTCCAACCGATGGTCGATGCGATCCGGGCGGCCAAATCTGCCACCGACGCGCCCGTGTTCGTCAAACTCAGCCCCTTCCGCGACGTTCAACGCGCCGCCCAGGCCGCGCAGCAGGCCGGCGTCGATGGCATTGTCGCCGTCAACTCGTTTGGCCCAACGATGGGCATCGACATTGAAACCGGCGCGCCGGTGATGGGCAGCGAAAGCGGTTACGGTTGGATGAGCGGCCCGGCGATCCGGCCGCTGGCCGTGCGCTGCATTTTTGACATTGCCCAGGCGGTCGATCTGCCCATTATGGGCGTCGGCGGCGTGGCGCGGGGCATAGACGCCATCGAACTGTTTATGGCCGGGGCCAACGTGGTTCAAATTTGCACCGCGGCCATTTTGCAAGGCGCAAATATCTATGGCCGGGTCGCGGCTGAAATCGACGACTGGCTTGATCAACACAATTATACGTCGATCAAGGACATTCATCGCATTGCCATCGAACGCCGGCGCACACACCAGGTTCGGTACCGGTATGTGCCGCCCGACCTGGACGCCGGCAAGTGCATTGGCTGCGCCAAATGCGCACAAAGCTGCGTGTACGATGCGATCACTATGCGCGAAGGCAAAGCCGTCTTGTCGCCGGAACGATGTACCGGGTGTGGCCTGTGCGCCACTCGCTGCCCCACGCGCGCCTTGACGATGGCCTATTGAACGACAAAAGCGCGTGCAATTTTTGCACGCGCTTTTGCACCGGGCGGTACGACGCTAGGCTTTGATCGCCTGTCTGGCCGTCTCGACCAATTGCGCAAATGCGGCTGAATCGTTCACCGCCAACTCGGCCATCAACTTGCGGTTCACCTGCACCCCCGCCGTTTTGAGGCCGTACATCAACCGGCTGTACGAAAGCCCATGCTCTCGAGACGCCGCATTGATGCGTGTGATCCACAAGCGCCGCATATCGCGTTTGCGGTTGCGCCGGTCTCGATACTGGTACACGCCGGCTTTCATCATTGCCTGGTTGGCCACAGAAAAGATTCGGTGCCGACCGCTGTGTTGTCCCCTGGTCGCCTTGAGCACTTTTTTGTGCCGCCGGTGCAGAACGGGACCTCCCTTGACTCGCATGTCTCATTCCCCTTTCATCTGTAGATGGTGTTTGTCCACAAAGGGAGGGAAATACCCCTTGCTAACAAATGGGCGCCCAAGCGCCGTTTCTATTTTTTCTTCAAATACGGCACCAGTTTTTTGAGCCGTTTCACTTCGCCGCGAACAGTGACCTGGGTCATACTGCCCAGCGCACGCCGGCGGCGCTTGGAGCGACGGCGGCGCAAGTGACCCGCGCCATGTTTTCCACCACCGCGAGTGCGCATCAGTTTACCGCTGCCGCTGTATTTGAACCGTTTTGCTGCGCCTTTGTACGTCTTGATTTTGGGCATCACATCCTCCTCGCTCAGATTTCATCCCAATGTCGTCGCTGTTCCGACAACAACAAAGGGACAGATGGTCTTGCCTGTCCCTTTGACCATTTCTTTGTGGGCGTTCCGATTGGCGCAACGACTCTGTCGGAGGTTGCGCCCAACATCTGCAACATGTTTCCACGCTGCATTACAAGAGTGAGATTATACCACAAACGGCCCGTTTTGCAAATCGACGGTTCTCTTGCAGATACTCCTCACTTGGTTACAATGGGGCTGAGGATCATCATCATGTTGCGTCCTTCCATCTGTGGTGGTCTTTCGATAGTCGACACACCAGACAGGCGTTCTGCAATGTCTTGCAACAACTCCCGGCCGATTTCAGGATAAGTGATCTCGCGCCCGCGAAACCAGACCCGCACTTTGACTTTGCACCCTTCTTCCAAAAAGCGCTGTGCATTGTTGATCTTGAAATCAATGTCGTGCTTGCCTGTTTTGGGCCTGAGGCGAATTTCTTTGACCTCGACGGTCTTGCTCGCCTTGCGCGCTTTGCGTTCCCGCTTGGCTTTGTCGTACAAAAACTTGCCATAGTCCATCATTCGACAAACCGGCGGGTTGGCATTTGGCGCCACCTCGACCAGATCCAGCTCGCGCTCGCGCGCAATAGAAAGCGCTTCATGTATCGGCACGACGCCAATTACGCCCTCTTTGCCAACCAAACGTACTTGTCTGGCCCGAATCTGTCTGTTCACTCGATAGCTTTTCTCGCTGATAACTCACCTCTCCTAGTATTACATACGTTTCTGTTTCACTGGATACGGTAAATATAGCATATCCATTTTTGGATGTCAAATTTCACTATGCTCGGGTGCATTTGCCGTGACTTGTTAAAAACGGCATTTTCTCGGCCAAACGCGGGTGATAAAGCTTTTCCAGTTTCTCAAATGTCCCAAAACTTGGCAGCACCGAGGCCTGTTGACCCAAGTTGCCTTTGAAATGGACTGGAAAAGCTTGGGCAATTCCATAAATTTGCCGCTCCCAACGGCAAATGCACCAAAATCCTTGACGCTCCTGGGTACCTATGCTATAATGGCTTTGCTGAAAAGGGGCCGGGATAGGCTCGTTGTTCCTCACCAATTCATCGCCCAGATCGACCTTTTTCTCAGGCAGCGAGTGTCGCGCTCAAACCGAAAGAGCATGCAAAGAAAGGAGTATGTCAATGGAGACCCACCTTTACCTGTCGCTGATTCCTGAAGCGCTGATTGCCTCTCACTTGGGACCCGATGCTTTTGGGGTGTATTATGCCTGCGGCAACGCCAAGAAATCGCGCAGCCAGGCAATGTTTTTGGAGCTTGATCCCGAGTTTCGCCACGAATATTTTGATATCGAGACCGGGTATCGGCGGCTTGTGCCGCACGAGGACGGCAGTTTGAAGCGGTCGGTGTATATCTCGGTCTATCGCGTGTTAGAGCATGTGCCGCTGACGGCGATTCTCAAATTGTATGTGACCACCCAGGATGGCCGGACCTTGGGGTTGGATGCGGCGGACTCGCTGCCCGAGTCCTCGACGGGGTTTCATTTGTATCAAGAAATTTCGCCGGTGCATCCTCGCGTGGTGAGCACGCTGGGGCCAAAAGAGTTTTTTGGGCTGTTGTGCGATCCCGGCGCGTCGATGGTCACTGTGCCGGCGCTCTTTTTCGTCGATCTGGACCTGGGTGGTTTGGCCCGCGACCCTGAATTTGGCTCGTCGCAGGGGCTGCCTTATTCCAATATCGATCACTATCGAGAGTGCTTGAGCGAGCTTGAGACAAAAATTGTTGGCGTCAAGATGGTCGATCGTATTCACACCCAGACTTTTTCATTCCGCGTGGTCAAGAGCGGGTTTTACCTGGGCAAGGGGTGCGAGATGCTCTTTTTCCCGATGCCCTCTGAGGAGGACCTGCGGACCAAACATCACAAGTGGTGGCGTTCTGCACAAATGTAGGACCGCAGGCGCTATAAAAACGGCCAGGTGCTTTTGCCACCTGGCCGTTTTCGCGTTATTTGTCTACCGGGCGTTCTATTTTGGCCCCGGATAACGCAGCGGCGTTGTCACCGTGAACGCGCTGCCGCGCCCTTGTTTGCTTTTGATCTGGATTCGGCCATGGTGCAATTCGATCATCGCTTTGGCGATGGACAGCCCCAGGCCCATTCCCTCATAATGGCGCGCCAGGCTTGGCTCGACCTGGTAGAAACGGTCAAAGATGCGGCTGATTTTGTCCTTGGGAATGCCAATGCCCGTGTCCCAGACCGTAAACCACGCACAGTCGTCTTTTTGCCCGGCCTGGACGCCGATTCGTTTGCCTTGTGCGGTAAATTTGATGGCATTCGAGATCAAGTTGCTCAACACGATGCTCATTTTGCTGCGATCGGCCTCGATGATGATCGGCTCTGTCGGCGCGGCGATGTGGATCTCGAGTTCCTTGGCCTCGGCGAGCGGCCGGAGGTCGTCCAACGTGTTGGCGATCATTGATTGCAGGACCAGGGTTTCCAGTTCGAGCACCGACTCGCCGGCTTCGACTTCTTTCAGGTTGATCATGTCGTCGATCAGGGAACGAAGCCGCATCGCGCCCTGCAAGACCTGGTCTAACTGTTCTTCCGTTTCGCCCGACGCTTCGGCGCGCAGGTACATTGCATACCCCAGGATCAGCGAAAGCGGCGTGCGCAGTTCGTGCGCGGCGACGGAGATAAAGTTGCTTTTCATCTGGTCGAGTTGGTTGAGTTCATTGTAGGCGGTTTTCAGTTGTTTCAAAAGCCGGGCGTTTTGAACCGCGATGGCCGCCTGGTTGGCCAGAGTGGTCAATACCTCGACATCATCCCAGGACATTTCTTCGCCGCCGCGCTTGTTCAGTGCTTCGACAACGCCGATCACCCGACCGTGAACCTGCATGGGTACGCCCATGATCGAGCGGGTGACATAGCCGCTTTCCTGATCGGCCTTTTGAAACCAGCGCGGATCGTTTTGCGCGTCGCGGATGAGCATGGGTTTGTTTTCGCGGGCGATGGTGCCGGCGATGCTGCCTTCCATCGGCACGACGATGACTTTGATATTGGCGCTGCGCTCACCGGAAACGGCAACAAAGCGCAGTTCGCCGCTTGCCTCGTCGATCAGCATGATCGACGCATTGTCGGTGTTGGTCAGTTCGGTCACAACCTGGACAATTGTGTCAAGCAGGGCGGGCAGATCCAGGGTCGAGTTGATGATCTGGATGATCTTGAGCATTCGCTCCAGGCTCGAAATGTGCGTTTCCATACGCCTGATTCGTTCCAGATACATTTGTTCGCGTACATTGGGCGTTTCGTCCATCGTCAGCCGTCCATATCTGCATTCATTACGCCGAGGGCGATTTGATTCCGGTGACTTGATAGATTTGAACCGGGTGTTCTTTGCCTTTGACCCTGATTTCGGGCAGTTTGTCCGCCTCGACGCGAGCAGACACGATCTTGTGTGTGACCGCCGAAATCAAGGTTTGCCCGCCGACGGCCGCGTTGCACAAACGCGAGGCCAGGTTGACGGCGTCGCCGATGACGGTATAGTCCATTTGCTTTTCACAGCCAATGTTGCCCACAATCATCTCGCCGGTGTTGATGCCGATGCCGATCGGCGGCAGGGCATAGCCCCGTTTTTTCCATCGCGCCGTCAATGCTTGCTGCGCCGATTGCATCTCGAGCGCGGTTTGTACCGCCGCAAACGCATTGTCCTCCATCGGCAGCGGCGCGCCAAAGATGGCCACCACTTCGTCCCCGACAAATTTGTCCAGCGTGCCATTGTGGGCGATCACGATTTCGGTCATTGCGCCCAGGTGTTCGTTGAGCACCGTGACCAACGAGTCGGCGTCGATTCGCTCGCTCCAACTGGTGAACCCCCGAATGTCGGAAAAGAGGACGGTGAGCAGCGCGCGTTCGCCTTTTAGAAAATCTTTTTCGGGCATGGTCAGCATTTGCTCGACGACGTTGGGGCCAACATAACGTTGGAATGCTTCGCGAATGTGCCGCCGTTCCAGGCTCTCAAAGATGGCCGTGTCGACCTGGCTGGTGATCGCCATCAACAGCCGCTTGTCTTCGACCGTAAAGCCGGCCGGGCCGCGACGGTTGACCGCGCCAAAGACGCCGATGATCTTTTCGCCCAGGATCAGCGGCACGCACATTAGCGAGTTCAGCCAATCGTCCAAATGTTCGACCGCGTACAGCCGTCCGGTGCGCAGGGCAATGTTGGCCGCGTTTTCGATCATTTCATAGTGACCGGATGTAGCCAAAATGTCGTCGGCGGTCGAGGCTTTGAGTTCGAGTTGGCGGCCTTCTTGATCAAAGAGCATCACAAAGCCCATTTCCGCTTCGATGACGGCGCACAGTTCGCTCAAAACGGCGCTCAACATCGCGCCAAAATCGTGTTCCTGGTCTCGAATCTGATCGACGTGGTACAGTGTTTCCAACTCTTTGGTGCGTTGTTCCAGGCGGCGCGCCAACCGCGCGTGGACGATCGCCGAGTCGGTTTGGCTGACGATGGCTTGCAGCAAGGCTCGTTCTTGTTTGCAAAAGGCAGGGTGAGAGCGGGCCAGCACCAGCGACCCCAACAGTTGGTCGCCGACCAGCAGCGGCGCGCCCATCAAGTATTCCAGCTCCCATTTGGCAAAAGGCGAGTTGGCGGTGAGTGACGCGGCGCGTGACTGGCGCGTCGACCAGTCGATGGCGCGCTCGATGGCGGCGCGCTCTAGTTTGCCAAAGACCTGGTGTCGGTCCTGGACGGTTTTGAGTTCGCTTTCGCCGCTTTCTTCGCTGATCAGGCTCATCAGGCACAGATCGACGCCCAGCGATGTGGTAATAATGTTGGAAACGGCAGCGAGGATTTCTTGAACGTCGCTGGTTTCGTCGCGGATGCGATCGATGCGATAGATCGCTTCGAGTTGTTTGGTTCGTTCTTGCATATCCTCCAGGGTGTTCAGGTAGACGATCGCCGAGTCGGTTTGGCTGACGACGGCCTGAAGCAGGTCGAGGTCGCCGCGCGAAAATTGCCGCTCGGTCGATGCCAGGACAAAGACGCCCAACCTGGCCTCGGCGATAGTCAGCGGCACGGCAAAGAGGTGATGATCGACTCCGCGCGGCGTTGGCAGCCAATCGGGGATGTCCAGGGCGAGTCCCCGGGCCAACAGGTCTTGTATTTCACGTTGTCCCAACCGGGACATTATGTTGGCGCGGTCGTCGATGGCTTTGAGGAGGATGTAGTCGCTTTCCTCGTCTACGAGGCCGATCATGCACAGGGGGATGCCCAGCGTATCCACGAGGATGCTTGCCACCTGGATCAGCAGCTGCTTGATGTCGGTGATCTGATCGCGGATGCGATCGATGCGATAGATGACGTCCAGTTGGCGGTTGCGTTCTTGCAGCTCTTGCCAGGTTCGCACCTGGGCGATGGCCGAATCGGCCTGACTGACGGCAGTGTCCAGCAATGCCAGGTCAGAATCGGCAAAATGCTGTTGTGAGAAAAAGATCAGCGTGCCCAGCCGCTGCTCGCGAATGTCGAGTGGGCCGGCCAGCAGGTGGCGGATGCCGGCTTGTTTGAGTGTGTTGTCCGGATCGAACCTGGAGGTTGTATATAATAGAGAGGCGCTTTTGATTGTTTTACGCAAAGCGCCGGCGTCTAAGGTGTGAATAATTAGCGCCGGATCGACAATGATGGCCGGTTTCTCGGTGTTTTCGGTCAACACCAGTAGCCCAGCGTCGGCTGAAAGCGCCTGAGTGACGATGCGGGTGATGGTGTCTAGCAGCCGCCTGGGGCTATCGGCGATTTCGTCTCGCGCGCGGTCGATGTCCATTATCATTGCCAGTTGGCGTTGGCATAAACCAGGGTCGTCCGTACCGGGCGTGTTTTTTTGTCCACGTAACATGCTTTACTCTCTTTCTGGGCAGATGACTGGCGATCCAGGGCTGTTCAATTCTAATTTGTGACTAAAGTCACTGCTGGCGGGCTAAAGCCGGGCGTCCTACCTGCGTGGACGCCATCACTGGCGTGGACTCGTCGCCGTAGGGGGACGACCAGCAAACGGCTCGCCAAGCGCGGTTTCAACCGCTGGATTGTAGAATTGAACAGCCCTGACTGGCGATCTGTTTCCCCCACGAGTATTATATCATGATTGCGCGTGCTCTGTCTATTTCAATGTGATTCTGGTTTTGTCTCTATAGCGTCGCCAGTTGGGCAAAGATCGGTTTCAGAGCGGCGTATGTTTCTTGATACAGGCGGTACATGGTTTGGTAACGTTCTCGATGGGCGGGGATCGGCTGCGCAGCGGGGCGAGCGGGGATCAGTTGTCTGGCGGCCTGAAAGCCGTCGTAAAGGCCCACGCCGACGCCGCCGGCCAGCGCCGCGCCCAGGGACGTAGCTTCGATGGCGAGTTCGGGCGATAGCACCGGCAGGTCGTATACGTCGGCCAGGATTTGCCGCCACAGCGCGCTCTTGGCCCCGCCGCCGATCAGCCGCATGGCGGCGATCTCGACGCCTTGTTCGCGCAGGGCGTCGAGGATGAGGCGCATGTTGTAGGCCACGCCCTCGAGCACGGCGCGGGCGAGCGCGCCGCGTTGGTGGGGCATCGACAGGCCGACGAACGCCCCGCGCGCCAGTGGGTTCCAGTAAGGGCTGCGCTCGCCGAGCAGGTGGGGCAAAAAGAGCAGGCCGTCTGCGCCGGCCGGCGTGGCGGCGGCCTGACGGTCCAAATCCTGATAGATCGGCGTTTGCTGCGTCTCGTCCCTCAGCAGGCGTTCGATCCAGCCATAGCTGCTGCCCGCCGACTGGGTGGTGCCGACGGCAAAATACAGCCTGGGGTCGAGGTGCGCAAAGGTAAAAGTGCGCTGCTGCGCGTCGATCAGCGGGCGGGGCGTGGTCACGGCAATCCACGCCGAGGAACCCAGGCACGTATAAGCATCGCCTGGGTCGACGGCGCCGGCGCCCACGGTTGCGCACGCGCCGTCGCCACCGCCGATGACCACCGGTGTGCCGGCCAGCAGACCCGTCGCGGCGGCGGCGTTGTTCGTCACCTGGCCGATCACGGTGGTCGAGGGATGGGCCGGGGGAAAAAGATCGGGGCGTAAATCGAGTGCCTCGATCAAGTCATCGGCCCAGCAGCGGCGCGCCAGGTCGAAAAGTTGTGTGCCAGAAGCGTCAGAATAGTCGGTGGCCGGGACGCCGCTCAAGATCAATGCGGCGTAATCTTTGGCGTGCAACACTTTGTGCGCCCGTCGATAAAGGTCGGGCTGGTTGTCCTTGATCCACATCAGTTTGGCGGCGGTGTATGCGGGGTTGACCTGGCAGCCGGTTCGTTCATAGATTTGTGTTCTGCCGCAGATCTCGGCGATGCGCCCGGCCTGGGCGGTGGCGCGTTGATCGGCCCAGATGATCGATGAACGCAACGGGCGTCCCCCGGCGTCGATGAGCAGTGCGCCCTGCATATGGCCGCTAAAGCTGACGGCGGCGATTTGGCGCGGTTGTACGCCTGACCGTTCAAACAGGCGGCGCGTGCCGTCCTCGACGGCGCGTTGCCAGTCGTCGGGGTTTTGTTCGGCCCAATTGGGGTGCGGGTAGGCTGTGTCGTATGGCACAAATGCTGACGCGATCATTGTCCCTGTCTTTGTATCAAAGAATGTCGCTTTGTTTCCTGTTGTTCCGAGATCATGGGCCAGAATGATCGTCACTTGGACCTCCTTCAAGTTTGTATATTG
>CAYZYE010000077.1:4678-17081 GCA_964481205.1 uncultured Anaerolineae bacterium | reverse complement strand
GAAACGGACTGAGAAAGCCTGGGCAATTCCATAGCTTTACTTGTTTTATGCTGACATTACTCTATGGCCTATGCTAATCGGGGACAATTATTTTTCTGGAATTGCCTGACGCGATCAATCGTCCAACAGGCGCTTTTCACCCTCTAGCGCGCGGATGGCGGCGACATCCTGGCTGACTTCGAGCGTTCCCCGGTAGGCGCCGTCGCGGTCGTGCAGGGCAAAATAGCGGATGTGGATGAACTGGCCGTTCATCTGAATCCAGAACGCGGCCTCGTCGCGGACGCCGCTGCGAAAATCATCCAGTATCTTTTGCACGCGGTGTACGCTGTCCGGGGGATGGCACTGTTGCACCTTGCGCCCAATGATCGCCGGCGAACGCGGAAAGATGCGTTCGCGGGTTTGCGAAAAGAAACGCACCGCATCGTTCTCATCGATCAAGGTCACATCGACCGGCAGGTGGGTGAGCAGCAGATTGATTTGCTGTGCGCTCAGCGCGCCCACATCCAGCGGGATCAATGCCGGTCGATCGACCGGCTGCCCGCCGGAAGGATGGTCATACGACGCCGGTGGTGGTTTAGTCGCTTGAGCGGCTCTGGCGGCCAACGCGGCCGGCGGCCACTGCTGTCCCGGCTCGACATAGACGTATCCAATGCCGGTTTCCTGCCCACGGATGGCCGCCCATTCCTCCTCGCTCAATTTTTCCAACGCGGCAGTAAAGAGAATATGTTCCTCCTTGTAGATCATTTGCCGGATGGCCTCAAGCAATGGGGGCAGCACGGCGCGAATCTGTTGGGCCAGAGCCGCCGGCGATTCCGGCCGGACATTGAGCAGTTCGTCCAGCTTTTTCCAGCCGGCGCGGATGTCATCGTGAATGGCCCACATCACCGCCGATGGCCCGGAAAGGCCATGCTGTTCCAGGTAGGGAAAGAGAATGTTCTCTTTGCGTAAATAGTGTCGTTCGAACTCGCGCAGCGTGCGCAGCGCCTCTTGCGCCTGACGCAGCGCGTCTGGGCCGGGCGCGGCCAACAAGGCGTCGAAAGCGGTTTGCAGCGCCTCGAGCCGGCGCTCGACGGCCTCGTTCTCGGCGCGAAAGGTATGCACCGGGTGGCCGGGCTGGCTCTCGGGGCGCGCCTGTGCTTCCAGCGATTCCCGAAAGACGGCGGCATGCACGTCGCACAGCCGCTTGATCTCGCTTTCGGGAACGCCCTCTTGAATCAAGGCCTGCTCCATCTCGGCCACTTCGCTCGCGCCAACGTCGGTGAGCAGTTGGGCGAACTGGGCTTTGACCTCGTCGACGGTCGCGCCATGGCCAAGTTGTTTGATCAATTGTTTCAGCAGCTCTTGCCGCCGGGTGTGGTTGTTGATAAACTCGCTCATTTGTCACTCCTCGTGATTACATTTGTTGTTTGTTTTCATTATAGCGCCAAACGGCGCCGGTGTATGTGACAAAAGTTCACGAGGAAAAGTTTTGCCCGCCAACAAGCGCCCACAAAGAGGCCGCTGAAAACCAAGATCAACCCAAGGACGCTTTGGACAAAGCCAATCCGCGAACGCCGAGACTGGCTTGTATTTACGGTGCTACTCGATGCTTTATCTCTTTGCGATCTCGGCGCTCTCTGCGATTGGGAACTTGTTCAGCACGCTCCAAGGGGCTATGCTAATCACCCCGCAACTCGGTTGAAACACCGCCAAACCATTCGCGTTCAAATTGTGCCGCAAACTGTTCCATAAAGCGATGTCGCTCCCCGGCCAGCCGTTTGCCGGTCGCGGTGTTCATTGTGTCTTTGAGTTTGAGCAACTTTTCGTGCAGGTGATTGTACGTGCTGCTGCCCAGATCGCCATGCTCCCAATGCCCGGCCTCGATCTGCGGTCGCCACAACGGCTGCCGGTAAGCGCCGCCAAACATAAACATGCGGGCCAGCCCGACCGCGCCCATCGCGTCCAGACGGTCGGCGTCCTGAAAGCCCAGGATTTCGCCGGCGACGTTTGGCGGCGTTGCGGCTTTGTTTTTGCTCCACGCATATTCCTCGTGGTGCTCGATGCAGGCCGCCACGGCGTCGATCTTGAGAGCGGGAAAAGCGACCTGGGGCAAAATCTGCCGCGCCTGGCGCACGCCAATGGCGACATGATCGCCCTGCCCTTGCCGTTCGGGGCCGCGCCCCACATCGTGCAGGTATGCCGCCGCCGTCAGCACCTCCCGGTCCAAACTTTCGGCGGCAGCGATGCGCAGCCCCAGTCGCTTGACGCGCAAAGCGTGGTAAATGTCGTGCCCGGTGGCGTCTCGAACCATCAAGGCGTACACAGCTTGGGCCAGCTGTGGCTCCCAGGCGGCGATGATCTGGTCGATGACGATCAGGTGATCAATGATGTATCGTTTCATTTGCCCTGCTTTCATTCTGGTAGTACAATCGTCGTGCCGATCGGCACATCTTTTGGTATACACTCGTTATATTTACAACAAAGGAGAACAAGATTATGACACTCAAGGTTGCTGTAATTGGCGTGGGCGGTATTGCCCGCTCGCATATGCCCGGTTGGGAAGCCTCTCCGCTTGCCGAGGTCGTTGCCGGGTCCGACATTGCCCAGGCTCCGCTGCAAGCGTGGGGTGAAAAATACGGCGTGAGCAAATTGTCCACCGATTCCGCCGAGTTGATCAACGATCCCGACATTGACATCATTGATGTTTGCACGCCGAACAACTATCACGCCCCATTGAGCATCGCCGCGTTGAACGCCGGCAAGCACGTGATCTGCGAAAAGCCGCTGGCGGCGACGCCCCAAGAGATCAATGAAATGATCGCTGCGCGCGACGCCTCCGGCAAATTGTTGATGACGGCGCAGCATTTTCGCTTTCGCGGCTCGGCCAAAGCGATCAAGGCCGAGATCGACGCCGGCGCGCTGGGCGACATTTATCACGCCCGCAGTTGGATGCTGCGCCGCGCTGCCGCGCCGACACGCCCCGGCTTTATCATGAAAAAGCATTCCAGCGGCGGCCCGTGCATCGATATTGGCGTACACATCCTCGACCTGACCCTGTGGCTGATGGGCAACCCCAAACCTGTCGCCGTGACCGGCGTGGCCCGCGCCGAGTTGGCCCACCAGGAGGGGGCGTTCAGCATTTGGGGCGGCCCTATCCCGCCCGAGTTCGACGTGGAAGACTTTGCCTCGGCCTTTGTGCGCTTTGACAACGGCGCAACGTTGGTGCTAGAAGTGAGTTGGCTGCTGCACCACGATACGATGGGCGAGGATATGCAAATGTGGCTCTATGGCACCAAGGGCGGCTGCCACTGGCCCAAATGCGAAATATATAGCTCGAATTACAAAACCCAACAGCTTTACAACCGCACGCTAAAGCTCGTCCGCGACGCGCTGGAACCGCACGCTCAGGAATGTGTCGAATTTGCGCAGGCCGTGGTCGATGGCGCGCCGTCACCGGTGCCCGCCGAGCAATCGCTGCAAGTGATGACCATTCTCGACGGCGTGTACCGCAGCCAGGCCGCCGGCGGCGAAATCAAATTGGACTGAATTTACCGCGCGCCGGGCGTCGAACATCCGGCGCGCACTCGATGAGGAGGCTTTGATGATTACAGTGGCATTGGTTGGCGCGGCGCACGTCCATACCCCCGGTTTTGTCAAGCGGCTCAACGCGCGTCAAGACGTGCGAGTCAAATATGTCTGGGACGAACAGCCCAAGCGCGCCCGTAAATGGGCCGACGAGTTGAACACCGGGACGGTCGATGATGTACAGACGATCTGGGACGACCCCGAGATCGCCGGGGTGATCATTTGCTCCGAAACCAACCGCCACCAGGCGTTGGTGCTGGCGGCAGTGGCGGCGAACAAGCACATGTTTGTCGAAAAACCGCTGGGCATGGGCGCCGATGACGCCTACCGGATGGCCGAAGCAATCGACGCAGCGGGTCTCATTTTCCAAACCGGCTATTTTATGCGCAGTCAGGGCGTACACCGCTTTTTGCGCGACGAGATCGCCAAAGGACATCTGGGCAAGGTGACGCGCATGCGTATGAGCAACTGCCATTCCGGCTCGTTGGGCGGCTGGTTTGACGCCGATTATCGCTGGATGGCCGATCCCGAGATCGCCGGCTGCGGCGCGTTCGGCGACCTGGGCACGCACCGGCTCGACATCATGTTGTGGATGCTCGGCAACCCGCTCCGCGTCACCGCCGACATTGACGTTGCCACCGGGCGTTACGACGACTGTGACGAGTACGGCGAGGGACTGCTCAAATTCGCCAGCGGCGCAATTGGCGTGCTGGCCGGCGGCTGGGTCGATGTGATGAACCCTGTGCCCTTGCTGGTCAGCGGCACCGAGGGGCATGCCCACATTAGCGACGGACAATTTTATTACAAAAGCAGCCATGTCAAAGGCGCGGATGGCAAAAAACCGTGGATCGACCTGCCCGCCGACCTGCCGCACGCATTCGAGTTGTACCTCGACGCACTGCTGGGCCAGGACGCGCCCCTGGTTTCGGCGCACGAGGCCGCCGTGCGCAGCGCGGTGATGGAAGCCATGTACGAGGCCTCGAAAACCCAAACGTGGGTCGAACCAAAATAGTCTGCTCAAAACCCCAGGTTTTGTGCAACCTGGGGTTGCCGCTGAAATGGGAGAAAAAAATGAAACTCGGATTCATTGCCAACAATGACTTGCCGGGCATCGAGCAAGACGCCCGTTTTGCCGCCCGGCACAATTTCGACGGGCTGGAATTCAACTTTTGGCACAACACGTCGTGGAGCGATTTCGACACCGAATTAAACGTCGCCTATGTCACCGAAATTCGCCGCATTCTGGACCGGTACGGGATCAAAACCGCTTCATTTGGCCTGTGGGGTTCCAACCACATCTCGCTCGACGCCCAGGAACGCCAGGCCAGCCTGGATCGACTGGATAGAGCGATCCAGTACGCCGAGATTTTGGGCGCAGAGGTCTTGATCACCGGCGGCGGCAAGATCGACGCCCCGTTGGACGACAATGTGGCCGCGTTTGTCGAGGTCTTGCCACCTTTTCTGCAAAAAGCCCAGGCCGCCGGGCTGCGCGTTGCCTTGTACGCCGTACACGGACAGAGTTTTTTCGAAAGCATCGAGGCTTATGAAAAGGTGTGGGCGCACATCCCCGATGTCGGGATCAAGCTCGATCCGGCCAACGTCCAACATCACGGCGACGATTACCTGGCCTGGCTGCGCGACCACGGCGACAAAGTGGCGCACATGCATATCAAAGAACATCTCTATATGGACGGCCAACTCGTCTCGCAGCCCGCAGCAGGAATGGGCAGCATCGAGTGGGGCAAGGTTTTTGCCTTTTTGTACGAGCACAGCTATGACGGCTATTTGATCATCGAGCCGCACGGCCCCAAGTGGAGCCGTCCACCACTGAGAGAAAAGATGCTGCTTTTAACACAACGATATATCAAGCAGTTTTTAGTGTAATTCCAGGCGGTCAGGTCGCTTTTGCTTCGCGTGGCGAGTTCAGCTCACAACCAGCGCTCCAAAATGGCGTCCAATTCGCCGTTTTCGCGCATCTCAATCAGCGCCTCGTCGATGGCCGTTTGTAGCGACCGCGCCGCGGCCGGGACGGCGATCACGTATGATTCGTCGTACAATGGCTCGCCGACGATTTCGAGGCGCCGGTGCGCGCGAATGTAAAGCCGCGCCGAGACGGCATCGACAATGGCGGCCTGGGTTGGCTCTTTACACAACGCTTCCAACGCGGCCTGCGCGGTGTCGTGCGGGGCAATGACCATCTGTGGGTATTTTTTGCGCAGGCGGCGCGCCTGCACATCGCTCTCGGCGCCAAATTCGACGTGGACCGTGTACCCGTTCAGGTCTTTGACGTGCCGCAGTCCGGTTTGCCCGGCGTGCGCCACGATGACCGGGCCGGCGTTAAAATACGCACTCGAATAGGCGACCTCTTGCGTGCGCCACGGGTCATACGGCAGCGCCGAAATGATGGCGTCAAATTGCCCCGTGGCCAGCGCGCCGTACAATCCCTCCCACCCCGAAACGACAAATTGCACCTCGACGCCCAGTTTTTGGCCCAGCGCGCGCGCCAGATCGACATCCAACCCGGCGATCTGGCCGTCGGATTGGACAAATTCAAACGGCGGCCAGCTGGGGTCGACGCCCACGCGCAGCGCGCCTGCCGCGTGAACGCGCGCCAGCGCATCGTCTTTTTTGGCGCAGCCGGAAAAACACAGCGCTGGCAGCAACCCGCAACAAAGCACCAGACACACACGATGAAAATTCATCATCCCGTATTCACCATCATCTCACTTGGCGTTTGCCAGCGCCCACTTGATCAAGGCCACTTCGGGCATCAGCGCATAAAAACCAGATTTGACGCGCTGCCTGACGACCCAGCCATACCACCGCGCCGCCAGGCGCATCCATGGCGATCTCATCGAATCGGCGACCGTTTTGCCGTCGAGGAAAAAGGTAAAATAGGCCGCTTTGCGCATAAAGCGCTCTTCTTGAGGCGTGAGCCAGCTATAGTCGATATGCTCCCAGCCCGACTCGGTCCACGCCTCCAGCGTTTGCGGCATCGCCATTTCGCTTTGCCGGCAGTAGTCAAAGAGCGCGGTGCCGGGGTACGGGCTGTACAACTGCACCGGCGTAGTGTAGGCGTGGGGGTTCTCATCGACTAGCTGCACCATCAACTTGATCGTGTCCCGGACCTCGGAGATCGTTTCACTTGGAAAACCACCCATAAAGCTGAACTTGGGGGCAATGCCCGCCTGCTGCAATTTCTTGTTGGCGCGGATGATCTGCGCGCGGGTGATGCCCTTGGTGATGAAATCGAGCACGCGGTCGTTGCCCGACTCGGCACCAAGATAGAGGTGCTTGAATCCGGCGCGGCGAAAAAGCGCCAGGTCGTCAATCGACATGCGATCGATATAGTCGATACGGCAGTTGGTGCGCAGCGTGACCTCGATGCCGCGTTCGATGATCAGTTCGCATACGCGGCGCGCGCGTTTGCGCCGGGTGAAAAATTCGTCGTCAATGATGTGGATCGCGTTCAAGTCAAAGAGACGCATCATCCGCTCAATGCGCGCCACGGTGCGCGCGGCGCTTTCGGCGCGATACCTGCGGCCGTCGGGAACGACGGTGAGGTAACAGTACCCGCAGCGCATCGGGCAGCCACGGCTGGTGGTGATTTGCAGCGAACGCTCGCCGGGCACTTCGGCGAGAACGTAATGCTCAACATCGACCAGCCCATAGTCCAACAACGGCCAGTCGTCCATCGGCGTAAAAGCGCGCGGCGCGTTATGCACCGGCGCACCGTCTTTGAGCCACACCAGCCCGTCAATGTGGCCCAAGTCGGCGTTGGCGCCGCGGTCGCGCAGCGTTTGGGTCAATTCGAGCGCCGTGATCTCGCCTTCGCCGACGGCCACGAGGTCGACCAGCGGGTGGGCCAAAGTCTGCTCTGGCAAAATGGTGGGGTGAACGCCGCCCCACACGATGGGGATGTCCGGATCGGCGGCGCGCACAATCTGCGACGCATCCAGCCCCCAGCGAATTTGTTTGCCGGTCATCGAGCTGACGCCAACCCACAGCGGGCGCTTTTGCAACGCGGCGCGCAGCGTGTTTTGCCAATCGTCGTCGACGCGCTGATCGATGACCTGGACCGTAAAGCCATTTGCTTGCAACACGGCGCCAATGTACAAGGCCGCCAACGGCAGGCGCGTGGTCACGTTTTTAATGTCCCACAATGTGCGCGGGTAGATGAGGATCACGTCGCTCATGGCGCGGCCTCGACGCCGAGCGGGGCCTGTGCGAGCCGGGTGTATACGGCGCCGCCGGGCAGCAGTTCACTGCGGATCAGGCCAACCGATGCGATCTCGATGTGGCCGACGCGGGCCTTGCCCCGCGCGACGTATTCGCCCAACGCCTGCGCCTGTTCCCGGTTTCGCCCCTTGACCCGCCCCAGCGTCAGGTGCGGGTTGAATGGGCGCTTTTCCGGCGGGAACCCCAGCCCGGCCATGTGTCGATCGATCCGTTCGTGCAACCGCGTCAAGATGGCGCGCGGTTCATCGACGCCAACCCAGATGACGCGCGGCCGGCCGGTGTTGGGAAAACAACCCAAACCGCCGATCTCGACGCCAAAAGCGGGAACGGACACGCACGCACTGCGCATCGCCCCGGCAATGTCCGCGACCCGGGACGCGGGCGCGTCGCCTAAAAACTTGAGCGTCAGGTGAATGCCCTCCGGTCGCACCCAACGTACCAGCCCTTTAGGGATGTCCTGTTTCATTCTTGTTTGTAAACGACCGATCTTTGACAAAATGTCGTGCGCCAGCTCGATGGCGATAAAGACTCGAATGGTGTCCATACACACTCCAGATGCGATCAATGACTTGGTTCATCAATGCGGCATATTATACCTTGCCCTCTTGCCAGACGCAATCCGGGCTGGATTTATGCGGGGCGATCACATTTGATTGTTTCTTTTATTCTGTGGTATAATTTGACCATATTGTATCGAAAGGAGGCGGCTTGCCGGTCGAACCGGGCAAGCCTTTTGTCAACGCTTATGGATTGGAACAATCTGAGTTTAGTTATTTTGGGTCTGGTGGCCTTTTTCAGCGCGTTTACGGTGGCGCTGTGGATCAGTCTGGTAATTTGGACGTTCCGCGATATGCGCGCGCGCACCCGCGACGCATTTGCGCAGCTGTTGGCCGCAGCGATGGTCGCGGTGCTGGGGCCGTTTGGCGTGATCTTGTACCTGATGCTGCGTCCCCGGGAGACACTGGCAGAAAAGTACGAGCGTTCGCTGGAAGAAGAGGCGCTGTTGCAAGACATCGAAGAGCGCATGATTTGCCCGGCGTGCAAACAGCCAATCGAGAACGATTACCGCTTGTGCCCGGTTTGCCATACCCGGCTGCGACAACCGTGCGTGCATTGTGAGCGGCTGATTCACCCCAGGTGGAGTCTGTGCCCTTATTGCGGCCAAAGTCAGGCCCCGATTCCGGGCGCAAACCGCGTCGGCCGGGTGACGCTGCTTGATTTGGAACAAGAAACAACGCCCCCGGTCGCTCCGCCGGCCCAGGCGGCCGAGACGCCAGAGCTTGTCATCGCCGAGTCGGCGCAAGCAATTGCCTCACCGGCGCACGAGCCGCCAGAGCAAAAAGCCGCCGTCGACGCCGAGTACGTCGCACCGCTCGAACCGGAATGGGAAGAGTTGGATATCGAGGCTTTGGACCCCGAAGCGGAGGACGAGTCGCTGTCGGTCGCCGACGAGTTGGCGGACCTTGATGCGCCAGAGGAAGCGGAAGAGCCAGAATCGCCGTCCCAGGGCAAGAACAAAGCGCGCGATCTGCTTTCTTCGCTGTTCAAGCGTTCTTGACTCGTTGACGATCGAGTAGCATAGCCCCTTGTGGGCGTTTATAGAAAGCAGGTACACAAGTCGCGCTTACAGTACGACAATCTATGTTCTACTGTATAGAGAATTGAACAACCATGACAGACGCCCGATACGGTCCACGCCCCATCCCGGTCGAGACCGTCGGAGCAAGACGAGGCATGGAATCAAACCGCCAAAAACGCCGAGGTCATTGTATGCCTCTGGATACCCGCAGCGTCCCAGGCGGTTTTTCTTTTACCCCCCGCTGTTCTCTGTGGCCAAAGTGTTATGTCATAGCTGGAAAAACCACTTTGTGAATAGCTTGCCAGATTTTTCGAGTCCAATACTCGGTCGCAACCCATAAACGGGGCTTCAAGCCAGATTTATCCGGCACAGTATCATAGCGCAGAGTTCATCTCTGCGCAGGCAGATGCGAACCAGAAAGTAAAGGAGAAAAATGTGATGGAGACCAAAGTGATTCGTTTCGAGATCAAGTTCACACATGCGACGCTCACTATGTTGCTCGGCCTGATCCTGCTGACCGGGCTGGGGGTCGCGCTGGTGCAGGGACAAGAACCGCCGGGAGGGACAGGCGGTGAAAAAGAAACAGTGATCGGGGGCGGCATAGCTTCTCAGAGCACTCTGGACGACGGATTTTGGTACCAGGGCCGGCTGACCGATGGCAGCGGCAATCCTCTGGCCAACACCAGCATAGCCGTGACCGCCCGGATCTATAGCGCCTTGTCTGGGGGAACAGCTCTGGATTCGACTACGATCACCATTGAAACAGACGAGAATGGCCTGTTTAACAACGAGATCGATTTCAATAATCCCGATCTGTTCGACGGCCGGGCGCTCTACCTGGGTCTGTGGGTAGACGGCGAGGCCAGCGAGATGACGCCGCGCCAATGTTTGCGGACGGTACCTTATGCGATGAGCATCAGACCAGGGGCGGTCATTAGCACGAACACCTCGTATGATCCAGTGCTAGAAATCCACAACAACTATTCGTCTACTTATGACCTTGACGGCCTCAAAGTGTACTCGGAGAGCGGCGGCGAGGCCGTGGAGGGTCGCAGCAAGCGTGGCAAAGGCATATACGGCAGCACCGATGCGAACGGAAGAACCAACGATGCCGGCGTGTACGGATACGCCCACCGCGACGCTCCCGGCGTGAGAGGGCACAGCGCTGGAGATGCGAACAATAGCTATGGAGGATACTTTACGTCGAGCAACTACCGGGGGCTGTACGCCAAAGGCGGCAACGGTTACTATGCCGCCTACTTTGAAAGCGGCGGGGGCAGCAGCGACGTCGGCATCTATGTGTATGGCGACATTGCCGCGAGTGGAGACAAAACCGCCATCGTGTCCACTGAAAACTATGGCGCGAGAAAAATGTACTCTATGGAAAGCCCCGGTGTGTGGTTCGAGGACTTTGGACAAAGCAAGTTGACGAATGGTCAGGCCACGGTGGTCATCGAGCCGATGTTCCGCTCAACCATCAACACCGACAAGACCTACTATGTTTTCCTCACACCACTGGGCAACTGCAACGGCCTCTATGTGACCAACAAGACCACTTCTTCCTTTGAGGTACGCGAGTTGAGTGGTGGAACCGCCAACGTGACCTTTGACTATCGCATTGTGGCCGTCAGAAAGGGCTACGAACAGGTGCGGATGGAACCGTTCACCGAGAGTGGCAAACCAATGGCGGTAAACATTCCCGTCGCCTCATCCGCGGTGCCAGAGCCGGAAGATCCCTGAGGCTAAAGGAGAAACGAGATGCACAAGATACGAACAGTGGTGCTGGTCGCGGTCACACTCCTCTGCGGTCTCGTCCTGGTCAACGCCGTCCTGGCCGGGACGTTTTCGGCCAACTATGGCGTGTCC
Source organism: uncultured Anaerolineae bacterium (assembly GCA_964481205.1). Lineage (GTDB taxonomy): Bacteria > Chloroflexota > Anaerolineae > JAFGEY01 > JAFGEY01 > CAYRXM01. Next base: position 5,833 of record CAYZYE010000077.1, on the reverse strand, counting down.
TGGGACGCCCGGTACGGTGGAGGAGGGCTGACCAAATCGACCAACTATGCCATCAATGCTACCGTTGGGCAGGGGATCATTGGCCGGACCGCCAGCGACAACTATGGGATTGGCGCCGGCTATTGGTATGGACCAGCGACGGGATATGACATCTATTTGCCGCTGGTGACAAAAAACCACGTCTAGTCCGGGATTTTGCGGCCGCCATAAACAGAGCCAAGAACCGTCTTGGCCAATTTTCCGCGCCAGACGACAAATTGTGGGTCGCTTTTGGGGGCGTCGACTTTTTGGCGCTCTCTGCAATCGACGGGGCATAGACGAGTTTTTCAGTGAATTCGGTGATGTCTTGATGAAAAAGCATGTACTCGTTGCACTATTCTTTGTTGTCACAAGTATATCTTTGTGCGGGTTCGCGTTCTATTTGATCAACAAAGCAGCGCCTCGACCGGTAGACCTGTTAACCATTGATCGGGTTTCGCTCCAGGCCATCTATTATCCACCCAAAAATTTGGAATCCAGCCCCGGTACGCTGTTGTTGTTGCATGAGGCTTATCAGGACAGTCACTCGTGGGATGATTTTAGTCAGGCCGCCCAAAAGAAAAACTATGCTGTTTTTACCGTGGATCTACGAGGGCACGGCCACAGCGGCGGTGAAAAGACATTCGACGGGGCAATGGATTACGATGTGGACGCGGCTTTGGCCTGGCTGCAAACCTGTCCAGACGTAGATAAAGAGCGAATCGCCATTGTTGGAGCAAGCCTTGGCGCCAATCTGGCCTTACGGGCCGGCGCGCGACACCCAGAGATAAAATCTGTGGTTTTACTGTCGCCGAGGATGTCGTTGTGGGAAATCGGCATCGACGAGGCCGCGATCAATTACGGCTCGCGGCCCTTGTTGCTCATCGCCACCGAACAAGACAGCTATTCAGCCGCTACCGTCCAAAAACTGGGGCAACAAGTTCGGGGCAAGCACAAACTGCAACTTGGCGCCGGGGCAGAACATGGCACCAGGATGATGGCTTCCCATCCAGAATTAACCTCGTTAATGTTAAACTGGCTTGGGGAGACAATGCCATAAGCAAGCTGCAAAAAGACAACTAGCCCACCTGCTCTCGCCGGACCGTCTGCTCTCGCCGGATTGCCAAATCCGGCGAA
>CAYZYE010000077.1:0-4578 GCA_964481205.1 uncultured Anaerolineae bacterium | reverse complement strand
GCCCACCTGCTCTCGCCGGACCGTCTGCTCTCGCCGGATTGCCAAATCCGGCGAACCTGAGGCAAAGGGCCTGGATTTGGCAATCCAGGCCGAGCAGACTGGGATAATCCCGCCCTCGCCGGCCAAGATCACCCCATCTCGGCAAGGGGCGGCTCAGACCTGGGCCGGCCGCGTTCGACCGGGCAGCAGCTGCCTGACCCAGACCATATCGGGCGAGCGAAAAACGCCCAGCGCCCACAGCGCGCCGCCGTACCCACCCAATGCAGCGACCGTCGCCAGCCCAATGTGTACCCCGTACAACAGCCACCCGATGCCGCCCATGACCGCACCGGCCAGCAGCGGCCGCCACAGCAGCGACAACCAGGGCGCCGGCGGCAGATCGCGGCGCACGAGGGCGTAAAAAGCAATCAGCAGCACCAACTCGGAAACGAGATGGATCAGCGCAGAAGCACGATAACTCCACAGCGGGATCAACAGCGCGTTGGCGATGACATTGAACCCCAACCCCACCACAAACGTCCACATCAACTGGCGCTGGCGGCCGAGGGCAATGATCACATAGTGGGTGACGCTGTTGATAAAACCCAACGGGATTGACCAGACCATCAACTGCAAGGCAATGGCCGAGTCGGGCATATAGCCAGAGCCGCCGACGAGGTTGGCGATGGGATAAGCCAGCATCGTCAGCGTCAGCGCCAGCGGCAGCGATCCGATCAGCAGCAGGCGCACGGCCAACGTATAAGCGCGATACAGAGCGTCACTTTGCTTGTTCGCCCCGTCGGCATAACGGCTCATCAGCGGAAACAGGGCAAACGTAAACGACGAAGGAATAATATTGATCGCGTCGATCAACTTGTAAGCCACGCTCGAATACAACCCCAACACCAGATCGCCCTGCATAGCCTTGAGCAACAACACATCGGCCTTGAAAAAGCCCATCGACAGCAAGTTGTTAATCATCAACGGCCACGACTCGTGCAGCATGCGCCGCTGAAGCGCGCCGTCGAACGACAGACGCGGCCAGGCCCAAGTCCGCACCAGCAGCACGGCCAAAATCGTCACCGTGACCAGATTGGTGACGATCGACACCGCGCCCAGGCCGATCACACTCCAACCGAGCAACAAGGTCGCCGTGCCCAACGCCGCCTTGACGATCGTACTCAATACCGTGATCGCCGCCGGAATCTCCATCTGCTCGTGGGCCTGAAAAAAGGCGGTCAGCGCCGCGGCGGCGTTGGCCGGAATCAGCCCCAGCGCAAAGAGAGTCAAAGCCCACACCTGCCGCGCGCCAAGCGGATCGCCAGTCAGCCCCCACAAAAAGACAAACAAGGCCAGCAGCGGCGCAGCAAGCAAACACAACCCCAGGCGCAGCAACAAGACATTGCCCAAATAGCGATCCCCCTGCGCCTTGGCTTTGGCCGTCTCGCGTTGCAACCAGATATTGAGACCGAAATTCAGGAAAATATCGGTATAAACAATGATACTGACGATAAAATAATACTGTCCCGCCCCACTGGGGGTGAGAATGCGCAGCATCAACATGGCAAAAGCGGTGTCGATAGCCTTGTTGAACAGTTGCAGCACGATCGGCGCAACCGAGTTTTTGGCGACGCGCCGGGCGTTACTGCCGGTGTCGCCCCCGCCGACAAAGCGCCGCCAGAGCCAGACCGCCAGCATCAGAGCCAGGATCATCCCGCCCAAAAAAGCGAGGAAAAACCCCACCTTGACCGAGGTCGGCGTATATTTGAAACGCACAGTGTAGGCTCCGGCGCGATCGAGATAGACGGCGCGAAAATTGCCGCTGTGACGGGCGATCTCTAACTCAACCTCGTCCGATTCCTGGCCGCCAAAAGGACGCGCAAAGGCCTTCCAGCCCGCAAAATAAGAGTCGGTCAAAATCAACCAGCCCGGCGCATCGAGATCGACGTCGATGAACACCTCATTGTGCGTATACCTGGAAATGCGCGCCGCTTGAGGTTTGCCGCGCACCGGATCGGCGCTTGCTCCCGGAACGCCATCCAAAATGACGTAATAACGCGGGTCGTACTGCCGCACCGCTTGCGACACATCCTGAGTATAGACCACACTCCCGGCGGGCAGGGTGAACGCGCGCGGCATCGCGCCCTTGTTCTCATAAATGCGCATCTCGCCCTCATAAACCAGCGCGTATTTGGTTGAACTGATCGTCTGCGTGGCGGCCACATATTTGACGTTGAGCAGGTCGAGCAGCGGCGAGTCGAGCGCCCACCACTCGTCGGTCGAGATCGGCGCGACGCGGTTGTACAACGCCTCGTACTGGTTCGAGATCAGCGACATGTAATCCATATATTGCTTGCTGATAATCGAACCATACCCACGTATATCCTGAATGTCGTACAACCACGGCCCGTTGACGCTGAACGTCTTTTCACCGGCAGCGACATAACTGGTCACGCGAAAATGGGGGTCATCGGCTTGACGGTCCTTGAGGAACTGGATCGCCGGCGGGGTAAAAGTCAGCCAGCGCGGGTCGGCAGCGGGGTTAAAGCCGTATCCGGCCAGGAACAGATCGAGGGCAATGACGCCCACGGCCAGCGGTTTCCACACCGCGTAACCGCCCAACCGTTCCGGCAAATAGATGGGACAGCGCGTGATCCGCAAGATCGCCCCGCTGGCGGCGAGCATCAACGCAAAGACAAGCAGGTTGGGCCACTGATACATGAAAAACATGCGCCCGCTTTCGAACGCATATTCGGCCAGGGCCAGGCCATACACCGCGCGCTCGGCCAGAGGGAAAAACCGGTTTGCCAGCGGCAGCGCCAGCAGCAGCCCCACCACCCCGGCCACACCGCCCCAAAAGGCCGGCCAGCCGATGATTCGCTGCGTGTTTGGCCCTGTAAACAGCGATTCGCGGCTGGTGGTCTTGCGCCCCGCGCCGGAGAGATAGGCGGCGCCGAACCCGGCCAGCACGGCGACGCTCAAAGTGTAGGGAAACAGCCAGCGAAAGGGCGAGTGCAGTTGGTTGAGAAAGGGCAATGCAAAGATCAGACGATAGGTCGGCAGGCCAAAGACCAGAGTCAGTGAAAAAAGAGCCAAAATGGCGAAAAACCAGACATAAAAACGCGACTCGCGATTGCCGATCTGCCCCTGCCTCCCTGGGCCGATTCTGAAATTTCCAACCACGGCGATCAAGGCCAAAAAGAGCGGCAGAATGCCCACATAGCTCCCGCCTTCGACGGCGTTTTTCATCCCCCAATAGATCGTCTGCGGCGGGCTGGTCGGATCGCCATGGATGTTTTGCCGCGCCGGCCGCCACTGCCACGCGAGGAGGTCGAACCAGCGGTGGTGTGCGGGGTTGCCAAAAAAGTTGGGGATCAGCATGGCGATCACGCGCCGCTTGGGGAACGCCCAACCCGTCACCTCTTTATAGCTGGCCGATCCCTGCCTAAAGTTGGTGCGGGCATACTCGTACATGGGCACAAATTGCGCCGCGCCGATGCACAGCCCCAAGAGCGCCATCAGCAGCAGCCATCCCCCGGCCTTGAGCGAACGTCGCCACACCTGACGCCGCGCGACCACCTCTTTGATCAATCGCGCCAGCGCGTACACGCCCATAACCATCCCACTGTAAAGGGTGTATTCGGGGTGCCCGGCGAGCATCATCGCGCCCATCGCCAGCGCGCCGCCGACGACATAGAGCAACGTTTGACCGCTGCCGCCTCGCATTTGGTGGCGGATCACCTTTTCGATCAAGGCCAACAGCAGCGGCAACCAGGGCATGGTGGCGATGATCATTGTAAAAACAGTGCTAACGATAAAAGTCAAAGATAATTGATAAACGATTCCGGCGACCAGCCCGCCGGTGCGGTTGGCGCCCAGGGTGCGCGCCAGCGCATACATGCACACGCCGGCCAGCCAGAACTGGCTCACCGTGAACCAGCCGTAAGCAGCGGGCAGAGGCAAAACATAGAACAAGACGCTGAACGGGTACAATGCCGAGTGCTGCCCATCAGCCCAAAAAGGCGCGCCGGCCCAGAGGTAGGGGTTCCACAGCGGCAGGCGGTTGGTCAGCCCTTCTCCTGGCTGGGCGAGCGAATTGATGATAAAGCGTTTCCAGGCGTAATTTTCCAGCACCAGGTCAGAAAGCAGCGCGTTGTGCGGCACATCGACGCCCAGCTCGTCCTTGTACGCGGCCCAGGGCGGCCATTGATAGAGATTGTCGCCGGGGATCAGCGTCTTGCCGCCCAGCGTGCTCTCCCAAAACAAAGCCAACGGCAGGCACAATAAAATCACGGCCACAAGCGCGTCCAGTCGATAGCGAATCCAAAACGTTTTCAATCTCGTCTCCCCATACGGTTCTCCCTATGCCAAAAGCGTGCTGAAAAACCCCCAGCATACCTGCCAACCGCAGAGATCGCCGAGAGCGCAAAGAGATAAAACATCCGGTAGCATTGTAAATATTCACAAATATCAGGTGATCTCGGCGTTCGCGGATTGACTTTCCAAAGCGTCCCTGGTTTTTCAGCGGCTTCCTGGATCGCGTGTTCCTGTTCACCGTCCTGGCGCAACACTGACACACCGAAAACCGACACTGTCGTA
>CAYZYE010000076.1:0-17147 GCA_964481205.1 uncultured Anaerolineae bacterium | reverse complement strand
GGGCGTTGTGTTTAATTTGGGTGTGTTTCAAATGGTTTGGGCGTCCGTAGCATAGACGGGTGGCCATAAAGCAAATGAAACACACCCTTGTCAATTTAATCCTGCCCTGACAGCGCCTTGAGCAGAATGTCGGCCTGGTCAGTCGTGATTTTGCCCTCTTGGAGCATTTTCAGGATGGCCAGTTGTTCCTGGTCTGATACGGGCGGCTGTGGCTGTGCGTCCGCTTCCTCTTGCCCGGCCTGGGTCTTGACGTGCCTGCGGTGTTCCATCCGTCGTGCGGCGCGTTCGGCTGCGTATCTGGCCTTTTCCCTGGCTTTTTGCGCTTTTTCTTTGGCCCGGCGCGCTTTTTCCTGGGCGCGTTGGGCGCGTTCTCTGGCTCTGGCGATCTTTTGTTCGATTTTGGTCATCGCTTTGTCGATCTCGGCGTGGATCATCGGCTCGAGGTCCAACCCGGCGAGGGATTCGGCGAGTTCGGCCTGGATCAGGGCCGCGATGCGCGCGCAGAGATCGGTGGGGGAGGTGCCTGTCGCTGCTGCGTCGTCGTGGTTTTTCACCTCGACCTTGACTTGAAGTTGTTCATTGTCCATCATTGTTCTCCATGTTTGTAGGTCACTAGTCGACATAAATTTCGACGCGCTCGCGGTCGCGCTCGTCTTCCACCTCGATCAATTTGCCCACGGTGCCTTGCTCGATCTCGGCCATCAGTTCGCTCCAGTCGAAATCATCGGTATCGGGAGCGAACCTGGCGCCCATCTTGGTGGCCAGGCGGATCAGGCTCAAGGGCAGGTTGACGTTGACTTTGATGCGGTCGGTTTCCAGGTCGATCACGCGGATGCGAAACCAGCGGCCTGTTTTGGTTGGGGACGGCTCGGCTGCGGCCGAGCCGCGCAGCGCGTTCAATAGTTTTGCGCCTTCTTCGGCCGAGATTTTGCCCTCGCTGATCATTTGTAAAATTCGCGCTCTTTCTTCACTCATTTGATCCCTCCTGTTTCTTGTTTGGTCATTCGAGTCATTGTTTAGGCAATTCCAGAGAAGTCATTGTCCCAGATTAGCACAGGCCATAGAATAACTAGCCACCCTACAGTTTTGTTCGGCAACCTACACAAACGGGTTTTTCTGGCAAGGGGCCAGCCCCTTGCCGAACTCCGTTGAGGGGCTATCCTTCGACAAGCTCAGGACAGGCTGCTCCTCAAACTCTCCAAAAGCCAGGGTTTGCTCGAATCATTGCACGGATTGGCTTCCCCGGCCACTCGCAACGAGCAAAACCAGGTTTTTCCGGGCCGTCTGGGGGAAGGCAGTGTGCGGTTGTGTTCCAGTCCGTTTCGCCGGAAAAGCCTTATTCGCCTTTGAGCAGCGTGACCGCTTGTGCGGGGGTGATCTCGCCGCCGGCGAGCCTGGTCAAAATTGCTTCACGCTCTTGCGCCGACATTTCTGGTTCGGCGTTTTGAATCTCGTAGCCCAGCGCGCGGATCAGTTCGTCGAGCCGGGCGCGAACGGTGGGGTAAGAGACGCCCAGTTCATGCTCAACGCGCGTGATTTTGCCTTCGCAGCGGATAAAGGTCTCGGCGAAGCCAAGTTGTTCGGGGGTCAGTTCGTAAAACTTGCCGAGTGTAAAGTGTCCTTCCAGCGCCGAGCCGCACGACCGGCAGTAGAGGCGGGCGACAACGAGCGGTTCATTGCAGATGGGACAGGTTCCAACAACCGGGTACATTTATTGTCCTTTCTATTGAAAAAATTGATTTGCAAATTGAATATCTCAAACTTTGTGTTCAGATTATATCACAAGATTGACGGGCTGTCAAGGCATTTGCATAGATTTTAATTGAAAGATTGATTTTCTTACTCGATCCCGAAAGGGATGACTCGCCTGGTTATGGGAGGTGTATGGTGGGATATGCTTGGATGGGTGTTGTGGTCGTGATCGCGCTTGCTGCGGTGATGCTGGTTCGCGCGTTTCGATTTGCGCGTCCGCTGCCGCCGGTCGAGCCGGTCGCGCGGATCAAAGTGGATGTGGATGCGACGGCCGATCGTTTGGCCCAGGTGGTGGCCTGTCAAACGGTCTCGTATGGCGAGGGCCGGCCGGTCGAGGGCGAGGCTTTTGCCGGGCTGCATCAAAAGTTGGCCGAGTTGTACCCGCTGGTGCATGCGCGTCTGGAAAGGCGGGTCATTGCCGGTTACAGCTTGCTGTATACCTGGCCCGGAACCGACGCCGTACTCGAACCGATCTTGTTGATGGCCCATCAGGATGTGGTGCCGGCCGATCCGGCGACGCTGGCCGAGTGGACGCATGCGCCGTTCACCACCGGCGTGGTCGAGGGGCGAGTGTGGGGGCGGGGCGCGCTGGACTGCAAAGGCCCGTTGGTCGGTGAGTTGGAGGCGGTCGAATATTTGTTGCGGCATGGTTTTCAGCCGTTGCGCACGGTGTATCTGGCTTTTGGGCATGACGAGGAGGTGGGCGGCACAGGGGCCAGGGCGACGGCCGTGTGGCTGCAAGACCACGGCGTCGAGTTAAAGGCGGTGCTCGATGAAGGCGGCGTGATCGCCGAGGCGGTGCTGCCCGGCGTCGACGGGCCGGCGGCCCTGGTTGGCAATGTCGAAAAGGGCTACCTGACGCTGGAACTGTCGGTGACGCAGCCGCCGGGACATTCGGCGGCGCCGCCTAAACACACGGCGATTGGCATTTTGGCGCGGGCGATCACGCGGATCGAAGCGCGGCCGCTGCCCAGCCGTTTGGATATGGTTGTGTCCATGTTTCGAGGGCTTGGGACGGCGTTGCCGTTTTCCCTGCGGCTGGTGATGGCCAATACCTGGCTGTTTGGAGGGGCGCTGAAACGGGTTTTGTCCGCGTCGATGATGACCAACGCGATGACGCGCACGACGGCGGCGGCGACGGTGGTATCGGGCGGGGTCAAGGACAATATTTTGCCCGGCGAGGCCAGGGCGTTGGTCAATTTTCGGCTTTTGCCGGGCGACACGCGGGCCGATGTGCTCGACCGGGTCGGGCGGATCATTGACGATGATCGCGTTGTGGTGCAGGCCGGCGCATCGAGTTTCAAGAACGAGCCGTCGCCGGTCTCGCCGACCGATACGGCGGCGTTTGGGCAATTGTCGACCACGATCCGCCAGATTTTTGGCGCCATTCCGGTTGCGCCTTATCTGGTTTTTGGCGGGACGGATGCGCGTAGTTATCATTTGGTTTGCAAGAACATTTATCGTTTTTCACCGGTACGGATGGACAAGCAAGACTTGGAGCGTATACACGGGATCGACGAGTGCATTGCCGTCGATGATTTGGACAAAATGGTCCGGTTTTTTGTCCAGTTGATCCGCGCTTGGTCGGCCGGATGACGGCGCGCGCTTGATTTTGGTATTGTTTCGCGGGGCAGATGTGGTATAATGTAAATGGGCGTGCGGTGCCGGCCGGTTTGTTCAGATTGGGGCAAAGGGGTATGTCGTGATCGGTGACACAGATCATACATCGCAAGATCAGGTGACCATAATCGAACCAAACGGCATTCGACGCACCCGGCCATTAACCGGCAAGGTCGGCATTGGGCGCGGTGTGGAGAACGAGTTGATGGTTGTCTATAACGATGTGTCGCGGCGGCACGCCGAAATCTCGTATCATGCGGGGCGCTATTATGTCACCGACTTGGGTAGCGCCAACGGCACCTATTTGGGCGATGTGTTGCTGCCGCCCAACGAGCCGACGGTTTGGATGCCGGGGCAGTCGCTGCGCGTTGGGCGCGTGCTGGTGACGCTTGATCAGGCGGCTCCTCCCTCGGAAGAGGGCGCCGACCCGCCGCTCTCCCCGGCGGGGGCAGCGCCGGATCGATCTGCGTCTGCCGCACCGCAAGCTCCCCAGCCGCCCTCGTCACTCCTCGCGTTGCCCCAAGACAAACTGACCGTTGTCCTCTCGATGCTCATCGTCATCGCCGTCCTTGTGACCGTCGCGATCGCCTGGCGATCCTCCGGCGTGTCGTTTGTCGAGGCCGGCCGGGCCGGGGACGTTGCGGCGTTGAACGCCGAAAGCGTCCGCTTGCTCAGCGATGCGGCATTGTATAACCATTATCGCGCATATACGGCTTTTGTCTTTAACCGTGAATTGGAACGGGCTTGCCAGAAGAGCATTGACCGCGCCAGCGCCGCCGAGTTGCCCGACCTGGAGCGTCAGCGGATCGAAGCGGCGAATCTGGCTCAGGCCAGTCGCGCGCGCTTTCCGGCCTGCTATTTGAATCGTGACGAGAGTTACGCTTTGCGGCGCGAGTTGGGCAAAGTATGGGTGAAAATGGAGCGGCGGTTGGACCTCGATCCGTCGCCACATTGGGTCAGGGCCGACCAGCGGCGAATCAGATTATTGTGGCTAAAGGGGTTGTTGGTGGTGCAGGCTTTGGCAATGGTGTTTTTGAACCTGGGCCGCGCATTTCATCCCGCGCGGAATGGCCTACGATATACAATGACACTGAGCGGTGCGTTGTGTCTACTTTTGGGCGCAGCCGGTTTTATCACTGTGGAACTGACATTGTGAGGATATGATGAGTGAGCGCTCTGTCAATCACCCTCTCTTGGGCGGCGATCCATTCAGGCAGTGGGTGACCATTTTGATCTCGTTGACGATCTTGTTGGTTGCCTTGTCGAGTGTGCTGCAAGCCGACGCCGCCAATCGCGCTGACCGGGCGGCGCATGATGCGCAGCTGTATGCCATTCAGGCGATCGGTCATCGCGCCAGGGGCGAGTTGCAGGTGGATTACGCTTATGCAGATGTGTTTCGATGGTGGGCCGACGCCGATGATTTGGTCGCGATGGCGCAGAGTTCCGGCGATGCGGATGCCGCCAGTCGCTACCGCGCTGCGCGCGATCGCGTGGCCCGCCTCAGTGCGCTGGTCTCTTCCAAACGATATTTTGACCCGGCCCGGTCGGCGCTCCCCGACGTCGCAGCTTTTGAAGCGGATGTCTATTTGGTCGAGACGGCGGCATTGATCGAGCGTTTTTCCGACGCTTCTGCGCTCAACCAGGCGTGGTTGGCCAAGAGCAGCGCGTATCGGGCGCAGCTCATTCTCCTGGCCGCAGCGATCTCGGTTTATGCGTTGGCGATGACGGTGGGGGGCAAGGTAAAGTGGGTGTTGGTTGGCGTCGGTGGGGCGATCGGTTGCGCCGTTATTGTGTGGACGATCGTGCTGCTGCTCACTCGGACGGCCGGTTTGCCCGAACGGGCGATCCTGGCTTATGCGCAGGGGATCAAGCGGGTTTACCAGCGTGATTACGCCGGCGCAATCGAGGCGTTTGATCAGGCGGTTCTCGTCGCTCCCGGCTACGCCAACGCCCATTATGCGCGCGGCAATGCCGCTTATGGGGCCGGGGATTGGGAGGGCGCGCTGGCCGGCTATCAGGAGGCCGTCGAGGCCGGGCGGGCGGATGTCAGCGTGTTGTGGAATCTGGGATGGACTCGTTATGTGCTGGGGCAGCCGCAAGATGCGGTGCGCGCGTTAGAGCAGGCCCTGGCGCTCGATGCCAATCGAATCGGTCTTTATTTCGATCTGGGGATCGCTTACCTGGCGGCGGGGCAGCCCGGTGAAGCGCAAAGCGCCTACGACGCCGGCATCGAATTGGCCGTCGATCTGGCACAAGCGGCGCAAAAGGCCGGGCAAGAGCCGCCCGAATCTTTGTGGCTGCATTTGGACGCGGCGGCGATCGATGTGGAGCATTTTTTGCGTTGTCTGTCCACACAGGTTTGCATCGAGTCGCCGCCTTATAGCGCGATTTCCTTTATAACAAAAGATGAATTCTCGATGCAAAGCGCCCAAGATTTCCGGCTTGCGCTCAAGAACGCGGCGGTTGCACTCGAATACAGCGGTCAGCTTGGGCCGGAGCAAGTGGCGGCCACGGTTGGCCCCCTGAAATTTGCCCAGGGCGTCTATGACGATTGGGGAGAACTGGTGGACTATGCTGCGTTTGGCGACCAGGGCGGCGCGGAGGTCGAGGTTCGGGTGGCTCAATCCAGCATCACAGAGACGGGCGAATTGTTTGTATTGTTTGATTACAGCCGGATGAGCAACGGGCAGTGGGTTGTCCTCAAGGTCTATGTCGACGACCAGGAGGCGCCCGAACTGCGTCTGGCGCAGCCATGGTCGATGGGGTCAAATGGGCAAGCCGCGCTGTCGCTTTTCCCCAGCGGTTATTCCTCGCCTGCTCCGGCCAGGTACCGGGTCGAGGTCTATGTCGACTCGTGTCTGGTGCAAACGGGCGGCTTTACGGTCGAGGATCGGTGACTGCTTGGCTGAAAAAAGGATATAGCGATGAAATCTGCAAGCTCGGTCAAGACCAACAAATGGGTTTTTGGCGTCCTGGTTGTTGCCTATGTGATCGGTCTGATCGGCATTGTGGCAGCGATGGCCTGGATGCCGGGCGTGGTGCGACGATCGAGCCGCATTGTGGCGGCGCCGACCAGCCCGCTGGCAAGTGGACGGCCCGTCGCCGGCGTTCAACCGGTGGTCAACGCGGCGCGCCCGGACGGCCTCCGGTTTCCCACAGGGGCGTACAGCACCGATTTCGAGATGGCTAAAGACGCGGTTGGCTTTCGCAATTACGGGTCGCGTTTCCCCAAGGGGGATTTGGCCGTTGAGCAGGTGCGCGAGTTGTTTGGCGATGCCGCCTGCGCCAGTATTCAGGAGGGCGTCTGTGTGCCCGCGCCAGAGGCGTTGCTCTGGGCCGATACGATGAACAGCTATATGGCCTCCGGGCACTGCGCCGGATTTACGGTGCTCAGCGCCCGCTTTTTCCAGGGGCAGCTTGCGCCGGACAAGTTTGTGTCCGGCGCGCGGGCGGCGCACCAAATCGGGCAGTTGGTGCCGATGATGCGCGAGATCGCCAAGGGGTGGGCCTTGCAAGCGTTGACCGGGGTGGTCGATGAGACGGTCGAGGGGACGCCGCGCGAGATCATCGATCGCTTGCTGCAACTCAGAGAGCCGGTTGATTTGGGGCTGTTTGCCCGTTCCGGCGGCGGGCACTCGGTTTTGGCTTATCGCGTCGAGAATCGTCAGGGTGGTTTTTTTTGGATTTGGGTCTATGACAACAATTGGCCCGGTCAGGATGTGTATGTCGCGGTGGATTATGCGGCCAACACGTGGAGATATTCGATGGCGGCGCTCGATCCCAACGAGGACGATCAGGCCTGGGAAGGTGACGCCGAGAGCAGATCGTTGATTTTTGTCCCATTGTCGGCTTATAATCAGCCTGCGACTTGCCCGTTTTGTTCGCAGACCGGGGTGGCCGGCGCGGTCAAGTCGAGAGGGGTGGCGGCGTTGGCGCGGTCGGCGCCCGGCAGCGAGAACAATATCGTCGCCTTGACCGGCGCGGGGCGTTTGCGCCTGACCAATGCGGCCGGACAACGGCTGGGTCGCTTTGACGGCGAGTTGATCAATGAAATTCCGGGGGCCAAGATCGTCCGTCTCAAAGGAGCCTTGTACAACGAGTACGAACCGCTGCTGATGCCGCCCCGCGACCAGGACGTGACCATTCGGGTTGCGGCGCGAGACGACGAGCCGGGACGCGACCTCGACTTGCGTTTTATCGGCCCAGAGATCAATTTTGCCGTCGATGGCATCGATCTCGACGCTGGTCAGCAGGACGAGATATTTGTTTCGCCGGCCGGGCAGCGGCTGGTCTATCGTTCTGGCGGCGAAAGAAGCGTGGTGTTCAAGGCAGCGATCGTGCGCGACGGTGTGTCGTACCTGGTTTCGGTGGCGGGCATCAGGCTCACGCCGGGCCCAAGTTGGTCGTTGAGTATCGATCCGCAGACCAATCGGCTGGTGATGGGCGGCAAGGGGCTTGCAGAGATGACCGTTCAATTGGCGATCACGCGGATCGACGAGGAAGGGACGGCGGTTTTCGCTCATAGCGGTCTGGTCATACCCCAGGGGTGCGCCGTGGCGTTGGACATCGCGGCCTGGAGTGGGCACGGGGCGATGACCCTGTATGTCGATACGGATGGCAACGGGATGTTTGATCGGACCCGCGCTTTGGCGAACGAGCCGGTGGGGATGATGCTGGCCGGCCAGGTGACGCCCGGCCGGGATCAGGACACGGTCGACGCGATTGTGACCTTGCTTGGCGAGATGGCGCCTTTTATGGATGAGCAGCAAGTGGCTGTTTTTCTCGATGCGCTGGGCAACCTGGGCTTGAGCGGCGATGCGTTGGGGCAGGTGTTGTTCGAGATGCGCGATTTCGACTTGGAATTGGAACAGATTGTCGCCTGGGCCGTTGAACGAGATTTTCCCATCGGCGATTTGGCCGATTTTATCGTCGAACTGGCGCTCGACGCCCAGGCGCGCGCCGGGTTGATCGCCGGGCTGGGGTTGTCGCCAGAGCAGGCGGCCGAGTTGAGCCGCGAGTTGGCGGAACGAGATCGGGCCGAAGCATTGATCGTCGATATCGAGTTTGAAAATCTGGACGATGACCAGTTGGGCGCGTACCTTGCCGGGCGGGGCATCGACGTGAACATTTTGGATGACTTGTTCGAGGAATTGGGGTTGGAAACGTCCGAGTTGGCCGGCTTGATCTCGGATATGGGGTTGCCGATCGAGACGGCGATCATTGTGCTCAACAACATGGCTTTGTCGCCGGAGCAAATCCAGGATGTGCTCACCGCCCTTGGGCAGCCGGAAGGGCCTGCCGCCGCACCGACGCCGACGCCAACCAGCGCGCCGGGCGCCGCGCCGGCGGCGACACCCACGCCGACCAGCACGCCATCGTCGACCGGTACGCCTCGACCCCAGCCCCAGCCGACCAGCACGCCAACCTCGACGCCGACATTTACCCCGGCGCCTTTGCCGACGCCGACCAATACGCCGGGGCCGGTTGCGGTCAGTCTGAGCAGTGTGGCCTATGTGGTCAACGAAAACGCCGGCCACGCGACGATCACCGTTATCCTCAGCGGCGCGTCTGGGGCGGTGGTGACGGTGGATTATGCGACCACCGACGGTTCGGCGCAGGCGGGGAGCGACTATGCGGCGGGCAGCGGCACGTTGACTTTTGCGCCGGGCGAGACGGCCAAAACCTTTGCGGTGTCGATTGTGAATGATTCTACCGTTGAGAGCAATGAGACGCTCAAAGTGACCTTGTCGAACCCCGGCCATGCCTTTCTGGGTGTGAACAGTTGGGCAACGCTCAACATCGTCGATGATGATGGGCCATCGGCGGTTTACTTTGATCAAACCAGTTATCAGGTGAGAGAGGACGCCGGCAGCGCGACGATCACTGTTTTGCTCAACGCCGCGTCTGATCACACGGTGAGTGTGGATTATGCCGCCACGGATGGCACGGCCAAAGGCGGCAACGATTATGGGGTCAACAATGGCACGCTCACCTTTGCGCCGGGGCAGACCTCGCAGACCTTTCAGGTGTTGCTCATCGACGACGTGCTGCTCGAGGCTGACGAGAGTGTTATGCTCAATTTGAGCAATCCCAGCAACGCCGTCCTCGCCGCGCCGAGTTCGGTGGTTTTTACGATTGTCGATGATGACACGCCGCCCGTGGCCGTGGCCGATGCGTTTAGTGTGAATGAAAATACGACCTTGAATCAGGCGGCGCCGGGCGTGTTGGGCAATGACACCGACGCGGACGGCGATCCGTTGGTGGCCGTTCAGGTTACGGGGCCGGCGAGCGGCGTGCTGGCATTCAACGCCGACGGGTCGTTCAGCTATACGCCCGCGCTCAATTTCAGCGGGACGGTTTGGTTTACCTATCACGCTTTTGATGGCATGTTTGATTCGAACACGGTGACGGCGACGATCACGGTGAATTTTGTCAACGACCCACCGCTGCCCGCCTCCGACAGTTACAGTGTTGACGAGGATGACGATCTGATCGTGCCGGCGCCGGGCGTGTTGGGCAATGACCAGGATCCAGAGCATGATCAGATGACGGCGATCAAGGACACCGATCCGGCCCACGGGACGTTGTCCTTTGACAATGACGGTTCTTTCTTTTATATCCCCGATGCCGATTTTGCCGGCGCCGACTCTTTTACTTATCACGCCAGCGACGGTGTCAACGATTCGGTCTCGGTGGCGGTCAATATCACCGTCAATGCGGTCAACGATCCGCCGGTCAATGCTATACCGGGCGCACAAAGTATGGTGATGAACTCGACGTTGATTTTTTCGGCGGGGAACGGCAATCCGGTTTCGGTCAGCGATGTGGATGTGGGCACCAATCCGGTGCGGGTGACGCTGTCAACGTCGGATGGCGTTTTGACTTTGGGCGCTCTGGCGGGGCTGAGTTTTTCGGTTGGTGACGGCGTCGACGATGCGTCGATGACGTTTACCGGCCTGATTGCTTCGGTCAATGCCGCGCTGGACGGGCTGGCTTTTACTCCAACGGTCGGCGATGTGGGCGCGGCGACGATCCAGATCACCACCGGCGATCAGGGCTATACCGGCGCCGGCGGCGCGCAAAGCGATGTCGATGTCATCAACATTACCATCAATGCGCCGGCCAATATTACCGTCAATTCCACCGCCGACAATTTGACCGCGGATGGATATTGTACGCTGCGAGAGGCGATCCGCGCCGCCAATTTGGGGCTTGCTATAGATGGGTGTATTGCCCAGGCTTATACGACGATCGATGTGCCCGCCGGAACCTATACGCTGGCGCTTGCCGGGACGGGGGAGGACGGGAATGCGACCGGCGATCTGGACATCCTCGCCGCTGTTTTGACCATTCGGGGCGCCGGCGCCGAGTCGACGACGATTGACGGCGACGGGATCGACCGCGTGTTGCACGTGTTGGGGGGGGCCAATGTGCTGATTCGAGACCTGGCTATTGTCAGCGGCGATGTCGCCGGTGTGGGCGGCGGCGTCTATAACGATAGCGGGACGTTGACGTTGGATCATGTGGGTGTGCGCGACAGCACGGCGGCCAGCGACGGCGGCGGGATCTATAGCCTGGGTGTGTTGACGTTGAACCACTGCACCGTTTCCGGCAATGCCGGCTTTAACGGCGGCGGCGTCGGCAGCGCGGGGTCGGGCGCGCTAGAGATCAACGATTCGACGGTACACAGCAATGCGGCGTCCAATATGGGCGGCGGCGTGTATAACAATGGAAGCACCGCGACGTTGACCAACAGCGCCATTCGAGTCAACACCGCCGGCGTGTCGGGGGGCGGCGTTTTCAACAGCACCACGCTGATTATGACCAGCTGCGCTCTCACCGGCAATACGGCCACGGATACCGGCGGCGGTGTTGAAAACCGGAGCGCAGCGACGTTGACCAACTGCACACTCAGCGGCAATGCGGCAAATGGGGGCGGCGGGGGCGGAGTCTATAATGCGCAGTCCGGCGCGGTGGTGACGTTGGTCAATTGCACGATCGCCGATAATGCGGTGCCGGTTTCGAGCGGGAATGGCGGCGGAATTTCTGGAGACAGCGCCACTTTTCACATCAAAAACACAATCATTGCCAACAATTCTGATTTCGGCGGCGACAATGATTGTTATGATGACGGCGGTATGGTCTATGATTATCAAGGATATAACTTGATGGAATACAAGGGGAATTGTACGATTTCCGGTGATACGACCGGCAGCATCGAGGCTATCGATCCGATGCTTGGCCCGCTGACCTGGGACAGCGGTGCGTGGGTTCACCCCTTGCTGGGGGGCAGCCCGGCCATCGACGCGATTCCGGGCTGTAACGGCGGGCCGCCAACCGATCAACGCGGTGTGACCCGGCCGCAGAACACCAACTGCGATATGGGCGCATACGAGTATCCCTAAAGGGCGGGTTAGGCGGTGCCAAACTGCCGGTCTCCGGCGTCGCCCAGACCAGGCACAATGTAGCCGATCTCGTTCAGGTGGCTGTCGATGGCGGCCAGGTGAATGGGTACGTCGGGGTGCGCCTGGATCAACGCCCGGATTCCTTCGGGCGCGGCAATGATCCCGATGTACTTGATCCGGTTTGCCCCCCACTTTTTGAGCATGTTGACCGTTTCGATCGCCGTGCCGCCGGTGGCCAGCATTGGGTCGAGCACCAGGCAAACCTGAACCGTCGGATCGACGGGGAGTTTGTTGTAATACGACACCGGGTGCAGCGTGTGTTCGTCGCGGTAGAGGCCAATGTGCCATACTTCGGCGCCGGGCATCATTTCCCAAATTCCCTCCACCATCCCCAGTCCGGCGCGCAGCACGGGCACCAGCCCAATTTTCTCTGCCAGCGTGTGCCCTTGCGCCCGGCCCATTGGCGTGATCGTGTCCTGGGGGGACAGCGCCAGGTCGATGGTCGCTTCGTAGGCCAGCAGGATTGAGATTTCGCGGATCAGTTCGCGAAATTTTTTTGGGTCGGTGTTCTTGTCGCGCAGTTTGGTCAGTTTGTGCAGGATCAGCGCGTGGTTTGAGACAAATACATTTTCCATCCGGGCCTTCCTTTGCAAAAAAGGGTGGCGGCAGTATCATTGCCGCTACCCTTTTTAATTTGATAGAAATTTATCGAGTTCTTCAGCACGCTCCTAGTCATGCGCCCTGACTCGTTCAAACACCAAACGAGCCAAAGTCAATGCTTTTTCTGCATCTGTTTTTCCGGGTAGTCCTGTTAGCAACATTCCTGGTAGCGCATCTGGATAGCGTGTCGGAATATAAAAATCATCCAATTTGACGATCTCGCTTCTCAAATCAGCCAACCAGGACGGCGGAAACATACTCAACAGATCTGTTATTGAATGAGTGCGTGGTGGAACGATTCCTTGTCTGATCAACATACCTTTCAGCGCTTTTTCGGCACACTGTTGAGCATGAAAACAAGCCAGATTGTAGAGTTTTTCATCAAACATGACTTGGGCGCCGCGCAAATCTTGTTGAGCAAAAACCAGCCAACGTTCAGCCAGTTCGTTCATAAACAACGATTCCTTTGGTCATGATTTCTGTGCAGAAAAATGAATGTGTCTGGCACAGTTGTTCAAATTCTTGAGGCGTATAAACCAAAAAATCGGTCCCTACCTGTGGTTGCAACAGATCTCGCATTCGATGAAGGCGTTCCAAGAAAGGCAAATCCGTCTGCTCAATGATGACCAGGTCGATATCCGACCAGGTATGCACGTGTCCGGTAGCCAGTGAGCCAAACACAATCACACGCTCCGGATTGCCGCGAGTTGTTAGAATCCGCACATAGCGCGCTAATTCCTGCTTTAAGCGTTGCTTGCGTTCAGCGGATGATTGTGTTTGTGCCGAGAGCATACCCGACTCGCTCATTTCAGTCACAGACCGGAGGCAGGTTGCGCAATACTGCGTGTCTTAGACATCCAGCGCCGCCCACTGTTGGTACATTTTGAATCGTTCGGCTACGTCTTTTTTCGCCAATTCAAGCAGCATGGCCGCGCGTTCGGGGTCGTTGCGTTTCAGCGCCCGGAAGCGGTTTTCGGAATACATGTATTCTTGAAGCGGCAGCGTTGGTTCTTTCGAGTCGAGGCGGAGCGGGTTCTTGCCTTGTTCTTTTAGCCGTGGGTCATAGCGGAACAGGATCCACGCGCCAGAGTCGACCGACATTTTTTGATAGCGCATGCCTTCGGTCATGTTGATGCCGTGCATGATGCAGTGCGTGTTGGCGATGATCAGTGATGGGCCGTCATAAGACTCGGCTTCGATAAACGCGCGCACGGCCTGCGCCGGGTTGGCGCCGATCGAGATGCGGGCTATGTAAATGTTGCCATAGGTCATCGAGATCATGCCCAGGTCTTTCTTGGCGATGGGTTTGCCGGCCGCGGCAAAGCGGGCGATGGCGCCAATGGGTGTGGCCTTGGACATCTGGCCGCCGGTGTTCGAGTATACTTCGGTGTCGAGCACCAGCACGTTGATGTTTCGACCGGAGGCCAGGACGTGGTCCAGGCCGCCGTAGCCAATGTCGTAAGCCCAGCCGTCGCCGCCGATGGTCCACACTGATTTTTTGACCAGGTAATCGGCTACCGAAAGCAGCTGCTTGTGCCCGTCGCAGCCTTCCAGGATGCGCTTGAGCGCCTCCACGCGGCCGCGCTGCAAGTCGATGCCTTGTTGCGTGCCCTGATCGGCGTTTTTGATCTCGTCAAAGAGGGCGTGGTTGCCGATACAGCCGTCGCACTGGCATTCGTACAGTTTGTCGAGCAGCTCCAGGGCGTACTCGTTCAGCTTGTCGACGGTGAGGCGCATGCCCATGCCCAGTTCGGCCGCGTCCTCGAACAGCGAGTTGTTCCAGGTGGGGCCGTGACCGTGCTCGTTCATGGCATACGGGGTGGTGGGCATATTGCCGCCATAGATCGAAGAACAGCCGGTGGCGTTGGCAATGATCGCCCGGTCGCCAAAGAGTTGGCTGAGTAGCTTGACATAGGGCGTCTCGCCGCAGCCCGCGCACGCGCCGGAGAACTCGAACAATGGGCGCAAGAGCTGGCTGCCCTTGACGGTGTTGCGGCGGATCAGCGAGGCGTCGGTTTCCGGGAGGGACAAAAAGAATTTGAAATTATCGGCTTCCGGTTCGCGCAGCGGCATCTGGGCGGCCATATTGATCGCGTGCCGGTCCTCGATCTTGGCCCCTTGGGCGTCTTTGACGCGGCCGGGGCAGACGAACACACACGCGCCGCAGCCGGTGCAGTCCTCCGGCGCAACCTGGACGGTCCATTTCAGCCCTTTGTACTGGCGGCCGCGCGCGTCGACCGACTTGAAGGTTGCGGGTGCATTTTCCAACTCGGCGGGGTCATAGAGTTTGACGCGGATTGCGGCGTGCGGGCAAACCAGCGAGCATTGCGCGCATTGGATGCAGGCATCCGCTTCCCAGACCGGGATTTCGGTGGCAATGTTGCGCTTTTCGTACTGGGTCGTCGCCGTGGGGTAGGTGCCGTCGACGGGCAGCTTGGAAACGGCCAGGCGGTCGCCGCGCCCGGCAATGATCTCGCCCAGCACTTGTTGGACGAATTCGGGCGCGTCTTTGGGCACCGGCAAGCGCATTTCGATGTCGCTGGTCGCCTCGGTGGGATACTTGACCTCGTTCACTTTGGCCGCGCCCACCTCGATGGCCTGATAGTTCATCTTGACCACTTGGTCGCCGTAGCGGCTATAGCTCTTTTTGGCAAACTGTTTCATCAATTCGATCGAGCGGTCTTCGGGCAAAATGCCGGCCAGTTTGAAAAAGGCGGCCTGCATAATCGTGTTGATGCGCACGCCCAGGCCAATGTCGGCGGCGCGTTTGTAGGCGTCGATGACATAGAATTTGGCTTTTTTGTCGATGAGCTGCTGCTGTACCTGGTGCGGCAGGTGATCCCAGACCTCGTCGGCGCTGTAGGGGCTGTTCAACAGGAACGTGCCCCCCGTGACCAACGGCGAGAGCATGTCGCGCTTTTCGAGAAAGCTGAAATTGTGGCAGGCCACAAACTCGGCCTGGTTGACCAGGTAGGTGCTGCGGATCGGCGTGGGGCCAAAGCGCAGGTGCGAGATGGTGTACGTGCCCGCTTTTTTCGAGTCGTATTGGAAATAGCCCTGCGCATAGTTGTCGGTGCTGTCGCCAATGATCTTGATCGAGTTCTTGTTGGCGCCCACTGTGCCGTCGGAGCCGAGTCCCCAGAACATGGCGCGGTGTACGCCTTTTGGCTCGGCGTACCAGGTTGGGTCATAGTCGAGGCTGGTTTGGGTCACGTCATCCTCGATGCCGATGGTAAAGTGGTTCTTGGGGGGTTCCTGTTTCAGGTTGTCGAGCACGGCCTTGCACATTCCGGCGTAAAACTCGTTGGAGCCAAGCCCATAGCGCCCGCCGACGATGGCCGGATAGTCGCCGTCAAAGGTAAAGGTGCCGTCGGCCATCGCCTCACCCACGGCGGTACGCACGTCGAGGTAGAGCGGTTCGCCTTGCGACCCCGGTTCTTTGGTACGGTCCAAGACGACGATTTTCTTGACCGTTTTGGGCAGCGCGGCGATGAATGCCTGGGTCGACCAGGGGCGGTACAGGCGAACTTTGATCACGCCGACTTTTTCGCCTTGTGCAACCAGGTATTCGACCGTTTCTTGCATTGCTTCGGCGCCGGAACCCATCATCACGACCACACGGTCGGCATCTTTGGCGCCAACATAGTCGAACAGGTGGTACTGGCGGCCCACCACCTGGGCGAATTTGTCCATATATTTTTGCACGATGCCGGGTGCGGCGTCATAGTACTTGTTGACCGTTTCGCGCGCAGCAAAGAAAATGTCGGGGTTTTGGGCGGTGCCGCGCAGCACGGGTTTTTCGGGGCGCATGCCGCGCAGACGGTGTGCAAGCGCGTATTTGTCTTCGATGACGGCGCGCATGTCGTCTTTGGTCAGCATTTCCACTTTTTGCACTTCGCTAGAAGTGCGGAACCCGTCGAAAAAGTGGACAAAGGGCACGCGCGCTTCGAGGGAAGCGGCCGTGGCGATGAGCGCCATGTCGATCACTTCTTGCGGGTTGTTGGACGCGAGCAGACCAAAGCCGGTGGCGCGGACGGCCATTACGTCGGTGTGGTCGCCAAAGATCGACAAGGCCTGTGAGGCCACCGAGCGCGCCGAGACGTGAAACGTGGTCGGCAGCAGCTCACCGGCGATTTTGTACATGTTGGGGATCATTAACAACAGGCCTTGCGACGCGGTAAAGGTTGTGGTCAGCGCGCCGGTGGTCAATGCGCCGTGTACCGCGCCGGACGCGCCGGCCTCGGACTGCATTTCGGTCACATTGGGCACGGTGCCCCAGATGTTTGTTTCGCCTTTGGCCGATAGCGCGTCGGCCAACTCGCCCATCGAGGAAGATGGGGTGATGGGATAGATGGCGATGACCTCGTTCAGGGCGTGAGCCACGGTCGCGGCACCGGTATTGGCGTCAATCGTTACGATTTCTCGTTTCATACTTGGTCTGCTCCTTTTCTGCTAGCGGGACTATACAAAGTAAGGTTAGGGTTTGGCTGCTTGACCTAACCTTGTTTCAAATATCTCTTTTGGTCTGTTTGCGCGCGAGATCGTTCTCGGTCGCGTATTCTACATCTATTTGTGTGCTTTGTCAAAGCACGCAAGACAGGGCAATCGCATCTAAATTATTTGGGCGTTCGTAGCATAGCCCCTCGTGGGCGGGTGGAGCAGCTGCTCCTGCCGGATCGCCAGATCCGGCAGCCGAACAAGTTAAATGCG
>CAYZYE010000075.1:0-17149 GCA_964481205.1 uncultured Anaerolineae bacterium | reverse complement strand
CAGCCGCCGGATCTGGCGATCCGGCGGGAGCAGCTGTTCCACCCGCCCACAAGGGGCGATGCTACGGACGCCTAAACCATTTGAAACACGCCCTTTTCATTTACATTGTAG
Source organism: uncultured Anaerolineae bacterium (assembly GCA_964481205.1). Classification (GTDB taxonomy): domain Bacteria; phylum Chloroflexota; class Anaerolineae; order JAFGEY01; family JAFGEY01; genus CAYRXM01. The sequence goes on along the minus strand of CAYZYE010000075.1, from coordinate 17,038 downwards.
CGTAGGGCCTTGCGCCCGTTGAATGATCCATTATCACTTGTTTGCGCGTTTTTGGATGCTGTCCAGATAGCCGACCGCGCCGGTCGATAGTTCGGCGGCGTTGGCCTCGTCGGTATCGAGGTGCATTTCCAGCGCGTACTTGGGGCTGACCCGAACGACAATGTCGCCAAAAATCAGTTCCCGGTCGCCCTCGACGCGCACGCGCACCACATCATGGTCGCGCAAGCCAAAACGCAGCGCATCCTCCGGGGTCATGTGAATATGTCGCTGCGCACAAATGATCCCTTCTTCCAACCGCACCTGCCCCTTGGGGCCTTGCAAAATCACCCCCGGACTGCCGGCCAGGTCGCCGGACATCCGCACCGGCGCGTCGATGCCCAGGCGAAATTCTTCGGTGCGCGCGATCTCGACCTGGGTTTGGCTGCGCACCGGCCCCAGCACGCGCACCCGGGAAATGCTGTTCTTGGGACCAACCAGCGTGACCTGCTCTTCACAGGCATATTGTCCCGGCTGGTTGAGCGGCGAGCGCGGCGTCAACTCGTGCCCGGCGCCAAAGAGAAGCTCCAAATGCTCCTGGCTGAGATGGACGTGGTGCGCCGAAACGCCAATTGGGATCGGTATACGCTGCGCTTCGATAATTTGCGTTACGCCTTGATACCCCAGCACGCGGATCGTCTCGCGGGCAATCATTCGCGCCCACTCGGTGTGGACAACCAACACCTTGACCCTGGAGTTGGGGTGCGAAATATCGACCACGCGGGACTGGCTCATATCGACGTTTCGGTTTTTGACTTCGTCGATCAAAATGCCCAGGTGCCACAATCCCTGCGTCGCCATCGCGCGAACGCCGCTGCTGCCCTCGCCCACGCCGGCGGTAAAGACCAACGCATCGAGACCGCCCAGGGCCACATAATAAGCGCCGATGTACTGGCGGATGCGGTAACAGTAGGCTTGAATAGCCAATATCGCCCGCCGGTTTCCGTCATTTGCCGCGTCAATGATCTCGCGGACATCGTCCGAAATGCCGGTAAACCCTTTCAGCCCGCTCTCCAGGCTGAGGTATTCCTCGACTTGCTGGTAGGTCATGCCCTTTTCGCGCTGCAAATAGGTGACGATCGCCGGATCGATGTTGCCGGAACGGGAGGGCATTATCAACCCTTCGAGCGGCGTCAACCCCATGCTGGTGTCGATTGAGCGCCCGTGGTCGATGGCGCAGATCGAAGCGCCCTCGCCGAGGTGGCAGGTAATGATCTCTAACTCGTCGCACGGGCGGGCCATATACGCCGCCGCGCGCAGGGCCACGTACTGGTGCGACGGCCCGTGAAAGCCATAGCGCCGGATACGGTCTTGTTTGTATAATTCGTAGGGCAGGCCGTAAATGTGCGCCATTTCGGGGATGGTTTGATGAAACGCCGTATCGAACACGGCCACGTGCGGCACATCGGGCAGCAGCTCGATCATGGTCTTGATCCCCCGCAGGTGCATGGGGTTGTGGTACGGAGCAAGGTGGCTGATCTGGCGAATGTCGGCGACGACCTGATCGTTGATCAGCACCGGCGAGTTGTACTTGTCGCCGCCATGTACCACGCGGTGTCCAACGGCGGTGATCTCGTCAATGTCCTGGATGACGCCCACGTCGGGGTCGCGCAAATAATCGAGCATGATCTGAATCTCTTGCGATGGCTCGAGTTTACCCAATTTACGCTCGATATTGAGGCTGTTGCGCCGGTATTCAAGCGTCGATGAGGCGCCGCCCAACGAGACGATCTGGCCCTCGACATTCTTGCTCTCATCAGCCGTATCGAAAAAGCTAAACTTGAACGACGTTCGCCGGACATTGATCACCAAAATCTTCATCGGGCTTGTCGTGTGCAATTCCAAACCATAAGGGTCGGTTTCGTTGCGCCGCGCTTCCTCCAAATCGGTGCGGGCCTTGAGATCGCTCTCTAGAATCACCATCCGCCGCCCCATCGAGCGGGCAAAAACGTACCGCGTCTTGGCGTCAGAGGCGACCCATTTGGCAAACAGGTCGCCGGGGATCATCAAAACCTCGGTCGGCTCGGTGGCGACGATGGTAAACGCGGCCGGTTCGCCGGTCATCAACGACACTTCGCCAAAGTAATCGCCCGGCTCTCGAACCTCCATCGCCTCCGTGTACACGCGGGCGCGCGCCTCGGCCCGCCCCGATAAAACGACGCCCAGAAAAGTCACCGGGGGGCCAAAGGGAATGATCACCTCCTCGGGTGCAAACATGGCAATGTGGGCCTCGAGCAGGATTTCCTCCAGGATATGGGATGGAATTCCTCTGAAAAGCGCCAGTCTGGCCAACCTGGCTCGTAAATCTTGCATCTAGCCCCTCCCTACAAACCCACTCGCTATACCATACCGGCCAACAGGGCCATCACGACGCCGCCGGCCAACACCGAACCGATCTGCCCGGATGTGTTTGCGCCCATGGCGTGCATTAACAAAAAGTTGGAAAAATCTTCTTCTTGCGCCACCTTGTGTACCACGCGCGCCGACATTGGAAAGGCCGAGATGCCGCACGCGCCGAGCATCGGATTGAATGGTTTTTTGAGCACGTATTTGTAAAACAAATACATCAACTGTCCAAAAATGACGCCGCCGGCCGTGTCGAGCACAAAAGCGACAATGCCCATCACAAAAATCATGATCGTCTGCGGCTGCAAAAACTTGGATGCGGTCATTGTCCCGCCGATGGACAGCCCCAGGAAAATGGTGACAATGTTGACCAGTTCGTTCTGCGCGGCGTCGGAAAGGCGCTCGACGACCAGGGATTCGCGCAGCAAATTGCCAAACATCAACATCGAGATCAATGGCGTTGCCAACGGCACCAAAATGCTGGTGACCAGGGTGACGACAATGGGAAAAAGAATGCGCGTCGCCCGCGACACCGGACGCGAGGTATAGGGCATTTTGATCCGGCGCTGTTTTTTCGTCGTCAGCAGGCGGATCACCGGCGGTTGGATCACCGGCACCAACGACATGTACGAATAAGCCGCCACCGCAATCGGGGGCAGCAACTTGGGGGCCAGTTCGGCGGCGACATAGATCGACGTGGGGCCGTCGGCAGAACCAATGATGCCGATCGAGGCCGCCTGTTTGATGTCAAATCCAAACAACGTCGCCAGCAGCAGCGTGCCAAAGATGCCAAACTGCCCGGCGGCGCCCATCAAGGCCAATTGCGGGTTTTCGAGCAGCGGGCCAAAGTCTGTCATCGCCCCAATGCCGACGAAAATGAGCAGTGGGAACAGTTCGTTGGCAATGCCGGCCTGGTACAATACGTTCAGCAATCCTTCGGCGCCTCCGTCCGGCGCGCTGGCCCAGGGAATGCCCTTGATCTCGAGAATGCCCATCCCGCTGCCAAAAATGTTGGCCAGGATACAGCCCAGGCCGATCGGCAGCAACAGCGTTGGCTCATAGTCTTTGGCCACGGCCAAGTAAATCAGCACCCCGCCGACCGTCATCATCAAAAGGCGCCCCGGCTCTGCAAAAAGCGCCATCGCGCCTTTTGTCAACTCGTATAATAAAATGCTCCAATCCACGACGTTACCCCCTTGCGCTATGCAATTGTAAACAAAACATCGCCGTAATTGACGTTCTGTCCTTCGTTGACCAAAATTTGCGCCACCGCGCCATCGGCGGTCGAGCGGATTGGGCTTTTCATTTTCATCGCTTCCAGATTACACAACGTATCGCCCACCTTGATCACGTCGCCGGTCTTGACGACGATATCCAACACCTTGCCGGGCATTGGCGCAACCACCTGCTCGCCGCCCGCCGATGCGGCCGGCGCGGCCGGTGTGGCCTCTGCTTCCACATCGACAACGTCGGCGACAAAAGTCGAAGCCACGGCCATATCGGGCACATAGGCTTCAAAGTCCTGCTCGTCGACGATGGGCGTTACCGGCGCGGCCACAGCCGCCGCCCCCTGCTCGACCCACGTGACCGTAAAAGCCTGCCCATTGACCTTGACCGTCGCCGGCGAAGCGTTGGGATTTTCAATCTGAACATCGTACTCTTGTCCGTTGACATCGAGTTTGTACGTCTTGGTCATAAAACCTCCCTAAATACGTCTAATGATCCAACAAACCAAGTTGATATGCACGTCCATACGCGCGCCATTTGCCCCCGGTGCGCCGTACCTGCGGTCGTGCCGCCCCACGCGCGCCAGACGACTGCCGGCTTGGCAGCAACGCAACGGCAATCGCCGCGACCCGGGCCAGTTCGTCATCGACAACCTGGACGGACGGCGTCGCCGGGATCGCGGGGGCAGGCGCGGGTTCGATGGCTGCCGCGGCCTTGTCCTTGGGTTCTTGTTTGACCTGCAACCAGGGCAACTTGGTCAACAAAATCATGGCGATAATGATCAAACCCAGTGTAAAGAACACCAACAACATACCTACAACTGTGATCTGAAGACCATGCATTGCCGTCGCCGAGACTTGATTCCACCATTCTGCAATCACTGTTGTTACACTCCTCCTTGAACAATTATCGCAAGTGGTTACGACAATATTGTTCACTTGTCCACTTGCCCAGAACACAAACAGAGCGTATTATATACCAGGAGCAACAGCCCGTCAACAGTTGCACCGGTTAACCAACAAAACCAGCCAGGGCTGTTCAATTCTACAATCCAGCGGTTGAAACCGCGTTGGGTGAGCCATTGGCTGGTCGTCCCCCTACGGCGACGAGTCCTCACCAGCGGTGACTTTAGTCACAAATTAGAATTGAACAGCCCTACAAAACCAGCCGTCCCAACCACTATGCACTTGCAATGACATTGCTCAAACTGGCAAACGACTGGAAATTGGAACTGATTTCGAGGTTGGCGCGTCTTGTATCTAGATCGAATCAATACAAATTCCAAGGAGGAAACGAAATGAAAAAGTTGTGGTTATCGAGTTTGATCGTTTTGTTCATCATATCGCTGACCGGGTGCGGCTATCAGACGGCACAGTCGCCGGCGGCACAGTCGCCGATGGAAGGACCATACCAGGAATATGGCCTCCACGCGCCGGTCGCTGAGGAATCCCAGGTCGCCAAAGAAATGAGACACAATGCCGGCAGCAGCGATGACCAGGATGAGGTTGTGACCGTGGCCACAACCAACATTGCCGCCAACACCGATCACAAGATCATCTATAACGTCTACCTGCACCTGATCGTGAGCGACACGCAAGAAACCTTTGCCCAACTCGGTCAGATTGCGCGAGATATGGGCGGGTTTGTCGCCAACTCGAACACCTGGAAAGACGGCGAGCAAGTGCGCGGCACACTGACCGTGCGCATCCCGGCCAACAACCTGGATGATGCACTGACCAGGTTTAGATCGCTGGCGCTGGACATCGAAAGCGAGCGGGTGGACAGCCAGGACGTGACCGAAGAATTTGTCGATCTGGAATCGCGCCTGACCAATTTGCAGCGCACCGAAGCAGAGCTGCTCGAACTGTTGGAATCTCGCAGCAGCACCGGCAAAACCTCCGACATTCTCGAGGTACATCGCGAGTTAACCAACATCCGCGCGCAGATCGAACAAATTCAGGGACGCATGAAATACCTCGACAACCTGTCTTCGCTGGCAACCGTACAAATTACACTCACCCCCGATGCGCTGATGCAACCCGTGGTCGTCGGCGGATGGCGCCCCGAGGGCACCGCGCGAATGGCAATCAGGATGCTGATCAGCACCTTGCAGTTCTTTGCCCAAGTGGTTATCTTTTTTGTACTCTATATCTTGCCCATCGCCATCGTCATCGCCATCCCCATCGTCATCACGATCTTGATCATCCGCGCAATCTGGAAGCGCGTCAAACGTCGCAAACAAGCAACCAAAATCGCATAGGAAAACAAAAGGGGGTGTTTCATTCGCTTTATGGCCACCCGTCTATGCACCGCCCACAAGGGGCTATGCTACGGACGCCCAAACCATTTGAAACACACCCAAAACAAAAACGTCTGGCCGGCTCGAGCCGGTCAGACGTCACCGAGAGGATCAGGACTGTTCAATCATAATTTGTGACCAAAGTCACCGCCGGCGGGGCCTCGTCCACGTAGGTGGACGACCAGCCAACGGCTCGCCAAGCGCGGTTTCAACCGCTGTTGAGCAGCCCTGGATAGATGATGGATTGGTCAGGGCAAATAAAGCTCTGGGTTCTTGCGCACACCTTTTTCACGAATCTCGAAATGCAAGTGCGGGCCGGTCGATCGGCCGGTCGATCCCATCAAGGCAATCAGCTGCCCCTTGCCCACCGACTGCCCGGCCGAAACCAGAATTGTACTCAGGTGCGCGTACCGGGTCTCAAACCCGTTCCGGTGATCAATGATCACCAGGTTGCCATACCCGGTTTTAGACCACCCGGCAAAAGTCACAAACCCCGAATCGGAGGCCACAATGTCCGCGCCTCGATAGCCAGAAATATCCAGGCCGCCGTGCCAACGCCCACTCCAGGTTCGGAACCCAAAACGATCGGTGAGCACGCCGTTGGCCGGCCACTCGAAAACGCCCGTCCCTCGTTTGGCATCCTGGGGCACCGGGCCGCTGTACGCGCTGACAAAGCGGGAAATATACGGCTTGATCCCGCCGGGGATGATCAATTTATCGCCAACGGCAATCTCGGGATTTTCCGGATCGAGCTTGTTGTACTCGCACTGAACAATGTCATCGACATTGGCCTCGTACTTTTTGGCAATCTTGGACAATGTGTCGCCTTTGGCGACCGTGTGGTACACCCCGTCGATGGGCAAGATGACCAGCTCTTGGCCTGGGCGCAGCAAATCTGGATTTCGCTCCAACGCCGCGTTGGCCCACATCAACGTGTCCTGTTCCAGGTCAAACTTGGCAGCGATCTTGAGCAAATTATCGCCTTTTTGAACGATATATGTGATCACCTCACGCCGCAAGCGATCGGGAATCGTCGTCTGGACAACAGGCGATTGAAACAGCGCGTTTGCCATCAAGGAATGAACGCTGGGCACGGCGCGGACCGCCGTGGGCAGTGATTTGGGAATATCGTTTGCTTCCAAATCTGGCCGCTGACCACCGCGCCCGCTGGGCGGAGACTGCAAAGCGCGGAAACCAAGGGACGGAGCGATTGTAGGAACGGCGCGGGTGGCAAATTCGTACTCGAGGGGGAAATTGAACCGATGACCGACAGAGAAAACCATCACGGCGACAGCAATGATCGCCAGATGCCAGGTATAATGTGAAAATATGGTTTGGATTCGCTTGCTCCAATGATCCAAAACTTGTTGTGTACGTTCAGCAGACGAGTGTTCTCTGTCTTTTCCACCCTGCCGGGGGCGAAAACGAACTGACGATGTACTCATCCTCTCTCCTCTTGAGACCTTTCCACAAATTTGACAAACAAGATCAAGATCATCTTGCTGTGGAACTGCCCAACTCAGCCTGATTGGCTTTCAGGCATTATACACAAATTCGCCCCCAGGTCAAACGTCAAAAACAGTACTCTGATCCTATTTGGTCGTATCTGGCGCGCCGGCCTCGCTCGAAAACCATCCTTCCCGATGACATATCCAAGGAAATAAAGCGCATTTGGAAACAAACAGTGATCGATTGCTCGCGTCTCGCCAAACGACCATTTACCGCCCACCGGCGCCACACAGCGATCACGCGCAGCGCCGACGCGGCCTTTGGGACAGGCCAACATTGACCGGTTTGGCAACGCCCAACGCCCCGAAATTTGACCGGCGCCCTCTTGCGCTTTATTTCTGCGGCTTGCGTGACAACATACAATATCGATTTTCGCAGCGTCGGCACACAAACAACCTGATCTCGATGACGGCGACGACCTGCAACACCCAGGACAAAACAAACCACATCTTGTGCTGCCAGAGCCAGAACTGGGGAAACATGAGCATTGCCAGCACGGCGACAAGCACACCCGCAACGTCGAGCAATGTATAAGGGCCTGGCGTTCTGGATGGAAAAAATTGAGCCAGTTTGCCCGGCAATACGTGCGCACACGCGCCAAATCTGCACGGACATTTTGTACAATACGCATAGACGATGACAACCGGCGCAAGCATCAAGATGACGATATATACCAACCCCATACTCAGACTTGCATTCAGTATCGATCCCAGGCCGATGACACTCGACAGCAATACCAGGCATAGACTTGTGATGCCATGAATTTGGTTAATTTTCATCATTTCTCCCTTGTGGTGATCACTTTGTGATCCAAAAACGCCAATACTACCCAACTTGGTTCTGCGCTTACAATTTCGCCATTGTGCAGCACAATGTACAGGTTTTTAACAACGCCCCCCGTAATTCAGCGTTCATAACCATTCACCTCGTCCAATATCTCACGCACGGTATGCGCCAATGTGATGGGCGTAAACGGTTTTGGCATAAAGTGCGGCGACGAGTCCAAAATGCCATGCTGGACAATCGCGTCGTCGGTATAACCCGATACATAGAGCACCTTGACATCCGGTCGTGAGCCGGTCACATACTCGGTCATTTCCCGACAATTCAACCGTCCGGGCATCACGACATCGGTCACAATCAGATCGATGACCCCCTGGTAGCGGTCGCTTAGAGCAACGGCCTCGTCGGCGTTGACCGTTTCCAAAACCGTATAGCCACAGCGTTGAAGAATTCGTCGCGCCAGAGTGCGCACGGCTTTTTCATCCTCGACCAACAAAATGGTCTCTGTTCCCGGCGCAAGTTGAGATTGCAACCGATCATCGCCGGCCGCCTCGGCGTCGATGCCGATGCGAGGAAACAATATCTTGAACGTCGATCCCTGCCCCACCTGGCTGGCGACCTGAATATACCCCTTGCTCTGCTCTACAATGTTGTAAACCAGCGCCAACCCCAACCCGGTTCCTTTGCCAACCTCTTTGGTCGTGAAAAAAGGCTCAAAGAGGTGAGACTGGACTTCTCTGCCCATGCCAATGCCCGTATCGCGCACGGTCAATAACACGTAACGCAACGACGAACGATCTGAATCGGGTCGATCATGGCCCAAGATATATTGCGCGTCCGGCAAATAAACGGTATCGGCCAGATAGCGCACCTGGGGATCCAGCTCGACGGCCATGGTTTCAATAAACACCTGCCCGCCATCGACCATCGCATCACGGGCGTTGAGCACCAGGTTCATCACAACCTGCTCGATCTGCCCGGGGTCCGCCCGAATGGGTCCCAATTGCGGATCGAGTTCGATAATCAGTTCGATCCTGGCGTCAACCAGCCAGGACAGCATCCTTTCGATACCTCTGATCAGCGCGTTCAAATCGACGGTTTTCATTTGCGGCATTTGTTTGCGCGAAAAAATCAGCAATTGCCGCGTCAGCGCCGCCGATCGTTCAGCCGCGCGGGTAATTTCCCGGACATCCTGGCGCCGAGGGTCATCTGGATCGAGTTCAGACAACAACAATTCTGCATAACCGGTGATGGTGGTGAGATGGTTGTTAAAATCATGGGCAATGCCCCCGGCCAGCCGGCCCATCGCCTGTATCTTTTGCGCCTGAAGAAACCGGGTCTCTGACCGCTTGCGTGCCTGTTCTTGTTCGATACTGTACAGAGCAAAGGCAATATCCTGAACAATTTCATGAAACAATTCAGATTCTTGTTCGTCGGCAACCAGGCGGGCCGGCATCGAGACGGCCAAAACGCCGTACACCCGGCCGGCATAGGCAAGGCGCCCGATCAGCCGGGCACCGTCGCCTTGCGCAGAGAGCAAAGCGCACAGTGCGCAAGTTTCCGCCGGGTCTTGAATCACCAGAATGTCGGATTGGCTCAACACTTGACGGGCACAAACCGGGAAATCGGCCGCATCGCCGCTCAACAGGCCAAGCTGTTCCTGGAGAAAACTCGAGTCGCTATCCAGGCCGGCCTGGGCGGTGATGATCGTCTTGCCAATAGAGGGCTGCCCCTTTTCGTCAACGAGCACAATCCACGCACTGTAAAAACCGCGCGTTTGCACCAACTGTTGGCAGGCGCCCTGCACCAGGCGCTTGCCGTCTCGTTCCCTGGTAATCAGCCGGTTGATGCTGCGGATCGCGTTCAGCACGGCGTTCAAATGCCTAAGGCCGGCCTCGGCTTGTTTGCGTTGTTTGATGTGCTGCCATTCTCGCCAGGCGCGCTCGGCAATATGGGGCAGATCGGCCAACGCTTCCGCCGATTTGACGACATAGTCTGAAGCGCCGGCCTTGATCACCTGGACGGCAATCTGCTCATTGCCATGACTGGTCATAATGACCACCGGGCAACGATGCAACGCGGCGTCATCCAATAGATCGATCCCCTGCCCATCGGGCAGACGCCAGTCGGTGATCACCAAATCTGGGAGATGAGCCGCCGCAGCCGAAAGGCGGTTTCGCGCTTCCTGGAGCGTATTGGCCAGAGTCAGGCGAAACCGGCCGGAGCGAGATGCAAACGCGCGGCGCACCAATTCGACATGCGCTTGTACACTTTGGACCAACAAAACGTGAATTTCTTTATTCAATTTCGTCTTCCAATCAAGGTCAACACGACCACCAGAGTCACGCCGGGTGGCGATTCCAGGCCAACCAATACAGTCCCAGATCATTCATCAGCTGCATAAACTTGTCCAGGTCTATCGGTTTGACCAAATAGCTGTTCGTGTGGCTCTCATAAGCCATCGCCAGGTCCCGCTCGGCCGCAGACGTGGTCAAGATCACCACCGGAATCCGGCGCAGATCGGGGTCCTGCTTGATCTGTTGCAACACTTGAAGGCCACTGACCTTGGGCAAACGCAAGTCCAGCAAGACAACGTGCGGACGAGGACTTTGCTCCGGATCGACATAGTCGCCCTGCCTGAACAAATAGTCCAACGCAGCCTGACCGTCAGCGACATGGTGGATTTGATTGGCGACTTGGTGCGCGCTAAAGCTGCGCAATACCAGTTCGGCATGCGCCAAGTTGTCTTCGACCAACAAAATGACCAACGAGCCGTTTTGCATCTTGGCCTCCTCACCTGGACAAAGAATCGACAAACATCGCTAAAAGATGCGCAATCATCCCGGCGTTCTGGGGAATTTTCCTTTGCGATCGAGTCATACCGGGCCAGAGAGAGCAGCACGAGATGCCCCAGGCCGCCGGTTCCAACCCAACCAGTATGAGCCAAGCTCGCACATCAGACGTTTAAACCCGCCAAGGTCTACCGGCTTGACCAAATAGCTGTTCACATAGAGTTGGTATGCCCGATCCAAATCTCGATCCGCATCAGACGTGGTTAGAATGACAACGGGAATACAGCGCAACTTGGGATCGGCCTTGAGTTCTCCAAGCACATGCAGCCCGTCGATTTTCGGCAAACGCAGATCGAGCAAGACAACTTGAGGATACGCATCCTTGACCGCCGCATATTTGCCTCGTCGAAACAGGTAATCCAGCGCCGTTGCACCATCAGCAATGTGGTAAATACAATCTGTACCCTGAAAATTTTGAAAACTGCGGATGATCAATTCCGCATGATCGGGATTGTCCTCGATCAGCAAGATATTTACCGATTTGTTCATTTTTCCCCGCATCCCGATTCGACTGGAAAAAAGGACGGTGAACATTGCAAACCCGCATTCGTCCAGGCGCCTTTTTCAGTAGAATCAACAAAACCACTCGCGTATATTGACACAAATCAGCGGTCGCGTTGTGGATTTAACCATCACCGTCAAAAAGATGCTGGCTTGTCTGTGGACTCAGGTTGAGCGTAAAGCAAAATGTGCTGCCCTGCCCCCGCCCCTCTGATTCTACCCACACCCGACCGTCATGCACCTCGATGATGCGCCGGACAATGGACAACCCGATCCCGGTACCATCGGTGGTTTGGTCCAACTTGGTAAACAGATCAAAGACCCGCCCCTGCTGCCCAGGCTCGATGCCGATGCCGTTGTCGCGCACGAAAAAGACCGGCGCATGTCGCTCCAGACGTGGATCGTAGTCATTTCGCATCCCGACCTCGATCTTGGGATGGGGCTGCCCGCCCATATACTTGCTCGCATTGTCGATCAAGTTCTGCATCACCTGCAACAACCGCGAACGATCGCCATACACCTGGGGCAAATCAGGGTCGATCTGCACTTGCACACCCTGACTCACCAAACGGCCGGAAACCATTTCCACCGCTTCTTGCGCCAAATCAACCAGTGAAACCCATTCTGGCGAACTCATCAAACGACCAATGCGCGACAGTTTGAGCAAATCATTGAGCAAATACTGCATCTTGTCCGCAGCGCCCGATATTCGTTCTATGTCTTGCCTGACTCTTGCCACATTGCCGGTTATGGCATCCTGGTCCAAAAATCCCAAGAACCCTTTGATCGTGATCAAGGGGCTTTTTAGATCGTGAGAAACGGTATATGTGAACCGCTCCAATTCGGTATTCTTGTTTTCCAACTCGCTAATCAAACGCTTACGTTCTTGCTCGGCCCTCTTGCGCTCACCTATTTCGCGCTGTGCTTCCTTGTAAAGACGCGCATTCGTGATCGCCGTCGCCAAATGATCGGCCATTGCCTGGAGGACGGCAATATCCCGGTCAGAAAATGCCCCGCACTCGGTACTCTGCACACTAAGCGCGCCAATGACCCAATTGCGGGTCATCAACGGCAGCGCCATTTCCGAGCGGGTGTCCGGTAGATCGGGGTTGTTAAAGCGCATCGCCTCAACCTCGACATCCAGGGCGATGCGCGCCTGGGCATGGGCGGTGCTCCATCCCACCATCGACTCGCCGCCCACAAGCAACCTGTGCCCGGCCTGAAGCATCTTTTTCCCGGCCTGACCCGTTCCGGCGCGCAGCACGGCAAAACGCCGCCCAGCTTCCAATTCAAGATCGTCGATCAGAAACAAACCAACGTAATAAAAGTTGAACTGTTTACGAATCAAATCAACGGCTTTTTGCATCAACTCGTGCGGATCGAGAATGGTAATGGCAATCTTGGCCACCTGAACCGCCGCCTCGAGCTGCGTATTACGTCGCTTTAACACCTTTTCGCTGTCCCGAAATGCGTCTTCAATCTTGGCGCGCTCGGCGATCTCTTGTTGAAACTGTTTGTTCGTAGCCACCAACTCGGCCGTGCGCTCGATGACCTGGTCTTCCAAATGCTCGTGATACTCGCGCAGTTCTGCTTCCTTGGCCTTTACCGAATCGACCATATCGTTAAAGGAAACCGCCAGCCGGCCGATTTCGTCGTTTGTCTTGACCACAATATGATCAAACCGCCCCGTTTGCGCGATCCGCTCTGCGTGTTGGTGCAACACTGTAATCGGCTTGACCACCAGTTTTTGCACGCGGGCCGCAATGAGCACGCTCAACAACAACAACGACACAATCCAGGCCGCGACCATCTTGATCGTAAACTGTCTCACCGGCCGATCGATTTCCTGACGTGGAACAACCGCGCACAGTTTCCAACCAAGCAGCGGAGAGGTATAGTAAAAAACATAATTTGCGCCCCACGTCGTATAGCCGGCGTCATTTGCCATCACCGGACTCAAATCATCCAGCCCGACCTCGTCATATTTTTGAAACAGCGTGTCTTGATCCCGATTGGACAGCACAATGCCGCGATCGTCCAACAACACGATATGCCCACTTTCGCCCACGCTGGTGTGAGAAATATAGCTGGTCAGATCGTACAAGGTGACATCGATGCCGACCACGCCGTACACCTGCCCTTGCCCATCCAGCAAGGCCTTGACCGTACCGATGTTAATGTCAGAAGTCGTAACAGAACGATACGGGGCCGTCCTGACCACACGCTCCGGGTTGGCCTTGCCCAACTCGTACCAGGGACGCAATCGCGGATCGTACCTGGTCGGCCGGTTACGTTTGTGCGAGCGGACCAGGCTGCCGTTTTCCCGCCCCATATAGACCGAATTGGTATATGGGTGACTGGATCGATAATTGCTGAACAGATCAATGATCTGTTGTTCTCGTGCGCCAATGTGGTATACAAAAGTCGCCTCATCCGCATCGACAAAGGTGGTAAATTCGGCGTCATCTCGAGTCCGCACGCGCTCGTCGGCAGCCAAAAGCCGCACATCGTATTCGACGCCCTGGAGAAATTCGGACAAGGCAACGTCAAATTGATACAACTGGGTGATAAACATCGTCTGGATCGAGCGGAATTTGTCTTGCCGCAAACTGTACCCGGTATAATACCCCACGATGAGCAACAGCACAATGCCAATGATCGTATAATTGACAAACAATTTGGTATTCAACTTCATATTCGATCGCTCACTGTTCAGAGATCGTCCAAGACCCGACGCACCTGGCGCGTCAAAGCATCTGCCGAAAAAGGTTTTTGAATAAAATGCACACCCGGATCGAGCACCCCGTGGTGGACAATGACATTATCGGTATACCCGGACATATAAATGACCTTGGTCTCGGGTCGAGAGACACTCAACCGCCTGGCCAGTTCTCGCCCGCTCATCTCACCCGGTATAATCACATCGGTAATCATCAAGTGAATCGTCCCCAGATACTCTTGATCAAAAGTCAGCGCTTCACGGGCATTCATCGCCTCAAGCACAAGATAACCCCGGCGCTGTAATATCCGTCGAGCCAAAGTTCGCACCGCCGCCTCATCCTCGACCACCAAAATCGTCTCGCTCCCCCAAAGCACGTCCGGCTCGATACTCTGTTGATCCGCCGATGCAACGGGCTGGTCGACACGAGGCAAATATATCTTGAACGTCGTCCCCTGGCCGGGTTCGCTGTACGGCCATATATTGCCCCCACTCTGTTTGACAATGCCGTATACGGTTGCCAGACCCAACCCCGTTCCTTTGCCGCATCTTTTGGTAGTGAAAAACGGCTCAAAGAGATGAGAAAGCACATCCTTGTCCATCCCAGTGCCGGTATCGCTCACCGACAACATAACATAAGCGCCAGCCATCGTATCGGTGTGCTGACGAACATAGGCCGAATCCAACTCGACATTTGCGGTCTCGATGATCAACTTGCCGCCATCGGGCATCGCATCACGGGCATTGACGACCAGGTTCATAATCACCTGTTCGATCTGCCCCGGATCGGCCCGCACTTGACCAAGCGACTCGTCGAGCGCGGTGAGCAATTCAATGTGCTCACCGATCAACCGCCGGAGCATCTTTTCGATGTCGAGAACAAGGTCATTGAGGTTCATGACCACCGGCTGGATCACCTGCTTGCGACTAAAAGTGAGCAATTGCCGGGTGAGCGAAGCCGATCGCTCGGCCGCCTTGCGAATCTCTTGCACATCGGCGCGCCGGGGATCGCCTTTATCCAAATCCATCAACAAAAAATCAACATAACCATTGATCGCCGTGAGATGGTTGTTGAAATCATGGGCAATGCCGGCAGCCAACTGCCCCATCGCCTCCATACGCTGCGCCTGGCGCAATTGATCCTCTAACAAGATGCGCTGCGTCACATCTCGCTGCGAGATCACATAATTCATCGTCTGGCCGGACACGTCGTAAATGGGCGAAATGGTCACTTGGGCCTCATAAGACGATTCGTCCTTTTTTTCACCGGCCAGACGACCTCGCCAGGCCGCTCCATGCGCGAGCGTGTGCCACAACTCGCGGTAAAAGCGAGCGTCACGCACGCGGCTCTCGATCATCCGTGGCGGCGCGCCAAGTACATCGTGGCGCATATAGCCAGTAATGCGCTCAAAAGCAGGATTGACATACTGAATCAAACCCACATCGTTCAAAATAATGATCGCCTCGGCAATTTGCTCCACCGCCGCCGCCAGACGCAAGTGTTCCTCGGCGATCTGTTTCTGTGCAGTGATGTCCCGAACCGTGGCCCAAAGGCCGCTGGTGCGGCCGCACTCATCCTTGAGCACCTGGTCATCAACCGCCCCCAACAAAACGCTTCCATCCTTTCTTTGCCAGGTCAATTCAAGCTCACGCCCATCGGGCGTCAGCCCCTCCAACCTGGACAGCACCGCCTGTTGTGCGATCTCGCGCTCGATCACAAAATCCCACACATATTGCCCCACCATCTCATCGACAGTATACCCCAACATCGCCAACTCGGTCCGGTTCACGCGGACAATCCGCCCCTCCAGATCAACCTGGTGATAACCCACCGGCGCCTGATCGTACAATTCGGAAAATCGCCTTTCACTCCCTCGCAAATCGTCCTCGATGCGTCGTCGTTCCGCCTGCTCGCGCTGCAACAAATCAGTTCGCTGCGTAATTTGACGTTTGAGCAAGTAAACCCACACCGAAAATCCGGCCGCGACAACCGATGCGCCGGATAGCACGAGTGCTGCACAAACCCAATCAAACGACCATTGTTCTCCGATCGCGACGCTCCTTGTTCCCCCCCTCTCGACATACCAGACGCCATCCGCAGGCCAACTGACTCCCTGAAACGCACACAAAACGAACAACATGCCACACATCATACCCCATACTGCCACCAGGTTTCTTTTAGGCAACCGCGCCCCCATTTTCCAGCCTCCTCGTAGACCACCGCCGTTTTTGCCTCTGCCACCCACCCACGAGCCGCCCACGAGGGGCTATGCTACGGACGCCCAAACCATTTGAAACACACTCAAATTACTTGTCGCTTGCTCAAACAGAAATCCCCACTCGATCCGCATACACGGGCAAGATCAACTCTACCTGAACACCCGCCCCGTCGTCCCGATTGCTGATCCGGCACGTCCCGCCGACGTTCCAAACCAGCCCGGCGACCGCCGACAGACCCAGCCCCATACCCTTGGACTCGCCGGTAAAATACTTTTCCCCTTGATAATAGGGCCGCCACAAGTGCGGCAAATGTTCCGGCGAAATATGAACCCCATCGTCGATCACATACAACCCCACCCGCTCCCGATCGATCCGGCGCACATGCACCTGCACGGCCGGCGTGTGCTGCGGATGAAACTTGACCGCATTTTCAAACAACTCCCACAAAATCAACTCGACCGCCTGACGAGACACGACAAGATATTCATCCTGCACCTGCTCTGCGCATACCACCCGGATCGACGCAATATCCAGGGCTGAAGCGAC
>CAYZYE010000074.1:11756-17228 GCA_964481205.1 uncultured Anaerolineae bacterium | reverse complement strand
GACCACCACGCCGCCACCGACCTCGACGCCGACCAACACGCCCACCCCGACAGCGACGCCGCCCACCACGCCCACACCGACATCGACGCCGACCACCACCGCCACACCAACCACCACCCCCACGCCAACCGTCGACGCCCACATTGCCCCACCCGCGCCGACCGGCCTGCGGGTCAGGCCGCTCTCGGCCACCGCCATCGAACTGGCCTGGGAACCCGCGCCCGGCGCAACCCAATACCACATTCAATGGGATCAGGGCAGCGGCGATCGCCAACCACGCGCGCTCGTGTCCACGCCGTATTACCTCGACCAGCCGCTATGGCCCGGCCGGTACCGGTATTGGATCATCGCCCAAGGCCCCGGCGGCCTGTCCGAGCCGGCCACGATCGCGGTCTATATCCCGCTCGATTTTGAGGCCACGTCGACGCCTGCGCCCACATCGACGCCCACCCCCACACGTCTGCCCACCCTGACGCCAACCGTCGCCCCCACACCCACACCCACCGCAAACCCATCGCAAACGCCCACCATCGCCCCCACACCGACGGCTACCGGCCACCCCAACGGCGTCGCCACCACCTTTCCCACCTTTACCCCCACGCCCGAAGGCGCCAATATCGTCGTGATGGGACTGCTCAGTCATCGCGATTTCATTGGTCTGGCCGGCGACATGCACATTGTCGGTCAGGTACGCAACGAAACAGCGGCCAACCTCGACCACATTTCGGTGCGCATTTTATTTTACAACCGCTGGGGCACGGTCATGCGCATCGTCGACGGCCCGGCGCTGCTGGACGTCATCGGCCCACAGCAAACCACACCCTTTGCCCTGGTCTTTGCCAACGAGTGGGGTTGGGACCATTACACCATTCGCGTCACCGCGCAGCCCACACTGCGCAAGTTGCCAATAGGCCTAATTGTGGTAGAATACCGGACGTTTGGCTTCCAAAGCGGCATCCTGCACGTGGCCGGGCGCATCCGCAATGACGGCGATCAGGCCGTCGAACGCGCCCAGGTTGTGGTCACATTGTATGACCCCTGGGGAACGGTGGTCAACGCCGGATTTGCCTACACCGGGCGCATCCCGGCCGGCCAGGAAGCCGAATTTGACTGTCAATTTGGCGAATACGACTTGACCGAAACGGTCGACGTCCAGGTCGAACCGGATTGAGACGGTCGGATCGCCGCAAACATATACTCATCTTTTATCGAAGGAGTTTTTCAATGGAGAAAAAACGAATTCTCATCATGGGCGCTGCCGGGCGCGACTTTCACAACTTTAACACCTTTTTCAGAGAGAACGACGCCTACGAGGTGGTCGCCTTTACGGCGACCCAGATTCCCGACATCGACGGGCGCGTTTACCCCGCCCAACTGGCCGGCGACAGTTATCCCAACGGCATTCCCATCTATTCCGAAAACGATCTGGATCAATTGATTGTCAAACATGACATCGACCAGGTCGTCTTTGCTTATTCGGACGTGCCGCACGAGTACGTGATGCACAAAGCCTCTCAGGTCATCGCCGCCGGCGCCGATTATGTCTTGATGGGTTGGAAAAACACAATGCTCGCCTCGACCAAACCAGTCGTCTCGATCTGCGCCGTGCGCACTGGGTCGGGCAAAAGCCAGACCACGCGCCGCGTGTGCGATGTCTTGCGCAGCATGGGCAAACAAGTCGTCGCCATCCGCCATCCCATGCCCTACGGCGACCTGGTCAAACAGGCCTGCCAGCGGTTTGCCAGTTATGAGGACTTGGACAGGTACGAATGTACGATCGAGGAGCGCGAAGAATACGAACCGCACATCGACCGGGGCGTGATCGTCTATGCCGGCGTCGATTACGAGCAAATTTTGCGCCAGGCCGAACAAGAAGCGGACGTCATCGTCTGGGACGGCGGCAACAATGACCTGCCCTTTTACAAACCAGACCTGCACATCGTCGTCGTCGACCCACACCGCGCCGGGCACGAACTGACTTATCACCCCGGCGAAGCCAACCTGCGCATGGCCGACGTGGTCGTGATCAACAAGATCGACACCGCCAACCTGGACGGCATCGCCCGCGTGCGCGAAAACGTGTACTCGGTCAACCCCAATGCCGAGCTGATCGAAGCAGCTTCACCGATCTTTGTCGACGACCCCGGCGCCATTCAAGGCAAACGGGTGCTCGTCGTCGAAGATGGCCCCACGCTGACCCACGGCGAGATGGCTTACGGCGCGGGCGTGGTTGCGGCCAGGCGGTTCGGCGCCGCCGAACTGATCGACCCACGACCGTACACCGTGCGCTCGATCACGGCCACATACAAAAAATACCCCGGCATCGGCGTGCTGCTGCCGGCAATGGGCTATGGCGAAAAGCAAGTGCAAGACTTGCAAGAGACGATCAACGCCACCCCCTGCGATCTGGTCATCGTCGCCACGCCCATCGACCTGCGGCGGGTAGTCGAGATCGATCACCCCACCCAGCGCGTGCGCTACGAGTTGCAAGAGATCGGCAAACCGACGTTGCAAGATATTTTGTCACAATTTATCCAAAACCGTTGAACAAACCATCCATCACCGAGAACGCCGAGATGACCGTGTACTAGGGCTGTTCAATTTCGTGACCAAAGTCACCGCTGGTGAGGACTCGTCGCCGTAGGGGGACGACCAGCCAACGGCTCACCCAACGCGGTTTCAACCGCTGGATTGTAGAATTGAACAGCCCTGGACCGTGTACCCTGACGGTTTTATTTCTCGGCGCTCTCTGCGGTTGGGGGGCAGCACGTTGCCCAGAAGTGACATTTGATTGTCTTTTGGCTCACGGTATGATATACTAAAATCGGGTTTGGATTTGGGGGCAAACCGGGAGCGCATAATGTCAGCATCAGCAAAGCACTTGCCGGGAACGAGATCGGGTATCTCGCAAACGTGGTTGGAACAACTCGGATTCACGAGCAACCCATTTGCCATACGCGAGGCCGGGCAAGAACAAGAATTGGACGCCTATTTTGTCGAGCCGCCCGGCTTTGATCAGGTGCGCGGCGCGCACACCTTTCTCCTCTTTGCCCCTCGCGGCAGCGGCAAGACAGCCTGCCGGATCATGGTCGAACGCGCCTGCCGCCCCCTCGATACGCAATCCGCGGTGCTGGCCGTGCCCTATTACCAGGCGCTGGGCGGGCTGGTCGCCGAACTGCAACGCGATTGGGTGCGAAGCGGGCGGCAGCGACATATCGAAGCGTTGCTGCGGCAGAGTATGCGCGTCCTGTACGCCGACCTGCTGGCTCGAGACAGCGTCCCCGTCCACCCCGACCAACTGGCGATCTTGCGCGGCCTGATCGACCAGCACGCACCCGATCTGCTTGCCCCGCAAAATGTGCTGCTCGAACTGCGGAAAAAAAACGCCCTGCGCGGCGATTTCGACCTGCGGCAAGCATTGGCCGCCTTTAAAGAACGCAGACTGGGCGAGGCATTGGCCGCCGCGCTGTCCCCCAATTCCAGAGCCGGGCAAATCCTCATCTCGCTGATCGACGCCCCGTCACTCGCGGTCACAAACTCGGCGCTGGAAACCTTTGTCGATGTGGCGCGCACCTTTGACGTGCAGTCCATCTTTGTCATGATCGACGGCCTGGACGAGTTTCCCGCTCAAGCTCCAGACGTGCAAGATCAGGTCGAACTGTTGCTGCCGCTCCTCTCCGACCTGGGACTGGTCGAACACCCCTTTTTCAAATTCAAATTCTTTTTGCCTGTAGAATTACTCAGCGCACTACAAAATTGTCAATATATTCGCACCGATCGCCTGCAATTTCTGTCTGTATCCTGGACAGATAACTCGCTGCGCCGCCTCTTGCAGCAGCGATTGCGCGCTTTTAGCGCCGGACAGGTGCAAAGTCTGGCGGCTTTGTTTGACGACCCCAGCAACGCGCAGGACATAGATGCGCGGTTGGTGCGCTGGGCCGGCGGCTCGCCGCGCACGCTGCTCGAGTTGACCGAAGAACTGCTGACCATTCACTGCCGGCAATATCAACCGCCGCTCAAATTGAGCGGCAGCGATTTGGAGCAGCTGGAAACGCGCTTTCAACTCGAGTACGCGCCCCAGTTGATCCCGCCGCTGCGGGTAGATGCAAAAAACCACCAGGTTTTGATCGGCAATCGGCCGATCACCAAAACGACCAGCCCGACCGAGTTCAAACTGTTGTTGTTTTTGTACCGGCACGCCGGCGAGATCAAGAGCAAAGACGACATCTGGCGCGAGGTGTACGAGTATGATGAGGACGGCACGAGCGACGTGGCGATCGACTCACTCGTCTTTCGCCTGCGGAAAAAGGTAGAGCAAGACCCCGGCAACCCGGTCTATTTGAAGACCGTGCGCGGTCAGGGGTACCGGCTGTTGAACACAGAGTGAGGGGAAAAACATGGCTCAAGATGACTCGAAAACCGGCGGGCCACATCTGCCCTGGATGCCCTCTGGCAAAGTATGGCTGTTGATCACGCTGGGTCTGTTCCTCGTGTTCCTGATCTGGCGGTGCATCTTGGCCTGCCTCATTTCCGCGTATGAACAAGAAGCCCAGGTCAGTGACTGCATCGACAAGTCGCTGTGCATCACCGTAGATTATCCAAAAAAATTGAACCGCACGGATCGAGGGCCGCAAAGTGAGAAGCGGGTTATTGTGCGTCAGAGTCTTGCATCGGGTCCGCCGGCCCAGGTCTGGTTTGCCGTTGTGCCGCAGACCCCCACGATCCGTTTTCTAGACCACGAGGGACACGACACGGCCGGTACAACCAAGATCACGGTCACCCAGGGGATATCCGTGCCGGTGACATTTTACATCGAGCACACGCGGATGCCCGGCAAATGGCCGGCCGCCTTTACAGTTGAAATACTGTCCACGACCTTGAGTATGACACACACCTGCCCGATGCCGGTGCTGCAGGCGACGATCGACGAGGAATCGCCGAATCGTCAGTGGGCGCGAGAGGCGATGCAGTCTGCGCTGCCGGTGGCCAACTGGGGGGTGGTGCTGTCCAGTGCATTGATCACGATATTCAAGGCACTGTGGGATTCCCGGACCGCCTATGACAAATACGTGCAAGGCATCCTACACGAAATACAAGCAGAAATAGATGAACAAAAATACAAGGAAGCAAAAGAAAAATGCACCGAGTACATTCGATCACAGGTGAACCTATGGGCACGCTTTGATCGTTTGCTCTCTCGAACAAATCAAGGAGAAAGGCTTTGCGAAACCGTTACCCCCATGGCGGAATGCCAACAAAAGACTGAGGCCGCTCTGAACCAGGACAATCTCGAAAAAGCCCAGGAGCACCTGGGACAACTCGAAAAGCTGATGACCCAACCCCACGATAAACTCAGAAGCGCCATTGTCTCTAAAAGAAAAAAGAAAATTGAGGCCGCTCTGAACCAGGACGATCTCGAAACAGCCCAGAAACACCTGGGACAACTCGAAAAGTTGATGGCCCGGCCCCACG
>CAYZYE010000074.1:5269-11656 GCA_964481205.1 uncultured Anaerolineae bacterium | reverse complement strand
AGCTAATCGACATTCAAAAACATGACCGCTCATGGGAGATGCGGACCGAGGCGGCCTGGGGGCTGGCGCGACAAGATCGGAGCCGGGTACAGCTACCCCGTCTGGCCTCCACCGATGAGGTCGAGCAATGGCTCCAAAGCCTGAACCTGGACTATAACCCTTTCGCCTGGTTTACTGCCGAGGATGAAGAGACCCACTGGCCGAATGGGAGACACTTTATCCCCCACCCGGCCTACGATCACTTGTGCAATGAACGACACACGGCCTTGTTCGCTCCCCCCGGCGGAGGCAAGACGACCTTTCGCCTGCGGTTCAAGGAGGCCCTGGCCGAAAAGTCGCTCGTGGTCGAGTATACCGGGTTCAATGCCTTGACAACCTGGGACTGGTCGATCACGCCCTTGACGGTTGTGCATATCGATCACATTGTGCGCCGCGCGGCCACACAGTTGGACCTGGACCCAGAAACCGAGTTCGCGCCACACCGCTATTACGGCGACCACCTGAAACGACTGGTCGAGATTGCCCACGCCAGAGGTCACAAAGGCGTCCACGTTTTGGTCGACAACGTGGACGCCGGGCACGACGCGCAGCAGAACCCCGCCGTCGCCGAGCGGCTGGTGCGCCACCTCCTCGACAACACTGCTCTCCTGACGATCCCCGGCCTGCGCTTTCACTTTTTCCTGCCCGAGGCGGTGTATGCACAGACGAAAGACTATGCCAGCCTGTCTGGTGGATTGATCCAGACTGCGTGTGTACATTGGACACCCCAACACTTCCAAACTTTGCTCAAACATCGCCTGTCTATGGCCGGCAACGTAGATAGTTTGAAAGCCCTGGCCAATACCAAAGCCGGCTGGCCCGACTGGGATCAAAGCCTGGCCGAGATGGCCGGCGGTTCCCCCCGCCGGCTGGTCCAGTTGGTCGATCTCCTCTTTCGCCACCGCGCCGCCCTGTGGATCGATGGTCAGGAGCAAGGAATACCAGCGCAGATTCAACCAATCGACTGGCTTTATCTGTCCGATCCCGTCCGAGTGTCATTCTGAGCCGCGCACAAGTCTTCGAGTGCGCAGGCGAAGAATCTCGGCCTTTGGATTGTAGAATTGAACAGCCCTGACGAAATTCTTCACCCAGCCGCCGGCGGCTGGGTCAGAATGACATTCAATCGCGTTGCTCTGTTGCAAGAAACTGCCAAACTAGAGCCAGGAAATTGCCAGACAACTGCCAGACAACTGCACTGTTTGCCCAAATCTATATCGAGCATACTTGTGATAAAATAGGATAGAGATGATAATAGATTCGTATTGATAAGTGATAAACATCGGTTGGTGAGATGTTATTTCAAGTTGATGGTTTATGATATACTGTATTATACCCATGATGAAAAGAGGCGCTACCAGTACAACAACAAGAGTTGGGTAATCTGCCATTCTGAGCAACCACAGTGAGCAAAGAATCTCGCTCTCGCGGTGGAAAAAAAAAGAGATTCTTTGTTGCTCCATTCTTGCCAAAAAATAACTTTTATGGCAAATTCAAGCCACAAGATTCTGAGCCAGCCGCCTGCGGCGGCTGGCTCAGAATGACAGGCTCTTGGAAAGCGCTGTTTCTTGTTGAGAGCAAACTCGCTACCACAGAAAGGTGTTTGCATCTTGGCATCAAAACAATCCAGCAAAGAAGCGCCTCTGGCAGTGAAAAATAGGAGCAGATGTATGGACTCGGAGGATCGCGACGGGCAGGCAGACAAAACGACAGGAGGATGCGACTACAATTCTGGCCAATTTGTGGCCCGCAAGCGCGAGATTCAACGAATCGAGGCCAAAATCCAGGCGGCTATCAAGGGCATTCCCAGACAACGCCTTTTGGTCGAGTTTTACGGCGTCGCCGGGCTGGGCAAAAGTTGGCTGCTCCACCATCTGCAAGCGACTTACAGCGGAAAAGAAAGCGCCGACAGGTGGAGCGCGCTGGTCGATTTTGAAAAGTTTGCGACCAAACGTCAGCGAAAAAGCCTGTTGAACAGCATTGTCACGCAACTCCAGAAGCAGCGCCCCGACTCCTTTTCCCTTCCCACGGAAAACTGGGAAGAGGCATTCGTGAAGTGGATGAGCGAGGCCGCGCAGTCGCGCGTGCCTCTTTTATTGTTCGACACCTCGGAAAAGTCCTCCGCTCTGCTCGACTGGCTGGAAAGCGCTATCATTTACCCCCTGCTGCGCACCGAGCGCATTGTCTTTGTCTTTGCCGGGCGGCGCTGGCTGCGTTGGAAGCGTTTCGAGGTGCGGCGGCGCGTCGAGATCGCCGAATTGACAACCTTTGACCTCGAACCAGACACCTCCGAGATGCTGGAAAAATTGGGAATCGACGGTGACCTGGCCTCCGTGCTGTACCGCTACGCTTTCGGCCACCCGCGCACTACACGGGCGATCGTCGACGCCCTGCATCTGGATAGCAAGAGCACGGCCGAGGCGATCACACAGCACAAAGATGAGGTTGCCCAGGCGGTCGCGGATGTGATCGAGCACTTTTTGTTCCAAGAAATCAATGTTGCCCCTTCCTTGCGCCAGAACTTGACGCCCGAAATCGTGCAAGAGCTATTGTGGATCGCCGCCATCCCCCGCAAGTTCGATGTCACCCCTCTGAAAGCATTTGCCAAGCAGTTCGAGTCGGATAAGGACAAAGCGGGTGGCTTTTACCTCGACGCGATCCGCGCCATGCAAGAGAGCACGTTGGTGCAATGGCGCTCCGAGTGGGGCGGCTATGCCTTGCTGCCCGTGCTGCGCCGGATCATGGCCAGGAACATGGAGATGCGCGAGCCGAAACAGTTCCGCAAGTGGCATCAAAAGGCCATGGAGCAGTACCAGAAGTGGGTTGAAGACTTCCCGCGCAACGCGGTCAGCTTTGTGATCGAGTGCGCTTTTCATCACGCCTGGACGCTGCGCGCCGATGGCGCAACGGATGACGAGATCGCTGAAAAAGTCGGCAATGCGTTCCAAGAAACCTGGCAGCAGATCGCCGCCAGGCCGGATGTGCAGTGGGACCTGCCCGAGATGGTGGAAAAACTCGAGCCCAAGATCACACAAGACCAGGAAATTGAAACAACCTTTCCCAAGCTGTATAATCGGCTTGTAACACTGGCAGAAAAGATCAAACGGGTCTGATCCCAACCTGAGCGCATAACCTGGTCAACTCACCGAATCCCCATTCTGGCTCCCACGCTCCGCGTGGGAGTTTTGCTTTCCAGGCCTCGGAACAGGAGTTCAGAGGCTACGGACTGGACAGACGGAATCCCCATTTCCTCCCAGAACGGCACGATCCAGGCAACTCGATCTAAAGAGAGATTAAATCCGGTTGACAGGGATCGGCGTTGCTGGTATAATAGAAATATTGATATAGCTTGACCAACTGCCGGCAATGTTTTCCATGATCACCTACTGGAGGGAGTGACAATGTGCGCGTTGGCCTTGGGGCGTTTGCAAACTGAATCGTTGATTGGCAGAGAAAATGAACTGGACATCATCCGCACGGCGGTAAACGCCGAGGGTTTGCGGGTGATTTTTATTTTGGGCCAGGCCGGCATGGGCAAAACGCGGCTGCTGAACGCCGTGCCCGGCCTGGCATCCGAACAAGTGGCCGCGCCCGAGACGTTGATCGACCTCTATCACGTCGAAAACCATACCAACAGCGGTATCGAAAAAGCCATTGCCGGCGCGCTGGACGCCGAGAACGCGTTTTTCGGTGATTATCGTACCAAACGCCGCCGTTTTGAGCGGTTGCGCCGCGCCGGCGGAGACCCCAAACAACTGGAGACGCTGCGTCAGGAGTTGGGCAAGGCTTTCATCGCCAACCTGAACGCCTGCACCCAGACGCGGCGGGCCGTGCTCCGTTTCGACACCCTCGAACTGGTGCAAAGCGAACAAACGCTGCATCCCTTTTTTGGCGGGCCGCACAGCGAGATCGAGGTGCGCGAGTGGCTCAAGACCCACATTCCGCACATGGAAAATGTGGTCGTCATCCTCGCCGGGCGGCCGCAGGCCACGCTGTGGGACGAACTGCGCCAGACGCTGGCCGAAAACCAACCGGTCGAGATCGCACTCGGCCCGCTGGACCAGGCCGGCACCCAGGCCTATTTCGAGGACCTGGCCGCTGGGAACGAACGCCTGCGCGCCTGCGAGCTGCACGACGAACACTATGCCGCCATTCATCGCGCCACCGGCGGCCGCCCGCTGCACCTGGCCTTTATGGCCACCCTGTTGGCCCGTGGGGAGCGCGCGCCGGAAGACTTGCTCGGCGAGTTGGGCGCGCTCCCGGCCGCCGAAAACCGCCCAAGGTTGCTCGAGGCCGTGTGGACCCTCACCCCCGACATCCACGCCGTGCTGTCCTATGTGGCCCTGTTGCGCAAGGGCGTGAGCGGCCCGCTGCTCAAGGAGGTGATGAGCGACCGTCTGGGCCAGGGCTGGGGGATCGGCAAAACCCGCCGCGTGCTGGCCGAACTGCGCGCGCTGCCTTTTGTCAAAACCCGTCCCGGCAGCAAGGTCGTCTTTTTGCACGACGAACTGTACGACCTGATGGACGAATTCGTCCTCGCCGATATGCCTCCCGAAGACAGAGAGGCCGCCTGCCGCATCGCCCGGGACCGGTACGAGGGCAAGATGAAAGGCCCGCGTGTCGCGGAAGCGCGCAAACAACGTTGGACGGTCGAGCAACTGTATTACGCTCTGCTCGAAAATCCGGAACAAGGCTTCGTGCGCTACCAGTTCCTGTCCGACGAGGCGCTGGCCAGCGGGCAGGTGGGCTACGAGATGGCGCTGCGCGACGAGATGCTGCGCTTTTTCCAGCCCCAAGTTCGAGACCAGACAGGCCGACTCACGCGCTGGGGGCAACGCCTGGCCCGCGACGCCGCCACCCGCTGGGTGCAGCGCATCCTGCGGCGAGGGCAGCACCAGGCCGCGCTCGATCTGGCCAAGCGCATCCTGCGCCATGCCCAATTCCCGTTCGAGCACGGCGAGACCCGCCTGCTGCCGCCGATCTTGAACGCCTATCGCGGCGAAGCGCTGGCTTATCTGGGCCGACACGCGGAGGCAGAACAAGTGCTGCTTGATGCTATCGATACCCTGGAGAAATGGACCGATCGCTTCCCGTCGAAGCATCGCGAGAATGCACGTCGTTATATGCTGGGCGTGGCGCACAAGAACCTGGGCCACGTTTATACCCGTCTACGCGCCTATGGCCAAGTGGAGGCCGAATCCCTGACCGCCGTCCGCGTCTTGCGCCCGCTGGCCAGGGACGGCCTGCGCGTCGCCCAGATCGAGCTGGCGCACACGCAGCGCAACCTGGCCTACGTCTATGGCGAGCGCGGCGAGTGGAGCAACGCCGTCAATCTGTGCGAGAAGGCGCTGGCGAGCTTCCGCACCCTGGGCATTCGCTGGGGCGAGGCGCTGGCGCTCAACGTCTATGGGACGATCGAAGCCCGTTTTCACCACCCCCATCGCGCCCGGCAACGCTGCCAGACAGCACTACGTATCTTTGCTGCGATCGAGAACCGGCGCGGCGTCGGCCTCAGCCGTCTGGCGCTGGGACAGGCTTACCGGCGGTTGGGCGCTCAACCTACTTATCGCCATGAACCTGAAAGCGAGCGCTTCTTCAAGCGCGCCCGGGCCGAGCTCGAACAGGCGCGGGCGATCTTTGCCAACGAGGTCAGAGAACCGATCCGCCTGGCCGAGACGATCGCCGAGCAAGGCAAACTCTACCGCGACTGGGCCAAAGTTTGCCGGGCGCGGGGCGGCCAGGACGCCGCCCGTGTGGACAAGTTGAGCAAAGAGGCGGAGCGTTTGTTGGGACAGGCGATTGAACAGGCGAACGCAAACGACATGGGCGTGCAAGGCGCGGACTATTGCCAGGACCTGGCCGCTCTGTATGCCTTTCTGAAACAAAGCAACCAGGCCGGCCGCATGCTCGACCAGATCGAGTCCCGGCTGTCCCGCTATGTCTTGAGCGACGAGCGCAACTTTGAAGGACTGCGCCAGGCAGAAGCGCCGGGCTACCTGGAGGTCTTGGGCAAAGCCGAGATGACACACGGCGACCTGGCGCACGCGCGCGGCGAGCTGGAAACGGCGGGCGCGGCCTGGACGCGGGCGATGGGTTATTTTTACGCCTATTCGACCGAGGCGGTGCGGCTGGTCGAAGAAGTCGTGACCGGGATCGGCAGCAAGCTCTTTGACCTGGACGCGGGCACGCTGCGCACTTTGCAGGCGCGCTGCGAGGCCGAGCGCGCACACTACGGCCTGCCGCACACCCGCCTGCACGACGAACTTGAGAGCCGTCTCCGTCTGGCCGGGGGAAGCAAGGGGAATGGACATGGATGAGCCAGATTCCAGCATCATCTCGACGACCACGTCG
>CAYZYE010000074.1:0-5169 GCA_964481205.1 uncultured Anaerolineae bacterium | reverse complement strand
ATTGATGAACAACAGTTCTCATCGCTCGTTCGTCTCATCGCTACCAGTCATGATTGTGCCTGTGGGTAACAATGTTGTATAGACCGTCCAAGTTATGGAAAGGACAAGTCACGATGACGGCAACAGAGTTTCTGGGCGCGCTGCGCACCTCCAAACTGGTCGGACGCAAGCGAGAATTGGCCGCTCTGCGCTCGGCTATTGACGCACAAGGAACAAGCCGCTACCTTTACTTTGTCGGCGAGGGAGGAATGGGCAAAACGCGGCTGTTGGAAGAAGTGCCTATTATTCTCCGAGACTGTACCAATCGCGATACATACCAACTCGGTCAGATCCTCGACTTTTACCACGTGGATTTTCATTCTGGCAGTAGCATTGAGCGCACGATAATGTCTGAACTTGACCCTGACAAGTCCCATTTTCGGACTTATCGCCAAACGCGAGTGCAATATGAAACTTTGCTCAAGGAAGGGGCAGCCTCGCAACAGTTGGTATGCTTGCGCGCCCAATTGCGAAATTGTTTTGTGGCAGATTTTAACGCATTTTGCCAAATCAGACGCCCCATCTTGCGTTTTGATACACTTGAACTGCTCCAGTATGAAAATGATCCAATACAGCAAGAGTTCAGACGCGAGTTGCAAGATGCACAGAAAAGGGGCCTTTTGGGAGCAGCAAGAGGATGGCTAGTCGACGTATTGCCCCAGTTGAACAACGTGGTCGTTATTTTGTCCGGCCGTCCTTCCGCAAAAGAGCTAGTAACTGATCTACAAGATGTGTTGGATCAGGCATTGACAATTTACAAATTGGATCCCCTGAACCAAACGGAGACATTAACTTATATAGACGCTCTGTCTGACACTCCACAAGGAGATGATACCACCGTTACTGACGTCATTCGCGGTATCAAAGACGAAGTGAGCAAGTATATCTACCGTATAACCAATGGTGAACCGCTACTTGTATCTATGGTGATCAATATGCTTTATTCTGGCACTATCCTACCTGCGCATCTGGAAAAAATGGCGTACAGCGAGATGGAAGCCAAAATTGTAGAGTGGATCCAGCAGTACGAACTGTCCAAAAATCTTCCATTATCATATATTAATTTGCTGCGCAAGGGAGTGGATGCACCACGTCTGCATACTGTCACCAAGTGGAAGGTTTCGCGTTGCCTGCAAGAATTGGAAACACTGCGCCCATTTGTCTATATCAAGATACGACGAATTGATCCCAACCACACAGAGCAAGATTTGTTCTTTCTGCACGACAAGATGTACGAGTGGATCGAGAAAATTGCCTACGTCGGTTCGGATCAAGTATGCTCGACGATCATCGACTACTATGCAAAACAAATAGAGCAACAACCGAAACAAGCCGATGTATTTCGGACTGAACAACTGTATTACAAGTTGCTCCGCGCCCCGTCGACTGGTTTTGCACAATACATTCAACTGTCGGATGACGCATTGTCCAGACAACTGATCGAGTATGAAATGAGCCTGCGCGACGAGATGCTGCGTTTTTATCGTGGTCACTTACCCGAGTATGCAAAACGCGATCTGGTTGTACGCTGGATGAAACGATTTATCTTTTTGAGCAAATATCGGATTGCTTTTGAAATGGGCGAAAACCCCGTAGCGATCAGATTGCTGCAAGGCTGCCGTGACCCAGCACAAACCACTGACGCTTACTTGACAATTGATTTTCTAGTTACTCGCGCCCAGGCCGCTGCCTATTGGGGCCGCTATATAGACCAGGCCAAAGATTTTTTGTCCCAGGCAATTGGTCTTGCAGCGTCACTTGCTCCGAAACAGAATACTGCCAACTATCAACGGCTGGCTTTTCTTTTAGGGCGTGCCTTCAAACTAGAAGGATATTTGGCCGCCCGAGAGAAGCGGTTTGACGACGCAGTGCATGATTATACAGAAGCAATTGAATACTTCAGAAATGCCAAGGTAGAAACCGAGCAAGCTTATACCCTGAACAATCGTGGGTTCGCCTACGCCTCGCTGGGTGATGATGAACAAGCGCAAAATGACAGCAGTCAGGCTTATCGCCTGTTCCGTGGCTTGGGTATGAAAGTAGGACAAGCGCTGGCATTGAATACTATGGCATTGATTCAACTGTCACAAGGCCAGGATCCTGGTCAGGCGGAGTTGTGGTGTCGCACAGCCTTATCACTCAGTCTGGAATTACATGACGAACGCACTGAAGGATTAATCAGTATTGCCCTAGCTTGGGCTTTGCGAAAGCGGGGAGCATTGGCTAAATTGGGATTACCAGAAGAAGAAAAGTTTTTCGAGGAGGCAAAAATCTGTGCCGAACAAGCCGTCAACATCTTTGAAAAAAACGTGCCCGAATTAGCACGGCAAATAGAAGCTTACAGCCAACTGGGACGTGTGTACCGTGACTGGGCGCTCTTTTACCGCGAACTTGACTTGGGCATCAAAGATGCGGAAGAAAAAGAACAACTTGCCGAACAGAACTTGCGTCGGAGTAGTGATCTTGCAAAAGAAAACAAGCTCACCCGAGAACGCGCCGATGCATTGGAAGACATTGCCGAGATCTATCTAAACCGTGGAGGTTATGACGAGGCGTTCAGTTTGCTTGATGAATGCGAACGGGTCATTCCAGAAGAGTACAAAATCACGCGGAAACAGGGGGTTCCGGATCGAGATAATCCGGATCTGCACGATACCGACTTGTGGCAAATGCTGGGTAAAATAGAAATTCTACGTTCACGTATCTATTTTGCTCAAGGAGAACCAAATGATGCCATAGAACATACATTCCTGACATATGCCTATTTCGATCTCTACACAGCCTATACTATCAAACCGATCGTACATCAGGCGATGACGAACCGTATCGAAAAGGACCTGCGTGCTTGGTCGTGCGATGTATTAAGCAGGGTATATGCATACAGTTCGCAGGTGCTAACCACATATCAACTACAAAATTCCAGGGGAGCAGAACTACTTTTGTACATTGTTAAAAAAGTGTTTAAAGCAAAATGTCCTTCCGACGCACAGGGAGGAAGTCAATGACAAAGCATATATACAAATCACGCTTGGATGACAGCACCAATCTTGGATTGGCCTTGTTTAAAAGTATTTCTTTCTTTGGTACAGAAAACAACGAACCAGACTTGTATCCGGTCATTGTATTGGAGCCTTGCATGCAAAAACCAGACTCGCCGCGTCTCCTCGCCACTGATCACGACTGCGCCTGCGGGTAATCTATGCCGCTCATCATCCGCCCGGCGCGCCCGGCCGACGCGCCGGAGATCATTGCCGCCATCGACGCCGTGTGCGCCGAAAAAATCTATTTGCTCAGCGAGCGCTATGTCCCCAACGCGCCGTGGGAAGCCGTTTTACGCCAGGAGGAGACGCCCAATCAGCTCCTCCTGGCGCCCGTTATGGACGAACGCATCATCGGCTGGTGCCGCGTCTTTGCCGGTCCGTTCCCCAAAACCGGTCACGTCGCCGACGTGGGCATTGGCCTGCTGGCCCCCTACCGGGAGCAGGGCATCGGCGCGGCGTTGATGGAACACGCCATCGCCTGGGCCATCGCCCGTGGGTTCGAGAAACTGACCGCCGATACGTTCGACGACAATGCCCGCGCCCGCGCGTTGTTTCGCAAGATGGGTTTTGTCGAAAGCGGCGCGCGTCATCGACAATACAAGATTAATGGCATCTATCGAGATCAAATCCTCCTGGAGCGTTCCCTGCCATGATCCTCACCCTCTCCGCCCCGGCGCTCTATGCGCTCGAACTGACCCCCCGCTGCAACAACCGCTGTGCGGGCTGTTACAACGTCTTTGCCTCCGACCGCGAGCACACAGCGCCCATCCTGCCCCTGCGCGACTGGCGCGCCATCCTGGAACGCATCCGCCCCTCCGCGCACCTGGTCAAACTCACCGGCGGCGAGCCGACCCTCTATCCCCATCTGGCCGGGCTGATCGCCCTGCTGGACGAATTAGAGATCACATTTTCACTGTTCACCAACGCCCGCTGGCCCGACCCGGCCGGGGTGATCCAGGTGCTGCAAGCCAGTTCCGCCTTTCGCGGCCTGCTGATCTCGCTGCATGGGACAACGGCGACCGCGCACGAGGCATTCAGCGGCGTGCGCGGCTCTTTTGACGAGACGATCGACAACATCCGGCGCGCTACCGCCGCCGGCCTGCCCGTCGTCCTGAGCACGGTGATCCACCGCCGCAATCTCGACGAGTTGGCGCAGCTGCCGGCCCTGTGCGCCGACCTGGGCGCCGATCACATCTCGTTCAACCGCTACCTGGGGCCGCCCGCGCCCCAGGTGGAGCCTTTGCCCAAAGAGCTATATAGCGCCGTGTCTCGCATCGAAGAAATGCGCCGCGCGGGGCAACGGGTCAAGTTTGGCAACTGCATCCCGCAGTGCTTTGTCACCTCCTCGGCGATGGGCTGCCTGGCCGGCGTGGCCTATTGCACCATCGACCCCTGGGGCAACGTGCGTCCCTGCAACCACTCGCCCACCCGCTGCGGCAATCTGTTGCAAGAATCTGTCGCCAGCATCTGGCAAGGAAAAGCAATGGAGCAGTGGCGACAGCGCATCCCGCCAGAATGCCACACCTGCGCCGCTTTTCCCCAGTGTCACGGCGGCTGCCGCGCCCAGGCCGAGACGCTCGCCCTGCCCGCCGACCCGCTGATGGACAAAGCGCTACGTCGCCTGCCCCAACCAGAGCAGGTCGAAATGTACGCTGGCTGGCGGCCGCTGCGCGTCTGCAAGATACGTCAAGAACCTTTCGGTTACGTATTGTTACGTGGAAACCACATCGTCCCCCTGGCCGGCGACGATCTCGGCATCCTGGAAGCGTGCGATGGGCAGACAACCTTGAGCGCGCTAGGCGAGCAATTGGGGCAGCGGGGGTTGCAATTGATCTATGAGCTGTACCGGCGAGGCATAGTCGAAATGCAGGATTGAACAAAATGACAGGCCCGAACGTTGCGCAAACGTTCGGGCTTTTTTTTTGTGCCAGCGAGCCTAGCCACCCTACACATTTGATCTGGGTGTGTTTCATTTGCTTTATGGCCACCCGTCTATGCGCCGCCCACAAGGGGCTATGCTACAGACACCCAAATCATTCGCATCACCGTAAACAGACCAAAGAACCATTTTGCCCAATTTTCCGCGCTG
>CAYZYE010000073.1:0-17326 GCA_964481205.1 uncultured Anaerolineae bacterium | reverse complement strand
CAGCGGCCAGGCCTGCAAATCCTGGATCGTTTCGCCCTGCGTCCAGGTGTGAGTGGGGCGTTCGCCGGCCAGGGGCGGTTCGTCGCGCTGCGCGGCAATGTGACCGTCGCTGTCGATGATGTGGATGAACAGTTTATAGTTGCGCGACATTGCCCCCAGTACCTCCCAGGTCAGGTTGAGCTGCAATGTGTCGCCGGGACGAAAGGTGGTTTTGTTCAATACGCACGAGATCAGCGCCAGTTTGTAGTCCAGGTTGGCGCGTATTTCGCCTTCGGGGCCGCTGCTGACCGTCAGGGTGACGGTTTGCCCGGCGCGTATCTCGACGCCGGGTGGCGGCGCTTGTTCGATCACCAGCCCTTCCGGTTCGAGACTCGCGGTGGCGGTGATAAAGACGTTCAACCCCAGGTCTTGCAAATCGAGTTTTTGAACTTTGGCCGGAAAGCCAACGCTGTTGGGCATGACGACGATCGGCGGGCCGAGGCTGGTCACGACGCCGATCTCGCTGTTCGGCGCGACTTGCTCGCCTGGAGCGATGTTTTGTGAAATGATATGATCATTGGGGACATCGAGGTGATATTGTTGTTCAATGATGACGAGCGTCAGGCGATTGTCCTGGGCCAATTGCCGTGTTTCGGTGATCGATTTCCCGACCAGGTCCGGCGCGGCGACGAGTTCTTGCGGCGTTATGGTGGGGGGCGGTGCGACCGTCGACGGCGCGGCGTTGGCATTCGTTGGGGTGGGCGTGGCCGCCAGGGACGACGTGGGCGCCGGCAGCGGCGTGGGCGAAACGAGTGCGTGGGTGATCACGTTGCCCCACAGCGGGAT
Organism: uncultured Anaerolineae bacterium; assembly: GCA_964481205.1. Classification (GTDB taxonomy): domain Bacteria; phylum Chloroflexota; class Anaerolineae; order JAFGEY01; family JAFGEY01; genus CAYRXM01. The sequence goes on along the minus strand of CAYZYE010000073.1, from coordinate 16,501 downwards.
CAATCCCATCACGGCGACAAAGGCCAGGAGACCCAACATCAAGATGGGCCAATCGAATTTTGCCGGCGCCGGCGGTGAGGCGGTTGCCGCCGGTGGGGCGATCGGCGCCCGGCCTGGCCGCGCCGCAGGGGGCGCGACGGGCAGCGGTTGGGTATCCGTTTCGCCGTGCCGCCGGTACGAGGCCAACAGTTTGCTCATTTGTCCGGCCGTGCGGTATCGCTTGCCCGGCTCTTTGGCCAGAGCGCGGTCCAGCACCTGGCGCACATAGCGCGGCACGCGCGGGTTGTGCTGCTGGATCGGCGGCGGCGCGTCGAGCACGTGCTGGCGCGCGATCTCGGCGGCGGTGGCGCCGTCAAAAGGGCGCACGCCGGTGAGCATTTCGTACAAAATGATGCCGATCGCATAGACATCGGAGGCGGGGGTCAGTGGTTTGCCGGCGATCAATTCCGGCGAAACATAGTGCGTGGTGCCCCAGGCTTTGCCCGGCTGCCTTGTGGCAGCGGCCGAGAGGTCGCGGGCGATGCCAAAATCGGTGATTTTGACCTGCCCATCGGGCAGTACCATAATGTTCAACGGTTTGAGGTCGCAGTGGATCACGCCGTGATTGTGGATAAAGTCCACGGCATTGCAGATTTGGATGGCAATGTCCATCGTTCGACCAACGCCGAACGGCGCTTCGGCGACGATCAGGTCGCGTAGCGTTGGCCCTTGAACATATTCCATCACGATGTATGATACATCTTGGTCCTGGCCGACATCATAGACGGTGACGACGTTGGGGTGCGGCACCCGCGCCGCGGCCTGGGCCTCGCGCTGAAAGGCATCGTCGGCGCTTGGCGCGCGCGTCGAGACGCCGTCTGGCGTGGCATGCAGCACTTTGACCGCCACCAGGCGTTTCAGTTTGAGGTCTTGGGCTTTGTAGACGGTTGCCATACCGCCTTTGCCCTCCAGGGACAAAAGGCGATAGCGATTGTTCAGCGTGTGTCCAATATCAACCACCGTTTACTCCAGAGCGATGGAAAATCAGGCCAGGAATGGCAAGAGGATCGCTTTGCCGCCCAGGGCAAACAAGACGGTCTTGATCGTCTTGCCGGCCCAACAAGCAAGCAGAAATTTGTATACCTTGATCTTGAGCGCGCCGGCGGCGATACCGGCCAGGTCAAAAAGTGGGTTGGGGACGACCGACAGGACAAAGATAACCCACAAGCCATATTTGTGCGTCCAGGCGATGATTTTGTCGTAATTTTCACGGTTTTCAATGATCGCCTGGCCGCTCGATCCGGCCAGGTATCCGGTCAACTCGCCGAGCGCTTCGCCGACGCCGGCGATGAGGCCGACGAGAATTGGGTTGAGAAATGAACCGGCCACCGAGACGAGCGCCAGGCTGGGCGCGGGCAAAATGATCGTGGCGTTGCCCAACAAACTGACCAGAAACACACCTGGATAGCCGTATTGTTGCAATTGTTGTGCATCGACACGCCTGGCAATGATCAACACCGCGGCCGAAATGGTCAGCGCCAGCGCCAACGTCGCCAGGGAACGCCCGATTCTACCCCAGCGGGATAGCTTGGGCTGCGGCTGCGCGTCTTGGGTTTTTATTTCCTGGCATTCGCCGTGCCCGGCGGGCGCGTCAGTTGGTTTCTTCAGTGGATTCCTCGTTTATCGTCACGCTCAAGATCAGGTCTCCCTGGCGGAGTTGTTCGACAACGTCCAGCCCGTCGATGACCTGGCCGAAAACGGTGTACGCGCCGTCGAGGTGCGGCGTGGCCGTGAGCGTGATGTAAAATTGGCTGCCGCTGGATTCGCGCTTGGGGTTGACCTCATCGCCGAGGCGGGCCATCGCCAGCGCGCCTTTGGGGTGCGGCAACCCGATCTCGGCGGGAAGCGTATAGCCGGGACCGCCGCTGCCTTGCCCCAGCGGGTCGCCGCCCTGGATGACAAAATCCGGGACGTAGCGGTGAAAGGTCAGGCCGTTGTAAAAACCGGCGCGGGCGAGGTAGACAAAGTTGTTGACCGTCACCGGCGCTTGGGCGGCGTACAGCTCGCACACCACAGTGCCCTTGGAGGTTTGGATCGTCGCTGCGTAATTTTTTGCCGTATCGATGATCGTGGGCGGCAATGTTTGAAACATATTGTTTCGTTCGGCTGTCTTTTGTGGCATCGGCGGAAACTGGGGCGCGGTTGTTGGCGCCGACGTCGGCGCGGGCGTTGCCGTGGGCGGCGGCGGTTGGGTTGGTTTTGGCGTCGGTGTGGGTCTGGAGGTCAACGTTGGGCCGGGAGCGGTCCAGGTGCAGCCGGCAAGTATCGAGATGATGAGGATGGCGATCAAGTGTGTGTGTTTCATCAAGGCGTCCTTGGGTTTTGTCGATCATTCTATTTGGGTGTGTTTCAAATAACTTGGGCGTCCGTAGCCATCGCCCCTGGCGGGCGACGCATAGGCGGGTGACTAGAAAGCAAATGAAACACGCCCATTCTATTTACAAAGCCAATAGTGGCATTATAGCATGTTCTTGGTGGGATGCCAAAGGCGCGAAATGGTTGCGTTATTGGTCAAGGTGTGCTAGAATGCAAATGCCCTCGTTTTGCAAGCGCCCAATTGAAATCCCCTGTTCAGCGAGTCTTGGAATCTGTTGCGCTCGATGATCGCCCGGCGCTCATTCCAGACGGAAGGCGTGTTCGATGTCCAATCGACCGAAAATTGTCATCGTTGGCAGCGCAAATACCGATATGGTGGTCAAGACGCGGCGCATTCCCCGGCCGGGAGAAACCGTTATCGGCGGCGAGTTTATGATGGCCGCTGGCGGCAAAGGGGCGAATCAGGCCGTTGCGGCGGCCCGCCTGGGCGCGCAAGTCACATTTATCGCCCGTTTGGGGAGCGATGTTTTTGGCGACCGCGCCGTCGCCGGGTACGAACGCGAGGGGATCGACACGTCCTGGCTGGTGCGAGACAGTGATGCGCCGTCGGGGGTGGCAATGATTTTTGTCGATGCGCAGGGCGAAAACAGCATTGCCGTGGCTTTGGGGGCGAATGCCCGGCTTGACGCGGCCGATGTGGAACGCGCCCGCCCGGTGATTGCCGGCGCCGATGTGCTGCTGGTGCAACTTGAAATTCCACTCGCCGCGGCGCAGCGGGCGATCTCGTTGGCGCATGACGCCGGCGTGTTGGTGATCTTGAATCCGGCGCCCGGCCGGCCGCTCGCCGCCGAATTGCTGGCCCAGGTGTCGATCCTCACACCCAACGAGCATGAGGTGCAGTTGGTGGCGGGGTTGCCCGACCGTAACGATGCGATAAACCATTTATTGTGTGTTGGCGTCAAGACTGTGCTGATGACCCTGGGCGCCGAGGGGGTCTTGTGGGCCGACGGCAGCCAGCGTACAATGGCTCCGGCGTTCCTGGTGTCGGCGGTCGACACGACGGCGGCCGGCGATGCGTTCAATGGAGGGCTGGCCTGGGCGTTGGGGCGAGGATTGTCGATGGAACGGGCAATCCGCTATGCCAACGCGGCGGCGGCCATCTCGGTGACGCGGATGGGGGCACAGCCGTCGCTGCCGGCCGGGGCGCAGGTCGAGGCCTTTCTGGACGAGCATCCGGTGGTCGAAAAGGCGCGAGGTTGATCTATGATGTCGAATTGGATGGGCAAGAGGTCGGGGCAAACGTTGGCCTTTATGCCCGCGCCAGATGAGGCGCAGTTGGCCGAGACATTGATCGCTTTTGCCAACAGCGACGGCGGCACGCTGGTCATCGGCGTCGATGAGCAAGGGCGTTTCGTCGGTGATTTGATGTTTGAGGATGTCGAAGATGTGCTGCGTTTGGCCCTGGGGCAAAGCCGGCCGGTGGTGCGCACCGAGTGGCAGCCCAGCGAGGTCAACGGGAATACGGTCATTGCCATCCATGTGCCACGGAGCAATGATCTGCATTCGCTGCGCGATGGTCGTGTGCTGGTTCGCTCCGGCGTCGAAAACCGTCCCCTGGGCGGCAACGAGATCGTTCATCTGGCCGCGACCAAGTCGAGCGGCGATTTCGAGATGACCGAGGTCAACGGCGCCACTTTTGACGACCTGGACCCGGAAATGATCGCCGCGTACCGGGTCAACCGCGCAGAGCGGCAGCGTCGCCCGGTGACGATGGACGATCCCGCGATGCTGGTCAGCGCCGGCGCATTGACCGAAAATGGCGCGCCGACGGTGGTTGGTTTGCTGCTTTTTGGCCGCGAACCGCAGCTCTTTTTGCCCCAAAGCAAGTTGATTTTTGTCCGCTTTGCAGGCTCTGAGCTGCGCGGCCCCGGCGGGCTGCCGGGGTACTCGCGGCGTGAAGAGATCGACGGGCCGTTGTCGCGGTTGATCGAGACGGCCTGGCAAATGGTTTGGGAAGAGATGCGCGTTGCCGCAGTGGTCAAGGGGCTGGTACGAGAAGAAAAGGGCGAATATCCGACTTTTGCCGTGCGCGAGGCGTTGGTCAATGCGGTGTGTCACCGCGACTATCGTCTTTCGGGACGCCGCATCGAGATTCGCATGTTTGACGACCGGATGGAAGTGATCAGTCCGGGCGGGCTTCCGGGGTATATTACGGTAGACAACATTGTAGAAGAACACTTTTCGCGCAATCCACGCCTGGTCAATGGGCTGTTTCAGTGGGGCTTTATCGAGGAACTGGGTCTGGGCGTGGATCGCATGATTGAGGATATGGTCAACGCCGGTCATCCGGCGCCAGAGTTCAGAGACACGCCGTATTCGTTTACCGTCACGCTCAAGAACACGCGCGTCCGTCGCCCGGCGCCGGCGTGGGAATCGAATATGAATGAACGGCAGTTGCAGGCCTTGTCGTTCATTCAGGACCGGGGCCGGATTACGAACCGGGATTATCGGGCGCTTTGTCCCGATGTCACCGCCGAGACGCTGCGGCTTGATCTGGTCGATATGGTCAATCGGGGCATTTTGCTCAAAATCGGCGCAAAAAAGGGCACCTATTATGTTTTGAAAAAGAGTTCGGCAGAAGCCCCGGTTCGTTGAGGGGAGCCTTGAGTATGGATGTACGTGAAAATGATTTGTGGGCCTGGCTCGTCAGTTTTGTGCTCACGTTCGGTGTGCATGTGGGCATCGTTCTTTTTGCCAGCCTCGCCGTGGCGTTGAGCATTTACGCGCTGACCGGCAGTTTGGGCGATATGGTTGTCGTGCTGCTCGGCTTTTTGGGGGCGCTGATCGTCGTTTCGTTGACGGTGCTGGGCGTACTGGTCAACGTTCAGGTACGCTGGTTTAGACCGCACCAGATTCGCGGGGTGGGGCGGGTGGTCGTCGCGACGAGCGGCGTTGGGGCGGGCGAGCTTGCCGCCGATGTGTGTGCGGGGCTTGTCGGCGTTGTGCAGGGCATTCCGGCGCTTGTCGCGCTGATCATGGGCAAGCCTGTTTCTCGCTGGACACTGTTGCCCAACTTGATGTCCGGCGGGCTGTTTTTTGCAATAGGGTGTGGCGCGTTGGCGCTTCGCTTGCGGCTGCGCTCTCGTGGCGACAAACATGCCGGGGAGGAACAATGATAATTTACTTGCCAACAGCGATAAAACCGGGTAGAATAGGCCGGTCTTGAGGTCAGATGTGATGCCTATTGTGCCGTTTTCGTTGTCTCACTTGTTGTTGATCCGTGAACTGGGTCAGGTATGCGTGTCTCTGTGTCCGAGCAGAGCCTGGACGCGCCCGTGCTCTTTGCTGTGGCGGGCGCTGATGTCGTTTTGGGCGTTTGACGATGAACAGACGTTTACCTTTGTGCTGGATGACGCGCATCGCGGTGGCAAGCGGCTGCGCGGGGTGGTGCAGGCCATCCAACCGGCCGCGCGTCCCGAGATGACGATCCATTATTTGGCGCCGCATCTCGCTGCATCGGAAGAGGCGGGCGTCGTCTGGCGTCGATTGTTGAATCATGTGGCTGCTTTTGCCGGCGAGAAAGGCATTCATCGGGTTTTTTCTTGCGCGCCAGAGGGCAGCGCCGAGTTGGAGGCGATGCTTGGCGCCGGGTTTAGCGTGTACACGCGGGAGGATATTTTCCGCCTGCCGCCGGACGCGCATCCGCAGACGACGCCCCCGGTCGGCATTCGCCCAGAGCAGGATACGGACGCCTGGGCGATCAAACAGCTCTATCGGGCGGTGGCCCCGCATCTGGTGCAGCAGGCCGAGGCGATCGATCAGGATTTGGGCGAGGGGTGGCGCGGTCGCCGGCTGGCGTCGCGCGCCGACGGCGAAGGGTTTGTCTTGACCGACGACGAGGGCATAGCCGGTTACGGGCATTTGGCCTCGGGGCGCGCCGGGCACTGGCTGACGATTCAGGTTCATCCGCGTGTTCTCGACCGCGTCGATGAATTGCTGGATTACGGTCTGGCTCTGTTAAACTATTATCCAACTCGGCCAGTGTACTGCGAGGTGCGCGAATACCAGGGCGGCGTGCGGGTTCCGTTGGAAAAACGAGGTTTTCAATATCTGGCTACATATTGTTGTCTGGTCAGGCATACCACCGTGCGCATCCAAGAAGTGGTGCGCAGCCTGGTGCCCGCGCTTGAAAAACAAGCCAAAGCGCCGACGACGAGTGTTTCGTCGAGCCACAAGTAACCAGGTTCAGTAGGGTGCGTTTCATTTGCGCCGCCGTAAACAGACGGCGCCGGCAGAGATTTTGATCTGTCTCGCCTGGTGAAACCAGGGTATACCTGACAAGGCGCCATTGTCCAACTAGAATACATGTAGATAAACGCAAACCCTATTGGATTTGTGTCAATATCTGCCGAGGACGGGGTTTTCAATAGACTTGAAGAAACAAAATGACAATGATCTCGAAGCGTTTTTGGCCGTGTTGCCGCCGGCGATCAGGCAGGCGCTGTTGAGAGAAAAACAATATCAAGACCTGTTGGAGGTCGTTTTAGACCTGGGGCGTTTGCCAGAAGCGCGTTTTGTCGATCATGAAGTCGTACTCGGTAAACAAGAGATCACCCATCAAGATATCGATCTGGTGGTGTCGCAGATCAGCGAGTTGGACGCCGACAACCGCGCGGGCATCGAGCGGACGTTGCATCGCATTTCGGCGATTCGCAATCGCCGGGGGGAGGTCGTTGGCCTGACGTGCCGTGTGGGGCGGGCGATCTATGGCACGATTGGCATTATCGAGGACATTATTCTTTCTGGCAAGAGCGTGCTGTTGATGGGGCGGCCCGGCGTGGGTAAAACGACGATGCTGCGCGAAGCGGCGCGCGTTTTGGCGGAGAAAAAACGGGTCGTCATCGTCGACACTTCGAACGAGATTGGCGGCGATGGCGATATTCCGCATCCCGCGGTGGGACGGGCGCGCCGTATGCAGGTCTCTGAGCCGTCGTTTCAGCATGAGGTGATGATCGAAGCGGTCGAGAACCATATGCCAGAGGTGATCATTATCGACGAGATCGGACGCGAGTTGGAGGCGTTGGCGGCGAGAACCATTGCCGAACGAGGCGTTCAATTGGTGGCCACGGCGCACGGCAATACACTAGATAACTTGATGTTGAATCCGACGTTGTGCGATCTGATCGGCGGCATTCAGAGCGTCACCCTCAGCGATGAAGAGGCGCGCCGGCGCAGGACGCAGAAAACGGTGCTCGAAAGGCGCGCGCCGCCCACTTTTGACGTGGTCGTCGAGATACAGGGCTGGGATCGCGTCGCCGTCCACATCGACGTGGCGCGGGCCGTGGATGGGTTGCTGCGCAGGAAAACCGTGCCGGCGACCATCCGTTACCGGGATAAACGCGGCGGCATTCACAGCGAGGAGGCGGGCGCGAGTGTGGCCCAGTCCGCCGACCGGCCGGCGCCGCCGCAGGACGCAATTGCGCCGTTAAAGCAGCTGCGCGTTTACCCGTATGGCGTGGCGCGCAACCGGCTGCGGCAGGTTATCCAAAAGATGGTCTTGCCGATCAAGATTTTGGATGATCTGGACGACGCCGAGGCGGTGATCACGCTCAAAAATTACTATCGGAATCGCCCCCAGGTGTTGGTGACGGCTAAAGATCGGGGTATTCCGATCTATGTCCTTCGCGCCAATACGATTGTGCAGATTGAGCGGTGTCTGGCCGATATTTTCGATCTGGCCGGCGAGGATGCGCTGAGCCGGGCGATGCGCGAGATGCAAAACGCCATTCACCAGGTTGTTGCCGGGGCCAAAATGGTCGAACTGTCGCCGCAAAATGCCTACATTCGCCGCCAGCAGCACCAGCTGGCGCGCGAGTCTCGAATGATTTCACACAGTAAAGGCCGAGAGCCGTACCGTCGCGTGCGCATTTATCGCGAATAGTTGGATATAAACATACATTATTCGGTTTTGGTATAGGAAAAGGGGGTAGGCTTTGAAGCTCCTGATTAGCGTCATTAACAGCGATGACTCGCAGCCGCTCATCGATACCTTGATGGGCGACGGGTACAAGGCAACCGTGATCAGCACGACCGGCGGTTTTTTGCGCGAGGGCAATGCCACATTGTTGATCGGTGTGGCGGATGAGGATGTGGACAAGGTGCTTGGAATCATCAAAAACAACTGCCACACGCGGACGCAATACGTCAATCCGTTGCCGCCCACGATGGAGTCTGGAGAGTTGTACATGCCGACGCCGATCGAGGTGTTGGTGGGCGGGGCGGTGGTCTTTATTTTGGATGTCGATCGCTTTGAGCGGTTTTAGGAGCGCGCTGAAAAATCTGCCAACCGCAGAGAACGCCGAGAGCGCAAAGGATAAAACACCGAGTAACAATGTAGATACTCGCAAACATGAGGTGCTCTCGGCGTTCGCGGATTGATTTTCCGAGGCGTCCCTGGTTTTTCAGCGGCTTTTTAGAGGTCTACGAATCCGTCGCTGCCCATGTCGCCCATGCCTGCAAGTTCGGGCATGCTGGCCTCGATCTCTTCCGGCGACTGGCCGGATTCGAGGCGGTCGATGACCTGTTCAAATTCCGGCGGCATTTCTTCGCCTACTTGATTGCTCATTTTGCGCATCCAGCGGGCGATCGACTTGGGGTCGTTTTCATCCAGCCCGGCCAGGCTGCTGGGGTCGGCCAGATCGTCCAGACGCGCTTCTTCGGAGCGGATAAAGGCGACGCGGGAGACAAGCCGTTGCCAGTTGTGCGCGCCGCAGCGCGGGCATTCTAACACACCGGGGTTAATGTCGGCAAAACTGCGCCAAAATTTGCGTGCTTTTTGCCCACATTCTTTACAACGATATTCATAAATAGGCATTATCTATCTCCTTGGATCAAAATCCGACTTGGCCGGCAAATTTGGCGGTTGCGGCGTTTCGCCGGTCAACCAGATAGGCGGGATTATTATAGCGTAATTTGGGACGAGGGCCAAGTTTGAGGGGCAGAGGGTTCAATTTGCGAGAAATCGGTATCGATCAACTTTATCATTTTGCCCGCCCGCCATTGTTGATCGTCATTTCGGGCACTTCGGGGGCGGGCAAAGATTCGGTTGTCAAGGCGTTGTCTAAACGGATGGAGCAAGAGGGCCATCCTTTTCATTTTGTGATCACCGCCAATACGCGCCCGCCAAGGGAGAACGAAGTGCATGGCGTGGATTATTTGTTTGTCTCGGTCCAGGAATTCGAGCGGATGATTGCCAACGATGAGCTGCTCGAGTATGCGATGGTTTACGATCAGTACAAGGGTGTGCCCAAGGCCCAGGTGCGCGAGGCGATGTCCAGCGGCAAGGACGTGGTTATGCGGCTCGACGTGCAGGGCGCGGCGACGATGCGTCGACTGGCCCCGGAGGCGATCCTCATTTTCATCACCACTTTTTCAGAGCAAGAGTTGATCGCGCGCCTGCGTAATCGCCACACCGAGGCTCAAGAGCAGCTTGGCGTGCGCATCCAGGCGGCGCGTGAAGAGATGCGCCGCATCCACGAGTTTGATTACGTGATCCCCAACGGCGACGGTCAGTTGGATAAAACGGTTGACACGATCATGGCCATCCTCATCGCGGAAAAACATCGCGCTGTGCCGCGCCGGGCCCGGCTATGAGTGACCTGGCAACCGGTTCAGAGCCGGCTCAAGCGCCGCCCGCGCCTCCTCCCCCTGTACGGCTTGCCGTGCCTCACCGTCGTGTCGTCGCGGCCTGGACGATTTTGGGACTGAACGTCCTCATCTGGCTGGCGATGACGGCTCTGGGGGGCAGCACCGATCCTTATGTTTTGATCTCGTTTGGGGCCAAGTTTAACCCGCTGATCCTGGAAGGGCAGGTGTGGCGGCTGATCACGCCCGTTTTTTTGCACATCGGGCTGGTTCACCTCGCTTTCAACTCGTATGCCATTTACGCCATCGGGCCGCAGATCGAGCGGATTTTTGGCACGGCGCGGTTTGTGATCATCTATTTGCTTTCTGGCGCGTATGGCGTGTTGTCGAGTTTTATTTTCAGCCCGAATCTGTCGGCGGGGGCTTCGGGCGCAATTTTTGGGCTGATCGGCACGCAGGCCGTCTTTTTCTATCGTTATCGACGGGCGTTTGGTTGGCGTGGTCAACGGATGTTTCAAAACACGTTGAGCGTCATCATCTTTAACCTGATCACCACCTTTACCGTGTCGGGCATCGACATCTGGGGGCACATTGGCGGGCTGATCGCCGGCGTCGTGCTGGGGTATTATATGATGCCGCGTTATGTCGTTGTGCTCGCCGGCGGTGTTCCCCAGCTGGTTGACCAGTCTTCTATCGCGCAATCGAACCGCGTCACGCTTGTTGCTCTGTTCCTGTTGCTTTCGATTACCGGGTTGACCATTGGCTTGATGCGCGCCTGACCTTGACCCGAACAAGCCAACATGCGGCCCACAGATGATTGTCCATAAACGCAGATTTTGACAAACCGGGGAATGATATGCAGAATGAACTGGCGCTGACCCAATCAATAAAAATCCACGACCAATTTTGCAAGGATGCTGACATTGTCTTGTATCATGGAGATGTGGTCGACTTGCTTCGGGCTGTGCCCGATCAAACCGTTAAACTCGTGGTGACTTCACCCCCTTATAATGTCGGCAAAGAATACGAAACTCGCGTCGGGATGACCGAGTATCTGGCGCGGCAGCAAATCGTTATCCAGGAACTGCATCGCGTTCTTGCCATGGATGCAAGTATCTGTTGGCAGGTTGGCAACTATGTCCAAGATGGCGAGATTTTTCCGCTGGATATTTTCTATTATCCCATTTTCAAGTCCCTGGGTTTCAAGCTGCGAAACCGTATCGTGTGGCATTTTGGCCATGGGCTGCATGCGACCAAGCGTTTTTCTGGACGTTATGAAACATTGCTTTGGTTTACCAAGGGAGATACATTTACATTTAACCTTGATGCTGTACGGGTTCCTGCCAAGTACCCCGGCAAACGGCATTACAAAGGCCCCAAAAAAGGACAACTGTCTGGCAATCCCAAAGGGAAAAACCCATCGGATATTTGGGAAATCATGGCGCACGAGTGGGACATCGGTTTGTGGGACATTCCCAATGTCAAGTCCAATCACCCGGAAAAAACGATTCATCCGGCCCAGTTTCCCATCGAGCTGGCAGAGCGGTGTGTGTTGGCTATGACGAACCAGGGCGACTGGGTTCTCGATCCGTATGCGGGTGTGGGATCGGCGCTAATTGCTGCAATCAAGCGCCGTCGGCGGGCTATCGGAAGTGAAAAAGAAGCCAAATATGTCGAGATTGCCAGAGCGCGGATCGAGCGCTATTTTAGCGGTGAATTGAAAATACGCCCGCTTGGCAAACCGGTCCACAAACCGAGCAGGAGAGCCAAGATTGCCCAGTATCCAGCGGAATGGAACCAAGATCGCCTTTTGGAGGAGTCAGAAGGGTATACAAAATAAAGGAGGTAGATGATGTCTCAAACTGTGAGGCCGGCCGTTTATGCCGGGCAGTGGTATCCCGGCGATCCCGGCGAATTGCGGCGCGTCATCGATCGATTTTTTGCTGGCGTCGAGCCTCTGAAATTGGATGGCGAAATCGTGGGCTTGATCAGCCCCCACGCCGGCTGGGCTTATTCGGGGCAGACTGCCGCGTATGCCTATCGCCAGGTGCGCGGCCAATCGTTCGATCTCGTGGTCGTGATCTCGCCTGTGCATCGAATGTACGTTGGCGCATACACGGCCACCGTCGCCGACGTGTACCGGACGCCGTTGGGCGACATTGCGCTGGATCTGGCCCTGTTGGACGCCCTGGAGGCGCGGCTGCCGTTGACCCGCCTGACGCGCGACAACGAACATTCGCTCGAAATTCAACTGCCCTTTTTGCAAGCCGCGTTGGGCGATTTCAACCTGCTGCCGTTGATGATTGGCGGGGCCTCTTTTGACGCCGGCGCCAAACTGGGGCTGGTGTTGGCCGATCTGCTGGCCGAACGCAGGCCGGACCAACGGACGCTGATCGTGGCCAGCAGCGACTTGCACCACATTGCCGATTACAGCCAGGTTGTACGCCGTGACCGGGTGGTGATCGACGCGATTGCCGGCTTGGACCTGGCGCGGATCAAAGACGTGCTGTCGTCCCCAGATTGCAGCGTGTGCGGGCGCATCCCAATTTATGCCCTGTTGACCGCGGCCCTGGCCATGGGCGCGACCGGTGTGGAGACGCTGCACTATACCAATTCCGGCGACGTGAGCGGGATGCGTGAGCCGGGGCAGTATACGGTGGGCTATATGGCCGCTGCCGTGTACAAGGAATAACGTAACACATCGTATATGTTTGCTGTCATTGCGATCAATGCCCCCGCACGCGGCGGGGGAACTGCATATCGGGCGATGAGCCGTACACAGGCCGGGGGAAAAGCAACATACCCCGGCCCTGTGTTCCATTACCACATTTTGCCCGAACTCGTCGAACGGCTGGCCGCCGGGCAATTGGTCGAAGCGCCATTTGGCGATAAAGCCGTTCAAGGGATCATTGTCGGTTTTTCCGAGGTCGCGCCGGTGTCCAAGACCAGGCCGGTGACGCGCTTGTTGTTCGACGCGCCGCTATTGTCGTCGATGCAGCTCGACCTGGGATTGTGGCTCAGCGATTATTACCTCGCGCCGTTGATCGACTGCCTGCGTTTGATGCTGCCGCCGGGGCTGCTGCGCCGGCCGCAGGCCGTGCTGCGGCTTCACCCGGAAGCGCCCGCGCCCCAGGGTTTGCCCGCCGTGCAGCAACAGATCGTCGAGTTGGTGCAGGCGCATGGCGTGCGGTCGATGGCGCAATTGGCGCACCAATTGGGCCAAGAGCGGGCCGCTCGCGCGGTGCGCGCGTTGGTGCGGCGCGGTGTGTTGATTCGGGGCAGCAGTTTGCCCGCGCCGCGCGCGCGTCCCAGGCGCGTCAACTTTGTGCGCCTGATCGCGTCGCCGCCCCAGGTGCAGGGAGTACGTCCCTTGCTGGGGCGACCCTCTGCGCAGGCGGCGGTGTTGCAGGCGTTGCTGGACATGGACGATCCCTTGCCATCGCCGGAGAGCGTGTTGGCCTGGGCCGGCGCTTCGTCATCGACATTGTCCACTTTGGCGCGCAAAGGGTGGGTCACGATGACGCCGGAACGGGTCTTGATCCAGGCGCTGCCGGCCGCGCAAAAAGTCGATTTGGGACGGGCGCACAAGCAGCGCGCCGTGGTCGCGCATTTGCTGCAACACGCTCTCGCGGCCGTCGATGAAAAGACGCTGCGGCAGGCCACAGGCGCCTCGGCGGCTGTTTTGCGGGCGCTGCAAGGACGCAGATTGATCCAACGCCTGGTCGAGCCGGCGGTGGTGCTGCTGGCACTCGGCGAACAGCAAACGAGGCAAGAGATCGTTAAACTGCGCGGCGCGGCGCGGCAAAACAAGGTGCTCGATTACCTGCTCGGCTGCACGCCGGGCGAATGGGTGTGGGTCAGTTGGGTCTATGCCGAAACCGGTTGTGCGTTGGACGACCTGCGCGCGCTGGAAGGACATGGGCTGGTCGAGTTGGCCGAGCGCGAGTTGGTGCGCGACCCGCTCCAAGGTCGCGTTTTTGCGCCGGAAACCAAACCGCCGCTGACCGGCGACCAGGCGCGCGTGTGGCGCGAGATCGAGCCGTTTGTGGCGCAGGGCCAGAGCCGGCACGTTTTCTTGTTGCACGGCGTGACCGGCAGCGGCAAGACCGAGATTTATATGCGCGCTGTCGAGGCCACGCTTGGCCGGGGACGGCAAGCCATCGTCCTGGTGCCCGAGATTTCGCTGACGCCGCAGGCGATCCGGCGTTTTGCGGCGCGTTTCCCCGATGGTTTAGGCGTGATCCACAGCGGGCTGTCGGACGGCGAACGGTACGACACCTGGCGTCGAATCCGCGCCGGGCAGGTGCGGCTGGTCATTGGGCCGCGCTCTGCGCTCCTGGCCCCGCTGCCCGACATTGGTTTGATCGTGCTCGATGAAGAACACGATGCCTCTTACAAGCAGGGCGACGTCGCGCCGACCTATCATGCCCGTGACGTGGCGCTCAAGATCGCCGAACAGCATGGCGCGGTGGTGGTGCTGGGCAGCGCGACGCCAGACTTGACGACGTTTTATCGCGCCCGCGAGGGCGGCGATATGCGCTTGCTGCGGCTGCCCAGGCGCATTTTGGCCGATGCTGCTTCCACGTCGCCAGGTGGGGTGCAGTTGAGCGAGGCGCTGCCGCCGGTACGAGTGATCGACATGCGGCAAGAACTGCGCGCCGGGAATCGCAGCATGTTTAGCCGCGTGCTGCAAAAAGAGATGCGGCGCGCGCTGGCCGCCGGCGAGCAGACGATCTTGTTCCTCAACCGGCGCGGCACGTCGACGTTTGTGTTATGCCGCGACTGCGGCGCGGTCATTCGCTGCCCGCGCTGCGACATTCCACTGACCTATCATGGCAGCGGCCAAAGTCTGACCTGCCATCACTGCAATTACCAGCAGGCCGCGCCGCAGGCGTGCCCGCTTTGCCAGAGCCGGCGGATCAGATATTTTGGCGTGGGCACGCAGCGCGTCGAAGACGCCGTGCGCGAGTTGCTGCCCGGCGCGCGAATTTTACGTTGGGATCGCGATGCCACTCGCGCCAAAGGCAGTCACCAAAATTTGCTCGATCTCTTTACCCGCCACCAGGCCGATCTGCTGATCGGCACGCAAATGATCGCCAAGGGACTGGACTTGCCTCTGGTCACGCTGGTTGGGGTGATCGCCGCCGATACGGCCTTGAATTTGCCCGATTTTCGCGCCGCCGAGCGCACCTTTCAACTTTTGGTGCAGGTGGCCGGGCGAGCCGGGCGCAGCCTCTTGGGGGGCAATGTCGTCGTGCAGACGTACACCCCCGAACATTATGCCATTCAAACTGCATCGCAGCACAATTATGGGGCGTTTTATGCCAAAGAACGCGAGTTTCGCCGCCGGCTGGGCTACCCGCCGTTCAGCCGTCTGGCGCGGTTGGTCTATAGCGATGCCAACGCCTCGCGCTGTCGCCGGCAAGCCGATGCGCTGGCCGAACAATTGCGTGAGGCGGTCCGACGTCGTCGCGCCGATCACGTCCGTTTGATCGGCCCGGCGCCATGTTTTTTCAAGCGG
Source organism: uncultured Anaerolineae bacterium (assembly GCA_964481205.1). Classification (GTDB taxonomy): domain Bacteria; phylum Chloroflexota; class Anaerolineae; order JAFGEY01; family JAFGEY01; genus CAYRXM01. The sequence continues at coordinate 981 of CAYZYE010000073.1, read as the reverse complement.
CTGCGGGGGCGTTGGCGTTGGCAGATCGTCGTCTGCGCGCCGGATCCCAGGGCGCTGCTGGCGCACATTGTCTTGCCTGCCGGTTGGCGGCTGGATATCGATCCGGTGGATATTCTATGAGAAAAACCCGCCCACTGTGTTACTGAACCGCTCGTTTGTTTGAAACACACCCGGATCATTTGACCGTTGTCCGGTATCTGTTATATAATGAATAATATCGTTGTCGTTCCAGCCTTTTTTCAGGAGAGTCATGGTCGAACAAGCAAAACGGAGCAAACCTGGCATTTGGACCTCGCTCAGTCGCTTTGAGCAAGTCGCCCTGATCGGATCGGTCTTGATTTGGGTTGGCGTGGTCTTGTTTGGCGCCGGGTTGTATGCCGCTTATACCCATCTCCAGATGGGGCAGGCTTCTTTTATCCAGGGCACGGTCATTGCCTTGGCCGCAACGGAGACGTTGACGCCGTCCCCCTCGGCGACGACGCCTCTTTTCCCGGCCGGGTGGTCAACGGCGACGCCGACGAGCGCGCCCGTTTCGACGGTTGCCGCGCCGCGTCTGACCGAAACGGCCGTGGTGGACGAGGAGCCTCCACTGTTGATGATCGAGCCGGGGACGGCGACGCCGGCGGCGATCGCTGTGACGGCAACGCCGGCAGCCGGCTCGGCGCCGCCAACGCCAACATCAACGCCGACGCCAGAGCCGGAGGGCTTTCCGGGGCCGGCCTCGCAACCGCCGGTTCGACTGGCGATTCCGTCGATCGGCCTGGACGCCAGGGTGATGCCGGTTGGCTGGCGCGTCGTCGAGCAGAACGGGCAACAGTACAGTGTGTGGGAGGTGGCCGACGATGCTGTGAGTTGGCACAAGACCTCTGCCTATCCGGGGCACAACAATAATGTCGTTTTGACCGGGCACAATAATATCAGGGGCGAGGTTTTTCGTTATTTGATCGATGTCGAGATCGGGGCGCAGGTGTTGGTGTATGC
>CAYZYE010000072.1:11287-17331 GCA_964481205.1 uncultured Anaerolineae bacterium | reverse complement strand
GATTCCTCGCTACGCTCGGAATGACAAGCTCTTTGAAAGTGCTGTTTCTTGCTGAGAGCGTGACGCGTCAGCGCCATGGCCCACTCAGAATGACAGTTCCAGGAAAGTCTCGCTCTAGTACTAGAAAGGCCCAAACATCGAGTTATTGGATAGAATGAGCTGCTTTTTGATGTATTTCAGGCGCAAAACGCCTTCCATAACTCGAACCGCGTAACTCCTGATGAACATATTTTAGCTCAGTAGATGCCAGGTGGGTTGAATTTGAAATTCAACGCCGAGACGCCGGGTAATCCGAACCACATTTGGAGGTGCGGCGATGCCGCGACACCAAAGATGGGGATTCCCCAGGTCCAAGCGCCATATTTCTATGACAGCCCGACGATCTCGCCGGTTTCCGGATCGAGGTCGATTTTCATGTACGCCGGGTGGGTGGCCAGGCCGGGCATGGTGCTCATTTTGCCGATCAGCGGATAGATGAACCCGGCGCCGACGCTGGCGCGCACTTCGCGCACCGGCATGGTAAAGCCAGACGGCGCGCCCTTGACCGTTGGGTCATGGCTGATGCTGAGATGGGTCTTGGCCATGCAGATCGGCAGGCCGCCAAAGCCGGCGCGTTCATAGTTGGCGATCTGTTGTTCGGCCAGCGGATCATAGGTCACAGCGCCGGCGCTGTAAAAGACCTTGGCAATGTGCTCGATCTTTTCCTTGATCGACCATTCCAGCGGGTAGAGGAACTTGAAATCGTTTGGCTTTTCGCATGCTGCGACCACCGCTTCGGCCAGTTTGGCCGCGCCGGCGCCGCCCTCGGCCCAGTGCCTGGTGACGACGGCGTCTTCGGCGCCTTGCGACAGCGCGTATTGGCGAATCATTTCCATTTCGGCGTCCGTGTCGGTGGTAAAGCTGTTTACGGCGACGACGACGGGGATGCCAAAGCGTTTGGCGTTCTTGATGTGTGCGCCCAGGTTGCACAAGCCTGCTTTAAGCAGCTCGAGGTTTTCTTCGGTGTAGGCTTGGGCCAGCGGTGCGCCCGGCGAGACTTTGGGGCCGCCGCCGTGCATTTTGAGCGCGCGCACTGTGGCTACCATGACTACGGCGTTGGGAATCAGCCCCGAGTAGCGGCATTTGATGTCGAAAAACTTTTCCATGCCAATGTCGGCGCCAAAGCCGCTTTCTGTAACTACATAGTCGGCCAGTTTGACGGCGATCTTGTCGGCAATGATCGACGAGTTGCCGTGGGCAATGTTGGCGAACGGCCCGCAATGCACAAAGGCCGGCTGCCCTTCGAGTGTTTGCATCAGGTTGGGCAGCAGCGCGTCTTTGAGCAGCACCGTTACCGCGCCGGCGACGCCCAGGTCTTCCAATGTGACCGGTTGACCTTGTTTGTTTAGCGCGAACACGATTTTGCCGACGCGCTGGCGCAGGTCTGTGATGCTGGTGGCCAGAGCCAAAATAGCCATCAACTCGCTGGCGACGGTGATGTCAAAGCCGGTTTTGCGCGGGAAAACCGGGCTGGGCGAGCCGTCTCGCAAGGCGGCGTCGTTGAACCCGACCTGGATTTCGCGTAGCGAGCGGTCGCACACGTCTACCACGCGGTTCCAGGTGATCGTCGCCGGGTCGATGTCCAGCCGGGTGACGCCGCGTCGCTTGAGCGCGCGGTCGCTTTGGCGGCTTTCGTGGTACATGCGCGTGTCCAGCGCGGCCGCGACCAGGTTGTGCGCTACGGTGATGGCGTGAATGTCGCCGGTCAGGTGCAGGTTGAAATCTTCCATCGAGATCACCTGGCTGTAGCCGCCGCCTGCCGCGCCGCCTTTGATGTTAAAGGTGGGCCCCATGCTCGGCTGGCGGATGCAGCACATCACGTTTTTGCCGAGGACGCCCAGTCCCTGGGTTAGCCCGATCGTCGTCGTTGATTTGCCCTCGCCCAGCGGGGTGGGGGTGATTGCCGTCACGTCGATGTACTTGCCGTTGGGCCGATTTTTGAGTCGTTCCAACACGTCGAGCGATACCTTGGCTTTGTACCAGCCATAGGGTACCAATTCCTCTTGCAACAGCCCAACTTTTTCGGCAATGTCCATGATCGGTCGTAGTTCTGCCGCCTGTGCGATTTCAAGATCGCTGGGGACTTTTTTGGGTGACATCGAACAGTCTCTCCTTTCGTGAAAGCGAACAATAAAATATTCCAAAGAGCGTTATGCTGCGTATTGTACATCGCGTACCCGGTGGAGCGCATGTCGAGTACGCAGTTCAATCGTCTAGCTCTGCCAACTCGTGGCTAAAGGTCATTTCGCCGCTGAGCAGTTTGTATACTTCGCAGCGGCGGGCCGAGTTAAAGAGGATGGTTTGTTCACGGCGGGTCAGACCATGTCCCAAATCGACCTGGACGTTGAACGAGGTCTGCCAGGGTCTGCTTTCGGTTGTTTCTCGCTCGATCTGGACGGCGATCTTGGGTAGGTTGATTTGTTTTTGCGCCGCGACCGCGGCGATGGTCAACGTGATTCAACTGCCCAGCGCGGCTGTGACCAGCTCGATGGGGCAGGTATAGTCGCGTTCTGTGTTGTCGCGGCGTTCCACTGCAAGAACGCGGTCGCCGATGCGGACCTGTGCCTGTTCATCGTGGTATCGTACCTGTACGGTGTCGCCGGTCATTATGCTCCTGCCAATACCTTGACCCAGTCGTCGATGGCGACGCGCGGTGTTTCGATCTCGTGGCTGGCGTAAAAGTCGGTCAGCGCGCGTTCGATTTGCTCAAGCGGTGTGCCGACCAGCGCGGTTTCCAACTCGCCAATTGCCTCCATCGGATAGCAGAAAAAGTCGCCGGACAGCGATACATAGTTTAGCGTGTTGTCTTTGACCTCGACGGTGGCGCGGATCAACCCACCGGGCGCTTTGTGGACGCGCTGGATGACGTTGACGCCGGTTGCGATCTTGATGTCGCGCCCCGGTTGGCGTTTGCCTTTTTTGTACAGCCATGCCTCGCTCAGGAATTGCGGTTTGAGGGCCTCGACCTCTGCGTAGACGGTTGGTGGGACTTGGGTTTCTTGCAACGGGCCCATCACTTTTTCGAGGTGTTTGAGCAGTGGGGTGGCCATCTCGTCCCATTCAGGCATGCGTCCCGTCTCGCGCTTGAGCGTGGTCAGGTTTTCCTGAATGCTCTTGAATACCTTGTCGCGGTATTTTTCGTCGGGCACGCGCAGCACGCGGGACATGGTCCGGTAATCAAAGTCGGCGATCAGGTTGCCCACCAGGATCACGTAATCGCCGATGGTCGCCGCGCCGGTGCCGGCGATCTTGCGTCCGGCTTGCGTGATCACGTCGTTGACCGGGCGGTACAGCGAGGGCACGCCGAGTTCGGTGTAGGCGTCGGCGACGGGTTGCAGCATGCGCCGGTAGAGTGTGGTTTTGTCGCCTTGCGCCAGCGGGTGATCTTTGTGCAGCACGATCTGGTAAAAAAGCTGGTTGCCGTCGAGGAACACCGCGCCGCCGCCCACTTTGCGACGAAAGACGGGGATGCCTTGCTCGCGGCAGTAATCGACATCGACTTCTTGCGCCAAATCCTGGTGGTAGCCGATGCAGACGTATGGTTCTGCCGGGGCGAGAATGAGCACGCCTTCGAGGCCAACGCGAGGAAAGGCATGGTAGATGAGTTGAGAATGTAGCCAGGGTACGTGTTTGAGATGATAGAGGTCCAAAGTTGTCTCCTTTATGCCAATGCTTTTTCGACCAGCTGCGCCACGTCCATCACTCTGATGCGCACTTTGTTGGCGCGGGTCGCTTTGGTCAGTGTGCGCTCGCATTGCGGGCAGGCCGAGGCGATGACTTTGGCCTGGACGGCTTGCGCTTCGGCCAGGCGTTTGGCGGCGACATCTGCGCCCAGGGCGGCGTCAAAGGTTTCCAGGTTGCCGCCGCCGCCGCAGCAGAGCGACGTTTCACGCCGCGAGTCCATCTCGACAAATTTGATGCCGGGGATGGCTTGCAGCACGGCGCGTGGCGCGTCATAGATGCCGCCCTTGCGCCCCAGGTCGCAGGGGTCGTGGTAGGTGACGACCATTTCACGTCCTTTTTTCATCGGCAGGCGGTTTTCTTGCACCATCTCGGCCAACATTTCTGTGGCGTGCAGCACCTCAAAGCCCAGCTCGCCGACTAGCTCTGGGTAGACGTGGTGCCAGGAGTGGTAGCACGAGGGGCAGGTCATCACCACCCGTTTGGCCCCCAGCGCGCGGACGACCTCGACGTTGTGTTTGATCACCGTTTCGGCGGCTTTGACTTGCCCGCCGATGAGCAGTGGATAGCCGCAGCACCACTCTTCGGTTCCCATCGTCGTGTAATTCTCGCCTGATTTTTCCAGGATGGTGACGAATGCCTGCGGTACGGCATAGCTCATTGGGTACAGGGAAGAGACGCAGCCGACAAAATAGACCGTTTCGGCGCCTTTGGCTCGATCCAGGTTGGGCGGCTGTTCGGGCAGGTTGTTGGCCCAGATCAGCCGGTTGTCGTTGGCGTCGCCCGAGATGTTGTGCGCGTCGTCGATGCGCGCGCCGAGCATGCGCATCGCCCTGACGCCGCGTTCCAGCGCTTCGTCGTGGCTCAGGTCTTGGCCGTTTTCCATGGCCATACAGCGCAACACTTCGATCACTTCGCGCGGGTGCAGGTCGTTGGGGCAAAACGTGCCGCAGGTTTCACAGGTCAGGCAGCGCCAAATGCTGGCGTCCCGGAGCAGCATTTCTTGCAGGCCAAACTGCACGGCGCGCATGATCTGCGCCGGCTGGTAGGTCATCGCCTGGGCGGTGGGACAGCCCACCGAGCACTTTTGGCACTGGTAGCACAAATAAGCATTTTCGCCGCACAGTTGGCGTATTTTGACGGCCAGGTCGGTCGTTGGCGTAATGGCCATAGTCATTTCCTCTCTGCAAGCATCGAGCCGGTGGATTGGTTTTACACCATCACCGGGCGGGGCATCAAGCCGGCTTGTTCGACGATGGTGGGGACGGCTTTTTCCCACTCGATGGCCATGATGTGTACGCCGGCCACGCCTGGAATCTCGCGCACCTGGTGGATGATTTCGATACAGATGTCGATGCCTTCTCGGCGCCAGGCCTGACGGCGCGCGGCTTTTTTCTCGCGTGGAATGCCCTTGATCGCGCCGGACATGCGCTTGACGATCTCGTCGGGCACGTCCATGCCTGGCACTTGAGTAGCCATATAGCGCGCCGCGCCAGAGCTTTTGATCGGCCCCACGCCGGCCAGAATGTACACTTGGTCCAGCAGTCCCAAATCTCCGGCGCGTTTCATATATTCGGCAAATTTGGGCACGTTATAGATCAACTGAGTCTGGATAAAGTTGGCCCCTGCTTTGATCTTTTTCGCCAGCCGCAACGGGCGAAAGTCAAAGGGATCGGCAAAGGGGTTGGCCGCCGCGCCGAGAAAGAACCTGGGCGGCACGTCCATCTTGTCGCCCGATTGGGTGACGCCCTCATCGCGCATTGCCCGGCACATCATGAGCATGCTAATCGAGTCCATGTCAAAGACGTTTTTGGCCTGGGCGTGGTTGCCAAAGGTTTGATGATCGCCGGTGAGGCAGAGCAGGTTTTTGATCCCCAACGCCGACGCGCCCAGCAAGTCCGACTGGATGGCGATGCGATTGCGGTCGCGCGCGGTCATCTGGATATTGGGTTCGATGCCCAACTCGAGCAGCATCGACCCGACGGCGATCGACGACATGCGCACGACGGCGGTCTGGTTGTCGGTGATGTTGACCGAATCGACATTGCCTTTAAGGTATTTGGCTTTTTCTGTAACCACCTCGCGGTTGGCGCTGGTCGGCGGGCCGAGTTCGCCGGTGACGGCAAAGTGTCCGGCGCGCAAGACTTTTTCCAGGTTGCTGCCTGCAATCATGGTTCACTATCCTCCTCTTCTTGGGAGATGAATTTACGAATATGCGATGTAAAGCGATCAAAATCGCCCAGGTCTCGGTGCAAAATATTATAGACCGCTATATCGTCGACTTGCCAGTAGAGATGCACCAACCGGTTGCGAAACCGGGCCAT
>CAYZYE010000072.1:0-11187 GCA_964481205.1 uncultured Anaerolineae bacterium | reverse complement strand
TTACAGTCGTAAATCCTCGCGGACGATCTTGCGCGCGCCGCCGTCGCGGCTGGTGCGCCAGTCTTTCATCGGCGTGGGTTCCAGGAGCAAGTCCAGCTTGCCCAGGGCGGCCATTCGATCATAGATCAGTTGCCAGGCGCAAGGTGTGTCGGGATCGACCTCACAGACGCCGTTTTGCGAGCCGCCGCATGGGCCGTTGAGCAAACTCTTGGCGCAGCGGGCAATGGGGCAAATGCCGCCGGTGGTCGCCAACACGCAGTCGCCGCAGGCCTGGCAGCGTTCTTCCCACACCCCTTGCTCGGTGGGTTGGCCCAAAAAAGTGGTGTTCAGACCGGGCATGGTCAGTATGTCGGGAAACTGCTCATTCATCGTTTGCACGCCAATGCCGCAGCCGATCGAGAGCACGGCGTCGACTTGGGGCAGCAGATCGGCGATGGTCTCGTTGTATTCGTACTCACACTGGCGCTGCACGGTGGCCTCGATAAATTCGATGTCTTTGCCGTCGAGGCGGGTGGCCATGCGCAAGGCCGACGCCAGCACGCCAACCTCCTTTTCGCCGCCCGCAAAGCAGACGGTGACGCATGTCCCACAGCCGAGCACCAATACTTTGCTAAGGTTGGAGACCAGCGCTTTGATTTCCTCCAACGGTTTTTGTTCGGCAACGATCATTATGAACTCCTTGTAGAATCGCAAATATGCAAATGGCAAAAGGTGCAAATTGTAAATCTGGTGGTTGCGACGGTTGACCGCTATTTCAGCGGGTTGGGGCCCAGTTCTCTGATCCGCGCGGTCATCTCGGTGGCGATCTCGGCCCAACGCGCGCCTTCGGCCGAGGAGAGAAAAAACATTTCGAGCCGTTCGCCGCTTAGCCCGATCTCGGCCAACAATTTCTTGACATAGTCGATTCGCCGCTCGGCGGCCAGATTACCCTCCAGGTAATGGCAGGTGCCCTTGAGTCAACCGGCGACCAGCACGCCGTCGGCGCCGCGTTCAAAGGCTTTGAGCAGATACAGCGCGTCGATCTTGCCGGTGCAGGGCAGTTGGATGATCTTGACGTTGGGCGGGTAATCCAAACGCATCGATCCGGCCAGGTCGGCGGCGGCATAGGCACAGTAATGGCAGGCAAAAGCCAAAATTTGCGGCTCAAAATCGTTCATCGTTTTTCCTTCCGCTCTAAAAACAGGACAACGGAACGCGAAAAAGCCTCAATGTCTCCCAAATCATTTTGTATGGCTTGATGCACCAGCAGAGGGGCAACATCTATGTAACTATGAACCAAAACGTTGCGCAAACTGGCGGCAGCGGCCAGCCGCGCGGCCAACGCCCGTTCCAAAATGTCAGCCTGGGTCAGCAGGGTGAACAGGTCTTTTCTGTCTCTCGGCCGGCCCAGGCCAAGCGCGGCGACGAGATGATTGGCAATGTCCATGACGGCCTCGATGCAGGTCTGTAGTTGGTAAAAGGCTGCGTCGCGTTGGTCTGGATCGGCCAAAAACTCGTCCAGCGTCATTCCCCGGCGGGATTGTAACCGGGCAAGTGCAGCGTCGATATATGTTAAACGATCCAGGACGACCCGTTCTTCTATCATTTCGGCGCTCCTTGCTCCCATTTTGCCCTCGAGAATACGGGCGCGGAGTAGTCGATGGCGGATCCGTTCTGCGCTTCGCTCGTCGAAATATGCGCGTACAACACCGGCCTCAAGAGTAGTTCGTTGCGCATCGCTGGTACAGGCCAACAGCTGTCCGCCGATGATCTGGTAAGCCAACAACGGAGACGCATCGTTGAGATAAACCAAATCCAGGTCTTGTCGATCAATAGCCTGTTGTAGGTCGTGTCGCAGGTTCAGATAAAGCCTGGCCCGCTGTTCGGCATCTGGCTGCTCAAGATAAACGGCTACGTCCACGTCGCTAAGAAAAGTGGCCTGTCCGCGCGCCGTTGACCCGAATAGATAGGCCAGCCGCACCGGGTAGGGGCAGGTCGCAAAGTATTGCTCTAGTTGCAGCGATAACGTATTGTCTACTGGCATACCGTTTCTTTCACGCGACAGTCGCTTTTGCGAACAGCGCCTCCGCCTTGGCCAAAACCTGTTCGTCGCGATAATGTTGCAATTGAATCGCCTTTGCCGGGCACTCGCCGGCGCAGATGCCGCAGCCTCGACATGCCGCCGCCGCGATCTCGGCCGCGCCCAAGATGCCGCCGGCGCCGATCAATGCGGTATTGATCACCGGCACATCATAAGGGCAAACGCGCACGCAAGTCAGACAGCCGGTGCATTTTTCCGTCTCGACGACGGCCACGACGCCGCCAACTTGAAGCTCGTCTTGCGACAAAATGGCCGCTGCGCGCGCGGCCGCCGCTTTGGCCTGGGCAATGGCCTCGTCCAAAAACTTGGGGTACTGGATCGCGCCGCACAGGTACGCGCCCTCGGTTGGAAAATCGACCGGCTGGAGCTTGAGGTGCGCCTCGAGCATGAATCCCTCCAGCGTGCAGGCGAATTTCATCATCTCGGCCAACTCGCGCGCGCCCCGGGGCGGCGTCATCGCCGCCGAAAGCACCAGCGCATCGGCTCTAAACGTCAAAGCGAGTCCCAGGACCGGGTCGGTGATGGCAACCTCGATCCGTCCGTCGCGCTGACTGACCTGAGGCTTGCTGGCCTGGTCAAAGCGGACAAACAACACGCCCTTTTCCCGCGCTGCGGTGTAAAGCTGCTCCCTAAAGCCATAGGTGCGGATGTCCTTGTACAGCACGCAGACCTGGATATCCGGGTTCAACTCTTTGAGCTTGAGCGCGTTTTTCATCGCCGCCGTGCAGCAGACGCGGCTGCAATAAAATTCTGGGCGTTGTTTTGTGTCGCCGTCATCCTCTTCGTCCCACGGGCCGACGCATTGGATCATCACCACTTGCTTGAGGTCTTGCGCCTTTAACGTCCCCTCGGCGACGCGCCGTTCCAAATCACCCTGGGTCATAATCTGTGCATGTGTGCCCAATCCGTAGGCCGGCCCGGCGTATTCCTCGATGCCGGTGGCCATAATCACCACTCCGTGTTCGATCAATCGCCGGCGCGGTTCCGCAACCTCTTGCACGGTACTCTGGAAATGGCCCACATAGCCCTTGTGCTTGACGACCTCGTTGTCCAGCAGCAACTCGATGTTGGGATGATTTTGCACGCGCGCGATCAGGCCGGCCAGGAACGATTGCACGTCTTCACCGGGAGCGGACGGCTGCCAGAGCGCCGCGTTGAAAATTTGCCGCGCTCGCCCGCCAAGCGCCGCCTGCCGCTCGACCAGATACACGTGGTATCCCTGCTCGGCCAGGTTGAGCGCCGCCGTCATCCCGGCCACGCCGCCGCCAACGACGAGCGCATCGTGGTTGAAGGCTTGCGGCTCGGTGTGCAGCGGAAAGAGCAGCCGCGAGCGGGCGACGGCCATGCGCACCAGGTCTTGCGCCTTTTCCGTCGCTTTCTCCGGCTCGTGGCTGTGTACCCAACTCCCCTGATCGCGGATGTTGGCCATCTCGAACAGGTACGGGTTCAGCCCCGCGCCGCGAATCGTCTCCCTGAAAATCGGCTCGTGCGTGCGCGGCGTGCAAGAAGCGACGATGACGCGGTTTAACTTGTACCCGGCGATGCGCTCCTGGATCAGTTTGAGCGAGTCGGCGGCGCAGGTATAGGTGGTATTGTCGGCATGGACAACGCCCGGCAGGCTGGCCGCGTACTCGGTCACTGCTTTGACGTCGATCACGCCGGCGATGTTGCTGCCGCAGCTGCAAATGAAACAGCCGATGCGCGGTTCGTCGTCCAATCCCACCTTTATTTCGGGCGGAAAGTGAGGCGGCTCGACCAGCGTGCCGCGCGATTCGCCGATCACAGCCAGCGCCGAGGCCGCCGCGCCGCCCGCCTCGACGACGCTGTCCGGGATGTCTTTTGGCTCGGCGAACGCGCCGCAGACAAAAACCCCCTTGCGCGAACTTTTGACGGGATGGAAAGGTTTGCGCAGCGCAAAACCGTGCTCGTTGAGTTTGATGCCGGTGGCGCTGGCCAGACGCTCGATCTGTTCCGGCGGTTCCAACCCTACCGAGAGCACCAAGAGATCGAACGTTTCTTGGATCAGCGCGCCGTCATCGGCCTGGTAGGTAATGATCAACGCTTTGCTCTCTGGGGCTTCGCGCACCACCGACAGTCGATTGCGGTGATAGATGACCCCCAGTTCCTGACCGCGCCGGTAATAGGCGTCGAAATTTTTGCCAAAGGCGCGCATATCCATCTGGAAAATGTGTACCTCGACGCCGGGCAGGTGTTCCATCGCCAGCATGGCCTCTTTGGTGGCGTACATGCAACAGATCGACGAGCAATAATGGTGCTGCCGGTCGCGTGAGCCGACGCACTGTAAAAAGGCGATCCGCCGCACTTGGCCCCCATCAGACGGGCGGGCGATGTGTCCCCTGGTCGGGCCGGAGGCGCTGAGCATGCGCTCGAACTCGAGCGCGGTGACGACATTGGCGTGACGGCCATAGCCCCATTCCGGCGACTGCGCGGCGTCGTACAGCTTGTAGCCCGGCGACAGCACCACCGCGCCGATCTCTACAGTTTCTGTGACCGGGGCCATATAATGATCGATCGCCTCTGGTTTGCAGGCTTGCACGCAGAGGTGACACTCGGAGCAAAGGCCGCATTGCAAGCAGCGTTCCGCCTCGGCGACGGCCTGCGCTTCCGTCAGCGCCAGCGCAACCTCGCCAAAGTCCTGGCGACGTTCTTGCGGCTCTCTGGTTGGCGGCTCGGCGCGCGGCGTGAGTTTTGCTTTGCCTTGCGCAACCAGATCGGCGATCTCGGCCCGGCTCAAATCGACGGTGGGCAAGGGCTGCACCTCGCGCGGAGTGAGCAGCGGCTCGTGGCGCAGGTAGCGGTCAATCGAGTGGGCGATGCGCCGCCCGTGCGCGACGGCCTCGATCAACGCCGCCGGGCCGCGCACGGCGTCGCCGCCGGCAAAAATGCCCGGCCGGTTTGTCGCCAGCGTTCGCTCGTCGACTTTGAATGTGTGCCGCCGGGCATCGACCATCAGCCCGTGATCGGGGTCGAGGAACGAGATTTCCGGCGCCTGTGCCACCGCCGCGATCATTGTGTCGCATTCGATGGCAAATTCGGAGCCGCTTACCGGGATCGGACGGCGGCGCCCGCTGGCGTCCGGCTCGCCCAGGCGCATGCGCATACACTTGAGCGCCACAATGCGCCCGTTCTCGGTCACAACCTCGATCGGCTGCGTCAGCAGTTCCAGGCGGACGCCCTCGTGCTCGGCTTCCTCAATCTCTTGTGCGCTGGCCGGCATTTCGGCGCGAGAGCGTCGATAGAGCATCCACACTTGTTTGGCTCCGAGCCGCAGGGCGGTGCGCGCCGTGTCGACGGCCGTGTTTCCGCCGCCGACGACGAGCACGCGATGGCCGATCTCGACCTGCTCGCCCAGGCTGACGGCTCTCAAAAAGGGCACGCCCTGGGTGACGCCCTGGGCGTCTTCGCCGGGGATGCCGATTTTTTGCGGGGCGTGCGCGCCGATGGCCAGGACGACGGCCTCGTAGCCGCGTTCAAATAGGTTGTTAATGTTCCGTATGGGATGTTCGAGTTGCAACTCGACGCCGGGCAGCCCCAAGATGGCGTCGATCTCGCGCCCTAGCACGTCGCGCGGCAGGCGATAGGGCGGGATGCCCACGCGCATCATTCCGCCGGGCACGGGCAGCGCCTCAAAGATCGTGACCTGGTAGCCCCAGTGGGCCATAAAGTGCGTGGCAGTCAGGCCGGTTGGCCCGGCGCCGATCACCGCCACGCGGCGCCCGTTGGCCGGAGCAACCTCGAGTGCCGCTTGTTGCCCGCCATGCGCATAGACCCAATCGGCGACAAAACGTTTGAGCGCGCAAATCGCCACCGGGCTGTCGAGTTTGCCGCGGCTGCATTCCGACTCGCACGGGTGATGGCAGACGCGCCCGACCGTCGCCGGAAAGGGATTGTATTCCATCACCACTTGGAGCGCTTCGGCGTAGCGGCGCTCGGCGATGAGGTTGACATAGCCCTGCGCGCTCGTCTCGGCCGGGCAGGTGGCCTTGCACGGCGACGTGCCCCGTTTGCTGATCACAAATTTGTTCGGCACGGCCTGCGGATAAGGGCGATAGATCGCCGTGCGCGTGTCCAGGTTCTGGTTGAACTCGTTGGGCAGCGACACCGGGCAGACGGCGATACAGTCGGCGCACGCGGTGCATTTGTCCACGTCCACATAGCGCGGTTGATGGCGCAGCGTGGCCCTAAAATGCCCGGCCTGTCCTTCCAGGCTGACGATCTCGGTGTTGGTCAAGAGTTCGATGTTTGGGTGCCGCCCCGCGTCTACCAACTTGGGCGAGCTGATGCACATCGCGCAGTCGTTGGTCGGAAAGGTCTTGTCGAGTTGCACCATCTTGCCGCCGATGGCCGGCGACCGCTCGACCAGATAAACTTTGACGCCCGAATTTGCCATATCGAGGGCGGCTTGCACGCCGGCAATGCCGCCGCCGATGATCATTGCAGCGCCGATGGGTTTGCCTTGCTCTGCCACTGACGACCCTCCTTCCGTTGGCCGGAAAAAGAGGTGCCATGATGCGTCATTGTACGAGATCGACGGTGTGCAATGGTAGGATATGTGTTATGCAGTATGCTCCTGGCGCCGCCTGTTTATGACGGCGTCAGGCATTTCACGTTTCGCGCAGTTTCATCGGGTTTGGCCCAATTTGCCGGACGCGCTCGGTCATCTCGCGCGCGGCGTCGGCAAAAGCGTCTCCCTGGCCGCCGGAGACGTAATAGATGCCCAGGCGCTCTCGTTCGAGGCCAATGTCGGCCAGCAGTTGTTGCGCGTATTCGACTCGCTTGGCCGCGCGGACGTTGCCCCACTCGTGGTGGCAGTTGCCGATGGCGCAGGCGATGACATAGACTCCATCTGCGCCTTGCTCGAAGGCTTTGAGAATGTACTCGACATCGACTTTGCCGGTGCAGGGCAGGCGGATGATCTTGACGTTGGCCGGGTAGGTGATTCGTTCTGCGCCGGCGGTGTCGCCGGCCATGGCGGCGCAGTAAATGCACGTAAAGCCGGTGATTTCCGGTTCAAACGTCGTTGTGCATTCTGTTTCGGCGGCGGGATCGGTTTCCTGGATGATTTCGGTCATTGCGACATCTCCGCTCAAGAATGGGCCGGCGCGCAGGCGACGCACCATTGGCCCAGCGTGGGTGTATCCGGCACGACGATTTGATCGTCGTGATAGTGCAGCAATTGGATGGCGTTGGCCGGGCATTCGCTGGTGCAGGTGCCGCAGCCGGTGCAGAGCGTCGGTTCGATATAGGCCGCGCCGATGAGGCCGCCCACGCCCACCGCCTGCGGGTCGATTTTGGGAATCTTGAACGGGCAGGTGCGCACGCAGGTCAGGCAGCCGACGCATTTGCTCTGATCGACCTGTGCGAATTTGACGGTGGCTTCGAGTTTGTCGTGCCCCAGGATCGTCATGGCGCGGGCCGAGGTGGCCAGCGCGTTGGCAATCGCTTCTTCGGAGAATTTTGGATAGTGGGCCGCGCCGCAGAGGAAAATGCCCTCGCGGGTAAAGTCCATGGGGCGCAGTTTGAGGTTGTCTTCCATGAAAAAGCCCTCTGGTGAAAGCGGCACGGCCAGCATCTCGGACAGCGCCACCGTGTCTTTGCCCGGTACGGTGGCCGTGCTCAAGGCCAGCAGGTCGGGGGCGAGGACGATCTCTTGGCGCAGGATGGGGTCGTGGACGCGGACGCAGAGTGCGTTTTCTTTTATATAGACCGTGGGCGTGGTGTCGTCGGTGTAGCGGATAAAGAGCACGCCGCGCTCGCGGGCCTCGGTATAGTATTTTTCGCGGAACCCATAAGTGGTCAGCTCTTTGTACAGCACCACCACCTGGCAGGCCGGGTTGATGATTTTGATGCGGATCGCGTTTTTCATCGTGTTGGTGCAGCAGGTGCGGCTGCAATAAAATTCTTGTTCGGGGTCGTTCGTCCACGGGCCGACGCACTGGATCATGGTCACGCTTTTGAGGCGGTTGATCTGCGCCGGGCGTTCGGCGATCAGCCGTTCCAGTTCGAGTTGGGTGACCACACGTTCGTCCTGGCCCAAAAAGTAGACCGGGCCTCGAAATTCGTTTGCGCCGGTGGCGACAATGGCCACGCCATGCGGCACGTCCCATTCTTCGACTTTGCCGCTGCCGTTGCGCACGCCGCGCAGTGTCGAGACGAAATTACCCTTGTTACCTCTGAATTTACGCAGTTCGGTCTCTTTATATACGGCGATCCGCTCGTGGCTTTCGACGCGCTTGATCAGGTTGCGCAGCATCTGCTGTGGGTTGTCGCCCTCGGCGGTATAGTGCAGGTGGCGCACGTTGCCGCCCAGCCGTTTTTGTTTTTCGACAATGAATACGTCATAGCCCTGTTCGGCGATGGTCAGCGCGGCGGTGAGGCCGGCCACGCCGCCGCCCAGGATCAGCGCGCGGCGGTTATAGTCCACTTCTAGTTGGCGGATCGGTTCGAGTTGGCGCACGCGCGCCACGCCAAAGCGGATCAATTCTTTGGCTTTGCGCGTTGCGCCGGCCGGGTTGTCATAGTGTACCCAGGAGCATCCTTCGCGCAGGCTGACGAATTCGAGCAGATAAGGGTTCAGGCGCGCGCTGCGCAGGACGTTTTGGAACAATGCTTCGTGGGTGCGCGGCGTGCAGGCGGCAATGACGACGCGGTTGATCCCTTTTTGGCGAATGACGCGCTGAATTTCGGCTTTGCCGTTTTCCTGGCAGCCAAAGGCGAGGTTGCCGGCATAGACGACGCCGGGCAGGGTGCGCGCATAGTCGATCACTTGAAAGACGTTGACCACGTCCGAGATTTCGCCGCCGCACAGGCAGGCAAACACGCCGACGCGGGGTTGTTCGCCGGCCACGTCGCGGGCGATGGGGCGCACCGGTTGTTCGCTCATCGAGTGCTGGGTGCCGGAGAGGAGTTGAATGGCCTGCGCCACCGCGCCGCTGGCGTCAATGATCGACTCGGTGATCTCTTTGGGCATGGCAAACGCGCCGGCGACATAGATGCCGGGGCGGGTGGTGTCAACCGGCTCGAATTTTTCGGTTTTGCAAAAGCCGTATTCGTTCAGCTCAATGTCGAGTATGTCGGCCAGCTGCTTGGATTGGGCCGGCGGCTCGCTGCCCACCGAGAGTACGACCAGGTCGAATTGTTCTTCTTTGAGCGCGCCGTCGTCGTTCTGGTAGCGCAGCAGCAGGTTGTGCGTCTCGGGGTCCTGGTGGATGATCGAGATGCGGCTGCGCACAAAGCCGACCTGGTATTCTTGGGCGGCGCGGCGGGTGTAGGCGCTGTAGGCTTTGGAAAAGGAGCGTTCGTCCATCAAAAAGATTTGCGTGTCGACGCCGGGGATGCGCTGCTTGGCCAGCATTGCCTCTTTGGTGGCGTACATGCAGCAGATCGACGAGCAGTAGGGATGTTCTTTGTTTCGAGAGCCGACGCATTGGATCCAGGCGATCCTTTTTGGCTGTTTGCCGTCGGAGGGGCGGCGAATGACGCCGCTGCTGGGGCTGGTGACGACGCGGCTGGAAAGGCGTTCGTATTCGAGGCTGGTGATGACGTTGGGGTAGCGGCCATAGCCGTATTCGGCGATGCCGCTGGGGTCATGCACTTTGTAGCCCACGGTGAGAATGATCGCTCCGACGTGCAGTTCTTCGTCCCAGGCTTGCTCTTCCAGGTCGATCGCGCCGGTGGGGCAGGCGGCCACGCACTTGCGGCAGTCGTCGCAGTAATCGCCGCGTTCGATGAGGTAGGCGTTGGGGACGGCGCGCACGGCGAATTTGCCGGCGGCCTTGCGCGTGCTCATGCCCATGTGAAAGGGGTCGGGCAGTTCGACGGGGCAGACTTCGGCGCATTTGTTGCAGTTGATGCAGTACCGGCTGTCGACATAGCGCGGTTGGTGGCGCACTGTGACCACAAAGTGTCCGGGTTGGCCGCTGACGGAGACGACCTGGGTCAGGGTCATCAATTCGAGCAGGGGGTGCTGGCTAAAGTCGAGCAGCCAGGGGGTGATCGAGGGACGGGTGCAGCCGTAGCCGTGGTCGGATGTGCCGCGACAGAGCACGCAGTCGTGGGTGGGGAACATAAAGCCCAGTTGGGCGACCACACCGCCCACGCTCGAGGATCGCTCGATCAAATAGACCTGCATCCCTGCGTCGGCCAGATCGGTCGCCGCGCGCATTCCGCCTACGCCGGCGCCAACGACCAGGACGGCTCCAATTTTTTCTCTTTGAACCACGCTAATTCTCCTTTGAATGGGGTTTCAGCGTCGAGGGTACGGCGTCGATGAGATCATGGGTTCGGTACAAGCGCGGCGCTGTGTTCACAAGCTGCTAGAATGTAAATTCAGGGACGCTTTCATCCTGGCGCAGGCTGTTTCTGGCGACCTGGTAGACGGGGCAGTGGTAACAGTCGTATTGTTCGGCCATGCCCTGCTCCCAGCAAGGCGAAACGGGATCGACAAATTCCAGACATTCGGCCAGGATGGTGCGGTACATGCGTTTGTACTCGAACCGGGCGCGCATCGCCAGGAGGCGGCGCAGTCCTTCCAGGTTGAGGCCGCGCTGGTGTACCAGGTAGCGGATGGACGAGATCCACTGCAAATCGTTGGCCGAATAGAACCGGCGGTTGCTTTTGCGAACCGGAATCAGCAGGCCCTTTTCTTCGTATAGGTACAACGTTCGCGGGTGCATGCCAACCAGGTCCGCAGCGGAGCTGATGATATACACTGGAAGCGTGTCGTCCATACCCGAATACTCCATAATATGAGCGACATCACAGTCAACTCTGACATAGGGGCCTGGATTTGCTTGCCGGCCGGACGGCTGATGCTTATTGTATACTAGGAAAAAAGTACTGTCAAGTTTCTTGACAGTACCTGGTATCAGCTCTAATAGGTTGTGTCTAGGAGCGTGCTGCCCAAGTTCCTTGGGCGTCTGCCAACCGCAGAGAGCGCCAAGAGAACATCCAGGAGTTACGCGGTGCGAGTCACAAAAAGCCTAGTGTCAAGTTTTCGCCATTGCAACTTTGCCCGGCGCAAGTCGCCAGACTCAGTAAATGGAAAATTGGTTGGTAGAATTGGAAATTCAACGCAGAGACGCCGA
>CAYZYE010000071.1:3786-17381 GCA_964481205.1 uncultured Anaerolineae bacterium | reverse complement strand
TACGCCCTCACCAAAGGCGCTGACGCCGCCGCCGGCGCCGGAAGGCTATGTCTATGTCGGCACCGACGTGGTGGTCAATTCGGTGTACCAGGAAGGCCTGTCCAACGTGCCGTTGACCCGGCAGGGGTCGGCGCAAGACATCATTTACATCCACAGCGAAACCACCGTCAAAGACGGCGCAACCAAATGCGACATCATTGTCGCCCACGTCTTTACGCCCCTGGCTCCCGAAACGGGCGCCAGCACAAAACCATGTACGCCGAACGATCGCGACCTGGAGCCGCCCGACACGCCGGCCGGCTATGTCTATGTCGGGCGCAACGTAATGATCAACAATCAAATCGACACCAGTTTGAGCAACGTGCCGCTCGAACGTGACCCCAAACCGAGCGACTGGGTCGATATCAGCTCGTCCACATCGGTCAAAAACAAAACAACCAAGTGCGACATCGTCATCGAACACGTCTTTGAACCGGCCCCCAGCACGCCGGCAAAATCGAGCTGCAAGCCAGACGATCCAATGCTCGAACCGCCGCCGCCGCCCGCCCCGGAGGGCTATACATACCTGGGGCGCGAAGTGGTGATCAATGGCGTTTACCGCACCGATTACTCGACCGCCCCGCTGGGACGACCGCACTCACCCGAAGACGTGGTCATGATCTCGTCGAGCACGACGAGCAGCGGCGGCCAGGTGATTTGCGACATCATCGTCGGTCACGTCTTTGCCCGCGTCGATAAAGCGGGAAAAACGCACGATTGCGTGCCCGCGTGGGAACAACTGAACGCATCGCCCCCGCCGGAAGGCTATGTCTATGTCGGGCGCGACGTGGTGATCAATGGTCAATGGAGCGAGCGTTATTCGACGGTGCCGCTGAACCGCCCCGAATCGCCGCAGGACATCAACGAGATCAGCAGCCATACCCAGGTCAGAGACGGCAAAACCATCTGCGACGTGATCGTCCGTCACCTCTATGCCCCGATCAGCCATTCGGGATGCCCGATGCCCGACGATCTGAACGACATTCCGTCGGTGCCGCCCTGCCACCGCTACGTGGGCTATCACGTGGTCGTCAATCGCCAACTGGTGAAAACGAGCGTGCCGCTAGAGCGCCTGGCCAAATTGACCGACCTGATCCAGATCAGTTCTCACACAACGGTCGTTGACGGTGTAACTGAATGCGATGTGATCATCGCGCACGTCTTTGAACCCATCCCCTGCCCGCCGTGCAAGACGACAATCGCGTGCCCGATCAAACCATACACGCGCCAGGCGGAAAATTATATCGCGGTTTCTTTTACGCCGCGCGCAAATGTGTCAGAACAGGACCGGCAGACGCTGCTCGATCTGTCGATCAGCAAGCCGTACCAGGGAACAGACGGGTACCTGGTCATCTATTTGCCGCCGGGGGCCACGGTGACGCAAGAAGGAGGGCAAGTCACGATCACGATGCCAGATTGCCAGTAAGACAATTCCAGAAAATAATTGGCTCGTTCCTACGCTTCGCGTGGGAACATTGAGGCTGACGCTCTGCGTCGTTCTGTCCGGCGCAAATGGTTTGGGCGTATTTCAAATGACTTGAGCGCCCGTAGCATAGCCCCTTGCGGGCGGCTCGCAGGTGGGGGGAACGGGCAAAAACGGCCACAAGGGCCGATGCTACAGAGCAAGTGAAACGGAAATGAAACACACCCAGTCAGGATGGTAAATGAAACGTAACGATGTACTGCGCTTTCTTTTGTTCCTCGCGCTGGCCGGCGGCCTGATCACGGCCTGCGACGACGCCGGTTCACCCGACGAGGAGGAACGGACGACGGCGACCGTCAGCGACGCCCCCACCGCCGCGCCAACGGCAACCGCTCCGCGCGCGTCCCGGTCAGCTGCCGGCGACAAATGGTCGTTGTGGGTCGACGGCCCCCACTTGCGCGGCGCAAACATCTGGCAAGCAGTGGTCATTCCCGAGTTGGACGGCCCGGAATTCAAAGGCCCCGGACCGGTGGGGCCTCCCTATACCCAACAAGACTTTGATCGACTGGCGGCGTTGGGCGCCAATTACGTTTCCATTTCCGGGCCCGGCCTGTTCACCGAAACGCCGCCCTTTGCCGTCGATCCCGGCATCCAGGCCCACCTGGATCAGTTGTTGACAATGATCGCCAACGCCGACATGTTTGCCACGATCGGCTTTCGCACCGGCCCGGGGCGCAGCGAGTTTACGTTATGCTGCGAAGGAGATTCCTATTTCGAGGGCTATTTCAACGATTCGATGTGGGAGGATCGAGCGGCGCAGGACGCCTGGGTCGAGATGTGGCGCTATACGGCTCAACGTTACAAAGACAACCCGATCGTCGTCGGCTACAAGTTGATGGTCGAGCCGAACGCCGCCGGCGTTTTTCTCGACATCTATGACCCAACCGAGTTTTACCCGGCGCATGCCGGCACTTTGTACGACTGGAATCAACTTTACCCGCGCATCGTCGCCGCCATCCGCGAGGTCGATCCGAGCACCCCACTCCTGGTTGGCGGAATGGGTTGGAGCGGGGTGGCCTGGCTGCCTTTTTTGCAGCACATCGACGACCCCAAAACCGTGTACGTGGTGCATCAATACGCGCCGCAAGAGGAATACACACATCAAGAACCGGGGGCCGGGCACACTTATCCGGGCATGCTCGATCTCGATTGGGACGGTCAAGCCGACCGTTTTGATCGCGCATGGCTGGACAACCTCTTGTCGCCGGTGGGCACGTTTATGGCGCGCTATGGCGCGCCGGTTGCGGTCGATGAATACGGCGTAAATCGCTGGGCGCCCGGCGGTGCCGAGTTTATGAACGATGAAATGGCATTGTTTGAGCAACAGGGCGTAAACTATGCGTTGTGGGAGTGGCAAACATCGTGGGCGCCGTTTGCCGGGGAGGTACATGACATGAATTACCTCTTGGGTCCCGACCCCGACAACCACACCGCGCGCGCGCCAAACGCGCTGCTCGAGGTCATCAAGAAATACTGGGCGCTGAACACGGCGCGACCATCGACGATGCGCCCTGCATCCACGCCGCCGGCAAGCGGCGGCAGCGGCAGCGAGTGGTGGAAACCCCAGGTCGGCGCAACCTGGCAGTGGCAGTTGGGCGACCCACCCGTCGACTCGTCCTTTGACGTGGTCATGTACGACATTGACATGTTTGAACATGACGCCGCAACCGTGGCCGCGCTGCACGCCCAAGGCCACCGCGTGATCTGCTATATCAGCGTCGGCAGTTGGGAAGACTGGCGCCCCGACCGAGATCGCTTTCCGGCGTCGCTGATCGGCAAAGACTATGACGGCTGGCCCGGCGAAAACTGGCTCGACATCCGCCAGATCGACTTGTTGGCGCCGATCATGCGCGCCCGGTTGGACGAATGTCAGGCCAAAGGCTTTGACGGCGTCGAACCGGACAACATTGACGGCTATGCCAACGACACCGGTTTTCCGCTCACCGCGCAGGACCAACTCGCCTACAACATCTGGCTGGCAAACGAAGCGCACGCGCGCGGCCTGTCCATCGGTTTGAAAAACGATTCCGATCAGGTACTCGATCTGCTGCCGTACTTTGACTGGGCAATGACCGAGGACTGTTTCGCCGAGGGGTGGTGCGAGCAAATGACGCCGTTCATCGCCGCCGGGAAGCCCGTTTTCGCCGCCGAGTACACGGATATGGACGCGACACTCGACCAATTCTGCCCGCAAGCCAAAGCGCTGCGCTTTAGCGCGATCCTCAAAAACCGCGACCTCGATGCCTGGCGGCAGGGCTGCCCGCAAGATTGAGCCAATGCCCAGACTCGATAAACCCAACCAGCCGCCATACGTTCTGTCATTGCCAGCGCAACAAAGCAATCAAGCTCGGATGTACTAGACTCTGCGCCTATCTATAATACTCGACGTTTCGTCTGTTCCACCCGCCCACCAGGTCCATCTCCCAACCCAACGGAAACGGATCAAACTTGTGGCGACCACGTCGCGTCTGGATCGAGGGGATACATTGGCCGATTGACGCGCTCGAACGTCATCTGGGCAATGTTGCAATTTGTTGCGCCGGGGCTAAAAGCCAGGATCGATCGCTCGCTGATCGCCTGGAATGGCGCGGTGAGATAGCCGCGCTTGAGAACGACAATACGGTAATCCAGCGGCTCAAGCCCCAAATGACGCAGTTGCGCCGGATCGACAAAACTCTGCCGCGTCGAGGACAAAATGAGGTCAATGCCGTTGATGTTGAGCACAGCAACCGGCCCGCGATTGCCCCGCCCCCACACGCGGCGAATCCCCCCCTGATAACGCTCACCATCGGCCAACAGCCGCACGCGCCCGACCACGTCCAACGGCGAACCGTGCCGCGTGTCCAACTTGGCGCCCACCGACAGCGCGATCTCTTGTCCCACCCCCACGATCTCGCACGCCCGCACCGCCTCGGCATCCCAGATCGAGGCCACCACCACGCCGGAGGCCTCTTGAGCGATCAGTTCGGCCAGCAGCGCCGGCACGTCCGTCGTCCCCCCTGCGCCGGGATTGTCGCCCGAATCGGAGAGGAAAACGGTCGATTCCGGGGCCGACAAGGCCTTTTGCACCGCTTCCCGGAGCGGATACGCCTCTGCGCTGACGCCAAACTCGGCGCGACGTTCCCAAAATGTCGCTGCCAGGCGATTGGCCTCCGACCGGGCCAGCGCGGCGTCCCCTCTTGTGACCACCACGGCAATCACGCCAATGTCGGGCACATCGGCCCAGCAATGACCGTTCATCAACGAGGTCGAGACCACCTCCGGGCGTTGCTCGCTCTCGGCAGCCAACGCCATCATTGACGACATCGGCGCCAACGCGGTCTGGGCCATCTCGCCGGGCAGCAAAAAGGGTATTTTGGCAAACCCAATCTCGAGTTGCACGCCTTGTTCCAAGATCTGTAACAACATTTCGGCGGCCTTTTCGCCGGTCTCATAAGCGTCGATATGCGGCGCGGTATGGTAAGCGACCAACGCATCGACGTTTTGGGCCGTCTCGGCGACAATATTGGCGTGCATGTCCAGCGCAACCGAAATCGGTACATCGGGGCCGAGTCGAGCGCGCAAATCGCGCAACAAATCGTTCTCGGCGTAATCCAACCCCTCAACGCGCATTGCCCCGTGGAGATACAAACACACCCCATCGACATCGTGCGCCTGGGCCAAAATAGCCTTTTTGAACGTCTCATAGGCCCGCTTTTCGACCACACCGCCGGGCATCGCGCCAGCAACCACGGTCGGCGCCAACTCGACGCCGTGCGCTTGCAGCGTGTCCATAATCCCGGCAATGGAACTGCGGCGCATCGGCTGGTTCAAAATGTCGCTTCCATAGCGAACGTAAAAATCCTCCAGCCTGGTTAAAAATGGTGTAAATGTGTTAGACTCGTGTCCCATCGCACCGATCAGCACTCGCATTTTTCATCTCCTTGGAATGTATTTCAAATGGGTGTGTTTCATTTGCTTTCTAGTCATCCGTCTATGCCCCGTCCACAAGGGGCTATGCTGCGGACGCTCAACCATTTGGAACACACCTAAATAATCTGGATGCAATTGCCCTGCTGTTGCCCCAGACATACCATTATGCTATAATGACCATGCTCAACCAGCCACCCCACAGTTTCACCTTTTCAGGGAGGGATTCCCGTGGCAAAAAAACTGCTTGTCGGCATCGATCTGGGCGGAACGAGCCTGCTCGCCGTCGCCGCCACGCCCAAAGGAAAAATCTTGGGCGCCAAAAAAACAAAAACATTGGCCGACGAAGGAGCCAACGCCGTACTGGGGCGCATCATCGACGTCGTCAAAACGGCCGTCGCCCGGGCCGGCGCCAAAATGAAAAACGTGCGCGCGATCGGCATCGGCTTTCCCGGCCCGCTCGACCCCGACCGCGGCATCGTCCTCCATGCCCCCAACCTCGGCCCCACCTGGAACAACCTCTCCCTCACCGACTATTTGACCGAAAAACTCGGCCCGCCGGCCTTCCTGGGCAACGACGTCAACGTGGGCGCGATCGGCGAACACGCGCTGGGCGCAGGACGCGGCGTCGACAACCTGGTCTCGATCTTTGTCGGCACCGGCATCGGCGGCGGGATCATCCTCAACGGCAAACTGTATCGCGGCGCGCGCAACACCGCCGGCGAAGTGGGACACATGATCATTGTCGCCGGCGGGCCGCGCTGCGGCTGCGGCAAACGCGGCTGCGCCGAGGCCGTCGCCAGCCGCACCGCCATCGAACGCGACATCCACGCCGGACTAAAGGCCGGGCAACAAAGCGCGCTGCCGCAAATCTGGCAGAAAATGAACCGCACCGACCTCAGCAGCAGCGTCCTGGCCGCGGCGTTGAAACGCGGCGACCCGCTCGTCACAAAAGTGATGGAAAAAGCGCAATACTATATGGGGCTACTCGTGGCCAACGTCGTCAACCTGATCGAACCCCAGGTCATCGTCTTGGGCGGGGGCCTCGTCGAACGACTGGGCGACGCCTACCTCGATCCCGTGCGCGAGACGGCGGAACAATATTATACCAACCAGCACGACAAACACAAAATCCGCATCGTCGAAAGCAAACTCCAAGACAATGCCGGCGTCCTCGGCGCGGCCATCATGGCCAACCAGGCCTGGAAACGAAAAAAATAGAGCATCTTGGACCGCTTTTGCCCGCACCACCCTCCCGCGAGTTCACGACAACCTGCGGGAGGGTTTTTGCTGCGTCATCTGCGGTCGATTTTCCCTTTCTGGCGTGACTCTTGGAGCGAAAGGGTGTTAAATGTAATGATCGCGGTGCTTTGAACGCGGCCCGACAACCGCATACCTCAATCCCATCTATCTTGTTCCAGAGCAACCAAACAAGATATTGCTTGCTGCAATAACGCGCCGAGGCGTTCCATCACTCGACGCGTTGTTTACATTCATAGGAGAAACTTGTGAAAACAACCAGTTTGGACGCCGAAACCCTGGCCATGATCCTGGCCGCCGTGCAAGACTTTGCCCAAAAACGACTCCCCGGCGCGCTGTTACGCGAGCTGGACCACAAAGACGAATGTCCCGAACAAATTTTGCGCGAAATGTACGGCCCCCAATTTGGCCTCCACCTCTTGTTCATCGACGAACAATACGGCGGCCTGGGCGGCGGCGCGTATGACATCTATCGTGTCTCAGAAGCAATCGCCCAGGTCGACCTGGGACTGGCCAGCGCCGTCCTCGCCACCTTTCTCGGCCTGGACCCAATCCTCGTCGGCGGAACAGCCGAGCAAAAATCCAAATGGATGACCCAGGTCGCTGAAAAAGGCTGGATCGTCGCCTACGGCGTCACCGAACCGACCGCCGGCTCTGACCTCGCTGCGCTGCGCACCAAAGCCGACCCCGTCGAGCGAGACGGGCAACTCGTCGGCTATACCCTGAACGGCAGCAAACAATTCATCACCAACGGAGGCATCGCCGACCTGTACACCATCCTCGCCAGAACCGAAAACGGGTTCACCTTTTTCATCGTCGAAAAAGGCGCCGACGGGCTGAACATTGGCAAAGCAGAAGACAAACATGGCATCCGCATCTCCAACACCGCCCCGCTGACCTTTGAAGACATGTTTGTACCCATCGAAAACCTCGTCGGCCAGGAAGGCCGGGGGATGGTCTACGCGCAACAAGTGTTTGGCTATACGCGCCTGATGGTAGCCACATTTGGCCTCGGCGGCGGCATGGCCGCATTCAAAGCCGCCGTACAATACGCCCAAGAACGAGTGCAAGCCGGCTCGCCGCTGATCGACAAACAGGCCTACACCCACAAACTGCTGGTTCCCCACGCTGTGCGCCTGGAAGCCGCGCGCGCCTACATTGAAGAAACCTCGCGCCGCATCGACGCCGGCGAACAAAACCTCAATGCCGAAGGCGCGATCGCCAAACTCGTCGCCACCGAAGCAGGCAACGCCGCCGCCGACGCGGCCATCCAGGCCTTGGGCGGATATGGCTACACCAAAGAATACCCCATCGAAAAAATCCGCCGCGACGTGCGCATCACCACCATCTATGAAGGCACCTCTGAAATCATCGAGTGGACCATCGCCCGCGCGCGGTGGCAAGAACACCTCAAAACACGCGGGCAGTATTACACACATCAAATATCTCAACTTGAGCGCCTGCATCGCCAATCCGCCGACGTAAACGCCAACCTCGTCGCCCTGACCCTGCACGCCCTGAGCGCGATCCTCGAACGCGCCCGCCTGGGCCGGCTGACGCGCAACCAACACATCCTATTCCGCATCGGCGAGTGGGTCGCCTGCGCCGAAAGCGCGGCCGCGTTGGCGCGCTATGCCGCCGATCCAACCCCCAAAGTATCCGGCTTGGACCAGAGCACGGTCAAGGCAATCAGCCGCATCTATGCCCGCCAGACCGCGCTACACGTCGCCACCGAAGGACTGAGATACATCCTCGGCGCGCAAAACGGCATCGACGCCGGCGAACTGGAACAAACACTGAACCTACCCGACATCTATGGCGCGCAGTCCGGCCTGCTCGCCGATATGGACGTGGTAGCCGCAGCACTAAAAAATACCAACTTGGCATAAACTTGACGGTCGGCCAACCTCGACCGGAATTTAGCAGGAGAGAAAAACAATGTCTGATCAAAACGGCAACATCGACCAGGCCGTCGCCGTCGTGGGACTGGGCGCAATTTTGCCCGACGCCCCGGACGTCGCCACCTTTTGGCAAAACCTGAAAACAGGACGCTACAGCATCACCGACGTCGATCCGGAGCGTTGGAACCCCGGCGACTATTACGACCCCGATCCCCAGGCCATCGACAAAACCTATTCCCGGGTTGGCGGCTGGGTGCGCGAATACGAATTCGCCCCTTTCAAATGGCGAATGCCCATCCCACCCAAAGTACAACAAGCCATCGACACGGCGCAAAAGTGGGCCATTTCGAGCTGCCGCGCGGCGCTGATCGACTATGGCTACCCCGACCGTCCACTCGACCTGGCGCGCACCGGCGTCATTTTGGGCAACGCAATGGCCGGCGAAAACCATTACACCACCGCGCTGCGCATCTATACCCCCGAATTTTTGCACGCCCTCGAGGACGTGCCCGCCTTTCAAAGCCTCGACCCCGCTATGCGCGCGGCGCTGTTGGACGGCGCAACGCAAAGCGTGCGCAACCGCATTTCCGGCATCACCGAAGACACCATGCCCGGCGAACTGGCCAACATTATCGCCGGACGGGTGGCCAACACACTCGACCTGGGCGGCCCCAACTTTGTCACCGACGCCGCTTGCGCGTCCTCCTTTGCCGCCATCGAAGCGGCCGTGCGCGGCCTCCACGCCAGACATTTTGACGCCGTTCTGGCCGGCGGCGTCGATCGCAACATGGGCGCGTCCTCGTTCGTCAAATTCTGCAAGATCGGCGCACTCAGCCCCGACGGCTCCCGCCCCTTTGACGCCAACGCCAACGGTTTTGTGATGGGAGAAGGCGCCGCCGTCTTTGTACTCAAACGCCTCGCCGATGCAGAACGCAACGGCGACAAAATCTATGCTGTGATTCGCGGCGTAGGCGGCGCCAGCGACGGCAAAGGCAAAGGGATCACCGCGCCCAACCCGGCCGGCCAGGCGCAGGCGATCCTTCGCGCCTGGCAAGACGCCGGCCTGTCGCTGGCCACCGCCGGCTATATCGAGGCGCACGGCACCAGCACCCGCGTCGGCGACGTGGCCGAGGCCGAGGGCATGGCCATCGCCTTCCGTGACCTCGGCCTCCCCGTGGGGCACATTCCGGTCGGCTCGGTCAAATCGAACATCGGCCACCTCAAGGGCGCGGCCGGCGCAGCCGGGTTGATGAAAACCGTGCTTGCGCTGCACCACCGGCAAATCCCCCCCAGCCTCAACGTCAACCGGCTCAATCCCAAGATCGACTTTGCCAACCTGCCCTTCCGAATCAATACCGCGCTCGTCCCCTGGGAACGCAGCGACACGCCGCGTCGCGCCGGCGTCAGCGCGTTTGGCTTTGGCGGCACCAATTTCCACGTCGTCGTCGAAGAACATATACCCGGTCTGCTGGATACCCCCAAACGCGCCTTTGCCGCCGTCGCCGCGCAGACAACCAAACCGGCAACGGCCAAAGCGCCCTATCGCGGCGCGCTGGTACTCGGCGCCGCCTCCCCGGCCGGGTTGATCGCCCAACTCCAAAACGCCCTGATCGACGCGCGCAACGGCAAACTGCCGCGCCGCCAGCCGCCGCCAGCCGAGGTGTTGAACGCCCCCGAACGGCTGGCCATCGACTTTGGCAGCATCGACGAACTGCTCAAACGCGGCGACAAAGCGCGCGACGCGCTCGACAAAAACGGCGCGGCCGTGTGGCGACCGCTGGCCGCACAAGGCATTTTTCGCGGCCGCGGCCAACCGGGCAAAATCGCATTCATGTTCCCCGGACAGGGGTCGCAGTACGTCAACATGCTCCAAGACCTGTACGCAGTCGATGCGGTCGTCGCCAACACCTTTCTCCAGGCCGACGAAACAATGACCCCGTTGCTCGGGCAACCGTTGAGCAGTTACATTTTTACCGATGCACAAGACAAAGAAACGATCAAAGCAGCCGAAACGCGGCTCAAAGACACCACGATCACCCAACCGGCGGTGCTCACCGTCAACGTGGCGCTGACGCGGCTGCTCAAAAGCTATGGCATCGCCCCCGACATCGTCATCGGCCACAGCCTGGGCGAATACGCGGCGCTGGTAGAAGCCGGCGTCCTCTCCCTGCCCGCCGCCCTGCACATCGTCAGCGCGCGCGGACGCGAAATGACCAAAGTGGCGCTCAAGGACAACGGCTGCATGGCCGCCATCTTTGCCCCGCTGGACCAGGTCAAACGCATCCTGCGCGAAATCGAAGGCTATGTCGTCATTGCCAACATCAACAGCACCAACCAGGCCGTGATCGGCGGCGAAACCGCGGCCGTCGATCAAGCGATCAAACTGTTTCAAGACAACGAATACCGCGCCGTCAAAATTCCCGTCTCGCACGCCTTTCACACTCGCATCGTCGCCCCGGCCAGCGAGCCGCTCAAGCGCGTTATCGCCGGCATGGACGTGTATCCGCCGCAGTTGGACGTCGTCGCCAACGTGACCGGCGATCTGTATCCACGAACCAAGAACGAAATCGTCGATATTTTAGGGCGACAAGTTGCCTCGCCGGTACAATTTGTTCGCGGCGTCCAAAAACTATACAGCCAGGGCGCGCGCATCCTGGTCGAAGTCGGCCCCAAGCGCGTGCTCAAATCACTTGCCGACGACATCCTGCAGGACCGTGTGCGCACCTTTTTCACCAACCACCCGCGCAAAGGCACGATCCCCAGTTTCAACGAGGCATTGTGCGGCCTGTGGGCGGCTGGCGTTGGCGCTCGCCTCGATCCGCGCCCGGCCCAGACCTCGATCCGGGTCGCCTCGCCGCCGCGCCCCGCGCCGCCGGCTGCACCGCCACCCAATCCAGAAACGCGCCCCGCCACCGCGCTACCCCAAGAACGCATCATCGCCCTGGGCCAACTCTTTGCCGATTTCCTGTCTCAGGGACAGCAAATCTATATGGAAAACGACGCAATCGCCCCACCGCCCGCCCAACCGGCCAGCCAATCGGCCAGCCCCCCAACCGCCCCGCTCGACGGGCGTTTGCCGCTCACCGGCTCGGTCGTGATCAGCGGCGCGGCGCTGGGTCTGCCCGGCCTGAACAAGCGCGTCTTTGCCGATGACAACATCGATCGCATCCTGCGCGGCGAACAATTCATCGACCTGACCTCCGATCACTTGCGCACACAAATGGCCGCGCGGCGCATCACCCGTCTGGTCAAAAGCGAGGCCGGAGCCGTCTTTCAGGTCATCGACGACCCCAAAGACACGATCAAATTGGCCGGACAAAGCGGCCAGTTTGACCTGGCGCAAGAATTTGGCGTGACCGCCTCGCGCGTCGACGCGCTGGACATCAGTACCCAACTGGCGATCGCCGCCGGCGTCCAAGCCTTGCGTGACGCCGGCATCCCGCTGGTGAAACACTATCGCACCACCAGCAAAAACACACTGCTCCCCGATCGCTGGATGCTGCCCCACGCCCTGCGCGACGAAACGGGCGTCATCTTTGCCTCCGCCTTTCCCGGCCTGGATCGCATGGCCGACGAAATCACCAAATACAAAGACTATGAGGCGCTCAACGAACAACTCGATACCCTACAGCAGCTGCGCCGCGATCCGGCAGCGAGCGACAACGGCCTTGCCGCCGAACTCGATCGCCGCATCGCCGGCCTGCAAAAGCAGCTAAAAGACCTCGATTACAGCTTTGATCGTAAATTCATCTTTCGCGTCCTGGCGATGGGGCACTCGCAATTTGCCGAATACATTGGCGCGCGCGGCCCCAACACCCACGTCAACGCCGCCTGCGCGACCTCGACGCACGCCGTCGCCGTCGCCGAGGACTGGATTCGCGCCGGACGCTGCCGCCGCGTCATCGTCATCGCCGGCGACGATGTGACCGGCAAAAACCTGATGCAATGGATCGGATCGGGCATGCTCGCCACCGGAGCAACAACCACCCAGGAACGCCTCGACAAAGCCGCTCTGCCCTTTGATCAACGCCGTCACGGCACGATCATCGGCATGGGCGCGGCGGCGCTGGTCATCGAAGCGCAAGACGCGCTCCAGGAACGCGGCATGCGCGGCATCTGCCAGGTGCTGTCCAGCGAGATCGCCAACAGCGCCTTTCACGGCACCCGCCTCGACGTCGACCACATCTGCCAGGTGATGGATCGCCTGGTGGGCAAGGCCGAAGAACGCTTTGCCCTCGACCGCCGGGATATGGCCGCCAACACGGTCTTTGTCTCGCACGAAACATACACCCCGGCGCGTGGCGGCAGCGCCGCCGCCGAAATTCACGCCTTGCGCCACACATTTGGCGACCGCGCCAACCAGATCGTCATCGCCAACACCAAAGGCTATACCGGTCACGCCATGGGCGTCGGCATCGAGGATGTGCTCGCCGTCAAAGCGCTGGAACGCGGCATCGTACCGCCCGTCGCCAACATCCACAACGACTTTGAACCCGACCCCGAGTTGGGCGACCTGCGTCTGTCGCACGGCGGCAACTATCCCATCCAATACGCGCTGCGGCTTGGCGCGGGCTTTGGCTCACAGATCGCCATGACCCTCATTCAGCGCATCGGCCCGCCCCAAAACGACGGCGTCGACGGGCGCATCGAACGCCAGGATGTGTACCACCGCTGGCTGGCCGACATCGCCGGGCAGGATCACGCCAAACTGGAAATTGTCCAGCACACGCTGCGCATCCAGGACGCCGGGCCGCCCACGCGCCCGCCGGCAACCTCGGCCTGGCAAGCTGGACAAGGGCCAACCGCCTGGGTGTCCCTCTCGCCCCCGGCCAAACTGGAAAGCGTCCCCCGTCCGATCGAGGACGAAACCGTCGCGCTGCCCCAGGCGCCCGCCGCCGAAACGCCCACCAGCGCGCCCGCCGTCGATGCGGTTGCCGCAGATGCGGTTGCCGATCAAGTGCTTGCCCTGGTCAGCGAGAAAACCGGCTACCCGCCCGACATGC